>CAYLIO010000062.1:0-7643 GCA_964383655.1 uncultured Clostridia bacterium | reverse complement strand
AATCATATTTGCAAGGTCGCAACGAATTGACAGTATATGAAAAAAATGTTAAAATTATATAAGTTTTTTTCAACAAACAAACCGTCTGCCATATGCGGTGAGAGCCGAGATTTTCGGGTGTGCAAGCGGTTCGGTTGTGATTCGGAGAGATATGATAGAAATTAAAGAGATAAGCCTTGATGACAAAAAGGGTAAAAAAAGATTTTTCAAATTTCTTATAGACCTGTATCGCGGCAACAAGCACGCCGTTCCCAATCTCTATATGGATGAATTTGCTGAATTTGATCCGTCGATAAATGATGCATTTCGATTTGCGGACTGCAGAATGTTTCTTGCGTATAAAGATGGTAAGATTGCGGGAAGGATTGCCGGTATCTGGCATCGCGGCGCAGATGACAAAACGGGCAAAAGACAGCTAAGGTTCACGCGTTTTGACGTCGTGGACGATTTTGAGGTCACCAAAGCGCTGTTTGCGAAGCTTATAGAATGGGCGAAAGAGCTCGGCATAGACGAAATAATAGGGCCCATAAGCTTTTCCGACCTCAACGAACAGGGAATGCTTGTTGAGGGGTTCGACGAGGATGCGACGTATATAGAGCTGTATAACTACCCGTACTATGTCGAGCATATGGAAAAGCTTGGCGCGTATAAGGTGGTTGATTGGCGCAGCTACAAGATAAAAGTGCCGGACGAGCCGGATATGCATATAAAGAAACTTGCTGCGCTTGTGGCAAAGAAAAACAGATTCAAGCTGCTCGATATTGAGTATCTTTGTAAGCGCGACAAAAAGAAGCTGGATGAATATATGATGAAGTGCCTCGACGTTTTAGACGAGGCGTATGCGCCACTCTTCGGCACCAGTCCTTTGAATGAAAAACAAAAAAGACGCGAAATGGCCACAATCAAAATGGCGCTTGTGCCTGATCTTGCCGCAGTCATCGTTGACGAGACGTGTGAAGAGGTGGTCGCCTACGGGTACATGATGCCTTCGATGAACGAGGTGCTTCAAAAAGGCAAGGGGAGAGTCTTCCCTTTCGGCATCATACCTTATATAAAAGCGTTTAAGAAGATAAGGGTGGCCGATATGATGAGTATTGGCATAACGGCCAAATATAAGAACTCCGGAGCTGTTGCAATGATTATTGACGCCTGTATAGACGGACTCATCCGGCAGGGCGTTGAATGGGTTGAGACGGGGCCTCAGCTTGAGCAGAACGATAATATCAATAATCTATGGAAGCGTTTCAATCCCGTATTCGTTAAGCGCCGTCGTTGCTGGGGGCTTAAAGTTTAAACAATAAAAAATATGAATTTATGCGCCGCGTAAAACGTATGTATGGTTTGCGCGGTGTTTTTTTGGGCTTAAAAAGCAAGACCTGCTAACCGCATTTTTAGCGATGCAGACGTATTCGCGAGTGCTGAAAATTCTTGCTAAACAGGTATTTTTTGACTATAATTTAATAGAACAAAAAAAATTGCGGCAGTGATATGAACAACACCGATAAGAATATAAGAAACTTTTGTATAATAGCGCACATAGACCACGGCAAGAGTACGCTTGCAGACAGGATAATGGAACTTACCGGCCAGGTCTCCGAGCGCGATATGGAAGATCAGCTCCTCGACAACATGGATATCGAGCGTGAGCGCGGTATAACCATTAAGCTTGCGCCGGTACGCATGTTTTATAAGGCGGATGACGGTCGTGAGTACATTCTCAACCTCATAGATACTCCCGGGCATGTGGATTTTACATACGAAGTTTCGCGTTCGCTCGCCGCCTGTGAAGGCGCCGTGCTCGTCGTCGATGCATCCCAAGGCGTGGAGGCGCAGACGCTTGCAAACGTGTATCTCGCCCTGGAGAACAATCTTGAGATTCTGCCGGTTATAAACAAGATAGATCTTCCTTCCGCGCGGCCGGACGAGGCAAAGAAGGAGGTAGAAGACGTCATAGGTCTGGATGCGTCCCATGCGCCCTTAGTATCGGCCAAAGAGGGTACGAATATAAGGGAGATTTTAGAGGATATCGTAAAATATTTCCCTGCTCCGGACGGGGATGAGGATGCGCCCTTAAAGGCGCTTATATTTGACAGTTATTACGACAATTACAAGGGTGTAATACTGTTTGTAAGGATAAAAGACGGCAAGATCGGAAAGGGCGACAGGATCAAAACATTCCGCTCGGATAAAATATATGAAGTTACCGAGGTCGGGGTGTTCGCTCCGAGACTTTACGAAAAGAAAGGGCTTGTCGCGGGTGAAGTGGGATATATAGCCGCTTCAATAAAAAGTATCGAAGACGTGGAAGTCGGCGACACGGTTATAAATGCAGACAACAGAGCAAACGAACCGCTGCCCGGCTACAAGAAGGTGCAGCCTGTGGTGTTCTGCGGTATATACCCGCTTGACGGCAGCCGTTTCGGTGATCTGAAAGATGCGCTTCAAAAGCTTAAACTCAATGACGCATCCTTGGTATTTGAACCGGATAACTCCGTTGCGCTCGGATTCGGATTCAGATGCGGATTTTTGGGTCTTCTGCACATGGAAATCATACAGGAGCGCATAGAGCGCGAATTCCTGCTCGATATCATAACCACGGCACCGTCCGTAAGTTATAAAGTCATAAAGACTGACGGGACGGAAATGTATGTAGACAATCCCTCACATCTGCCGCCGCAAGCGGAAATAGAGCATATGGAGGAGCCCATCGTCAAAGTCGACATATACACGCCTCCCGATTATTTAGGTTCGATAATGGATCTATGCCGCGAAAAACGCGGTGTATTTAAGGAGATGAACTATCTGGACACAAAACGCGTTCAGCTTGTGTATGAAATACCGCTCAACGAGATAATCTATGACTTCTTCGATTCCGTCAAGTCGCGCACGCGCGGTTATGCGAGTTTCGATTATGATCTCATGGGCTATGCGCACTCCAAACTAGTCAAGATGGATATACTTCTGAACGGCGAGGTCTGTGACGCTCTATCTATGATCGTGCACGAAGATTCGGCGTACGGGCGCGGCAGGACGCTTTGCGAAAACTTGAAGAAAGCAATTCCGCGTCAACTGTTCGAAATACCCGTTCAGGCTGCAATAGGCGGTAAAATTATAGCGCGTGAGACGGTAAAGGCGCTCAGAAAAGACGTGCTTGCCAAATGCTACGGCGGCGACATAACGCGTAAAAAGAAGCTGCTTGAAAAGCAGAAAGAGGGTAAAAAGCGCATGCGTACGATAGGCAGCGTTGAGGTGCCGTCCGAGGTATTTATGCAAATTCTGAAGACCAATAAAGATGACTGACCTTTTTGAGTCGCATAAGGCAGAAAATCATGGCGTTTTTTGACACCGTTTATAGCATCATCCGCGAGATTCCGCAAGGCAAGGTTGCCACGTACGGCGACATAGCCGTTCTGTGCGGAAATCCGCGCATGGCTCGTCAGGTCGGATGGGCGCTTCACAATAACCCCGAACCCGGCTTAAATCCGTGCCACAGAGTTGTTTTTGCGGATGGGTCGATATGCCCGTCATTCGCATTCGGAGGCATAGAAGCGCAAAAAGCGTTGCTCGAGTCCGAGGGCGTTGAGGTTTCGGAAGATTATAAAATAGATCTCAATAAGTATCGCTGGAGTAAATAAATGGCGGGGATTTATGTTCATATACCTTTTTGCTTGAGTAAATGTTCATATTGTGATTTTACGTCGTTTCCCGACAAATTATGCTATGCTGAAAGCTATATGACATGCCTTTACAGAGAGATGTCGCTAAGGCGTGACGAGCTCAAAGGCTACTCTTTTGAAACGATGTACATAGGCGGCGGAACGCCGTCCGTGATAGACGAGAGTTATATAGGCATGCTCGTCGCTTGTGCTCGCAAGAACTATAATCTCAGAAAGAACGCTGAAATAACAATAGAGCTCAATCCTGGCACCGCTTCGCACGAAAAAATTGAGTTTTATAAAAAATGCGGCATAAACAGGTTTTCCGTAGGCCTTCAGTCTGCAATCGACAGTCAGTTGGAAGAGCTTGGCCGCATTCACACATCCTCTGATTTCCTTAAATGCGCTCAATATCTTAAAGGTGCCGATTTTAACGCCGATGTGCTCATAGGCATTAAGGACCAGACTTCAGACGATGCCGTCTTTACCGTAAATTTTGCGGCACAAGCCGGAGCAAGTCACATCTCGCTGTATGCGCTCACGCCCGAAGACGGCACGCCCATCTACAGCGAATATTTAAACGGTGAGCTCCCTGACTCAGACGAAGTCGCGATTATGTACAATGCGGCAAGAAAGCGTCTGAGCGAGCTGGGATATATCCGTTATGAGGTGTCAAATTTCTGTAAGGAAGGCAAGGGCAGTCTTCATAATTTGAATTATTGGCGCCGCGGAGAATATATAGGGTTCGGCGTGTCTGCTTCCTCATGTATAAAGAACAAACGTTTCACCAACACATTTGATTTAAGTGAATATTTTAAATGCATCCTATCTGACAATCTGCCCGTTAAAAGCAGTGAGGATATAGATGAGGAAGGTCAGAAGTTTGAATGTATAATGCTGGCTTTAAGAACGGTTACGGGGTTGAATGCCGCAGAATACAAAAAAATGTTTAAAAAGGACTTCTTTGAAGAACATGCCAAAGCTTTAAACAAAATAGGGGAGTACATAGAGCGGTCGGGCGATTATATAAGAATCAAGGATGAGTATCTTTATGTACAGAACAGTATAATAATAGAATTTCTTGAAGCGGCGTCATAAATAAAAAACAAGCCGTATCCCGAAGCAAAGAAGAGGAGTGTATATTTACACCATAAGAATAAAAAAAAGAAATGTCTCGTCTTAAAACGCTAGCTATTTGGTCAAAAATAGATCAATTTGCCAATTTATAATGTACTATGCGTGACATATATTACCTAAAAACACTCTATTTATAGGGATTTAAGCGGCTTTTTTTGTTATGAGGAGATAAGCCTTTTTCATGGCCTTAAGGGAAGAGCCGGCTTCTTATTTTGTTGCTTTTTGGGGCTCGTTTATGCTAAAATGCCACTGTGTATACCTAAATAACTGATTTACGGATCTTCTAAAGTGAACAGAATTATTATTAAGACATCGTTAATCACGTTCGGGATTGTGGCCGGCATCGCTGTCGTTGTTTTTGCGGTCTTGAGTCTCGGTTTTCCGAGCACAATGGCCGGCTGGTGCGAACAGTCGGGCAACTATAGTTTTGCGGTAAGATATGCTGCTTTGTCATATTCGTATTCGGGCGATGTCAGTGATTTGGCGCGGTGTGCCAATGATGCAGTGCTTGCTCAGGATAATAGTCTCATCATAAAATACGGCACTTTGCTCATCGACGATGAGGATTTCGATGATTATTGCCAAACTGCCGATGGTGAGTTTAGCGAGAAGTATCCCGGTATTTCATACAGCTACCGGCAATACATCTACGCCGTCGTGGCCGGTGCATGCTATGAAAACGTTGATCTTCAGACAGCGCTAGGTTTTGCGATAGAGGCTCTTGACGAGGGTTTTAACAGAGAAGAGTTTACGCTTTCTGGAGTTTTAGAATATGATATAACTTTAAATTCGTTTCCGTTGAACAATGCTCTCGGATCTTTAGCCATAAACAAAGTGATTGTTGCGAATGATGCTTCTTCGGCGGAACATCTTTTAGCTATTCTGAAGGGAGTTGCGACGGATGATGAGGATGAGAAAGAATATCTGGAAACGATCATAGAAGGTCTTCAGAATTTGAATACATCGGATTAAGATAGTTTAACGCGCTGCAAAAGGCGCGTTAAACTATTACTTATGGAAACAAAGGATATGGTTTTTATGCAGCGCGAAAGAGTTTTAGTTTTAGACTTCGGCGGTCAGTACAATCAGCTTATAGCAAGACGCGTGCGTGAGCAGAATGTTTATTGTGACCTTCTGCCCGCCGACATGCCGCTTGAAAAAATAAAGGAATATGCTCCCATAGGTATTATTTTTACGGGCGGACCGAACAGCGTTTATGATGAGGACAGTCCCAAGGTTGATGCAGGTATTTTCAACCTCGGCATCCCCGTGCTCGGCATATGCTACGGGTGCCAGCTTACGGCGTATTTACTCGGAGGGGTGGTTGAAAAGGCATCTACGTCAGAGTATGGCAAAGCTGAAGTTCGTTATGAGAGCAGTTTGATTACAAAGGGGTTGCCTGAAACCGCAGTTTGCTGGATGAGCCACACGGACAGAATAACGCGGCTTCCGGAAGGGTTTAAAATGATTGCCCGTTCCGACAACTGCCCGTATGCGGCATTCGGGAACGAAGAGAGTAAAATTTACGGCGTTCAGTTTCATCCTGAAGTCAGACATACCGAATACGGTACTTTAGTGCTCAGAAATTTCCTGTATGAGATATGCGGGGCGCACGGCGAATGGACGATGTCCGGATTTGTTTCCGAGAAGATAAAGGAGTTGAAAAACAAGATTGGGGATAAAAAGGTGCTGTGCGCGATGTCGGGCGGAGTCGATTCGGCTGTGGCGGCTACGCTTATTCATAAAGCCGTCGGCGATAAGCTCACATGTGTATTCGTAGATCACGGACTTTTAAGAAAATATGAGGCAGAAGAGGTGATGTCTGTGTTCAAAGACGGCCTCGGGATGAACCTTATAAAAGCGGATGCGGGTGCCGTCTTTCTTGAAAAACTTAAAGGTGTGAGCGATCCGGAGAGAAAGCGCAAGATAATCGGGGAAGAGTTTATACGTTCCTTCGAAAAACAGGCTAAAAAAATAGGTAAAGTGGACTACCTTGTTCAGGGTACAATATATCCCGATGTGATAGAGAGCGGAAAGGGTAAGTCTGCCGTTATCAAGAGTCATCACAACGTGGGCGGACTTCCCTCGGTTGTGGATTTTAAGGAAATTATCGAGCCGCTCAGGGATCTGTTTAAGGACGAGGTAAGGAAAGTCGGTTATGAACTCGGACTGCCCAAGAGCGTCGTTATGCGTCAACCTTTCCCCGGTCCAGGACTTGCAATAAGAATTATGGGTGAGGTTACGGAAGGGAAATTGGAAACGCTGCGCGATTCCGATTATATTCTTCGCGACGAGATAGCCAAAGCAGGCCTTGACGATAAAATTTGGCAGTATTTTACGGTTATAACCAACAGCAAGACTGTCGGTGTTCAGGGTGATTTCAGGACATATGAAAACGTCGTCGCTATTCGCGCCGTAACGAGCGTGGATGCAATGACGGCTGATTGGGCGCGCATTCCGTATGATGTGCTTGAAATTATATCCAATCGCATAGCCAACGAAGTCAAGCATGTAAACAGAATAGTTTACGATATAACTTCCAAACCGCCGGCAACGATTGAGTGGGAATAAAACAAAGCATAGTGGAATCCGGTATTTATGCGGGTTTGCGGCGCTTCAAAAAGTCTTTTGATAACAATTTGATAAGAGCCATACGAGAGCCATTATTCTTGTAATCCGGTGGCTTATGGGTTACGGAATGATAAAAGGCGGTTTGTATGGCGAAAAAAATCTGTATTGCAAAGCCCTTAGCTGTGGGTAATCGCTCATAGCTGAGAGCTTTTTGTATAAAGAAAACCCCTGCATCGTTTTTTACATAGTATCTGCATATACTTTCCAATGAAAATATGC
>CAYLIO010000061.1:1690-7726 GCA_964383655.1 uncultured Clostridia bacterium | reverse complement strand
AGGTGGTTTTCCGGCGATCATAGCCGAAGAGTAAGCCGATTCGCTCATCTTTAGTATTAAAAATCCGCTTTATTGAGGTCAAAATTATTTGTGCAAGACTTTATTTTTTATTAAATTTTTATAAAAAGTGAACAAAAGTGGTTGACAGTGGCCAATTTCCATGCTATTATAGCTTCACAGTTTATAAGAGGTAATCTAACCATGTATTCTCTTACAGGCGAATTCAATCATCAATTGGACGCTAAAAACAGAATAAGGGTACCTGCTAAAATAAGGAAAGAACTTGGAGATAAGTACTATTTTTCCAAGGGTACCGACGGTTGCCTTTTTATATTCCCCAACGAAATTGCGATGGAGTACCTGGCTAAAGTCCAGGAGATCAATATATCGGATGCGGAAAAGCGTCGCGGTGTAAGGTCGTTCACAAAATCATTCTGCCTTGCCGAAGAGGATACACAGGGCAGAGTGGTGCTCCCCGCAAACTTGAGGGAGTTTGCTCGCATCAAGAAAGATATTGTCATTTGCGGAACGGGAAACAGGGCTGAAATCTGGGCCAAGGAAGTTTATGATGAATACTTTGGAGCGGATGATAATTCGGCCTTTGACGATGCGTTCGGCCTGCTAGACATCTGATATGAGTGAATTTTTGCATTTCCCCGTAATGCTGAAAGAGTGCATGGCAGGATTAAACCTTGTGGACGGGGGGATTTATTTTGACGGAACGCTCGGCGGCGGCGGACATTCATATGAAATATTGAAGAGATCGGCTCCGTCCGGGAGGCTGATAGCGACTGACCTTGATGATGACGCGATAAAGGCTGCGAGCGTTAAACTTAAAGAATTTAAGAAAAGATATTCCATATATAAAACAAATTTCAAGAATTTTGAAAGTGTTCTGGATGAGGAAGGGGTTAAAGACCTTGACGGGGTCATATTGGACTTCGGGGTATCCAGTCATCAGATAGACAAGCCTGATCGCGGTTTTTCATACATGCAGCCTCATGCGTCGCTTGATATGCGGATGGATAAGACGCAGAAGCTGACTGCGGAATATGTGATAAACGAATATCCGCAAAAGGAACTTGCGAGAATCTTGAAAGATTACGGCGAAGAGAGATTTGCTGCGGCGATAGCCGCAAATGTGGTTAAAGCGAGAGAAAAGTCACGCATAAAGACTTGCGGGCAGTTCGCCGAGATAATAGAGGGAAGCATACCTGCAAAATTTAAGCAAAGCGGACCTGCGGCGAGAAAGGGGTTTCAAGCCGTAAGAATAGAAGTAAACGGTGAACTGACAGGACTGTACGATGCCGTTACGGGGCTTACCCGGAAACTAAAAAAAGGCGGCAGAATAGTCATTCTCACATTTCATTCCCTAGAGGACAGGATAGTTAAGAGGGCGTTTAATTATCTTGAGACGGATTGCATATGTCCGAAAGAGCTACCTGTCTGTGTATGCGGGAAGAAAAAAGAAATTGAAGTACTAACAAAAAAACCGATTTGTGCCGGAGCGGATGAAATGTCCGTAAATTCTCGTTCGCGTTCGGCTAAACTCAGGATAGCGGAGAAAATAATCTGATAAGAGCTATCATTGGTATAAGGAGTTGATTATGGCGACGGCGACACCAGTATTTGAAGAAAGAATATCAACGCGAGGCGAGAGAGAGGAGCAGGCAAGACTTCGCTTCGATGATAAGGCTATTGATGAGCTTCACAACGCGCGCATAAGCGGCAACCTTGCACGTCTTCTGAATCCGGAAAACAAAATCAAGGATATAGTTGCCAGCATAGATGCGGACGGGACAGATATCGTCAAGTCTGTTTCGTCTACCGTAGAAGAAGATGAGTATGCACGGTCTGTATACGACAGTGCACCTGGTACGCTTCAATACGGGGAATCTTTCAGAGCGCCTGCACGGACTCCGTATCTCGTAAGGAATGCTCGCGCCGATGCCGATATATTCCGTGCAGATAGTCCGGTTAACAGTGTACGCAACACTGTGATGCGGGAAGCTCCCGTCATTTTAAATATAGACGAGGAAGAGAACGAGGATCTTCGTCCCACACCGACGACTATTCAGTACCAGACGATAGGGCCGAACGGCGTTCGGGTATCGAACAGCGCCGCACGTATCATGACGGACGGCGAAATCGAGCGTCCAGGTGAAGAACATGCTTCTGAAAGCAGATTGACTTTAAGCAAGCGTGACAAAGTTATTCTCGGTGTAATAGTAGGGCTTATACTGTCCGTTTTTGTTCTTATAATAGTCAATTCGGCAATTATCTCCAATTTAAACTCGGATATAACCGACCTTGAAAATCAAGCGGCTGATGTAAGAGCGGAATACGAGCAGGTTATGAATGATATATCTGAGGCAACCTCGGATGAGAGAGTTCTTGAGGCTGCTCAGGAGTACGGATTTATATCATAAGGTCGGAAGCTCTCCGAGACAAATCTGAATAATATGTAGTGAATTGCAAAACAGAGTTCCCCTTACTTTTTTTACCCAAAAGGTCTGTGTCTGTCGGCAAGGGCCTTTTTTTAAAGGTGTGGGAGCGGACTTACCGGTCTTTACTGAGGATACTGCCATGCGGAGCCGTGACATGCAACTGCAAAACACATCTTGCTAATGGATAAAATAAAGACATATTTTATGGATATTTTCGGTTTGTTTTTGCCGGGGACTGTTACGAATTTCGGGAGCGGCATATGAAGTACATACGTAATGCAATAGCTATACTTCTTACAGTTATCTTTGTAGCCGCGCTTGCCGTAGGTTTGAGCATGATCTTTGCGGTGCGAAATATAAACGTGCTTCGTTTGAGCTATGTTACGGATGATTCAACGGGAAGCAATGAGTTTTCCCGGGCGGCTGATGGGATAGAGGAGACACTGTCGTCGCTTAAAGGCGGAAGCATTTTCTTTATTGAGGAATCTGATATAACTGAAGCTTTTGAGGGATACGGCTACGCCGGATATATTTCATTTGAAAAAATCTATCCGTCCACTGTAAACGTGACGATAAAAGAGAAACTCGAGGTCTTTACGATTATGTCGGAAGAAGGTCTCTGGGACGTGTATGATATCGATATGAATTACATATCGACGAAGGACTCAAACGTAAACAATATTGACGGCGCTCCAAATGTTTTAGTAAGCATTTCCGACGCGACGCAAGCCGACTACGAGGCTGTTGCAAGCGCGGCATCGGTCATAAGTTCGTATGAAGGACTTTCTGCGATACGCTCATTTGTTGAGAGTATTTCGGTAACTGTCAATGAAGCGGAAGAGAGTTGGAATACTTTGGATATTGCCCTGAGGTGCGGGCTGACCATGAGCATAATGGGTTATACCGAGTACACCGCAGAGAAGGCAGAGGCTCTTTTAGACGAATTTCTTAAACTTGAAGATTATCAAAAGCTGAGCGGTACGCTCACTTGCATACGTTCTGTAACAGGCAGCTATATAGTTGATTTTGTTGCATAAGTGCAAATACGGGAGCGTGTTTTCTGCACTAAATTACAATAAATAGCAGTTTTTAACATACAGTATGTATCCGGCGCACAGCCGGAAAAACACGAGTATGAGTTAATTAAGTACAATTTTCCGGTGAGAAAATGCTCAAAAAAAGTGTAGCCGTAGTGGATATCCGTTCTTCCGAAATAACGGCGGTTGTGGCGGAACGCGGCGTGAATAACACATTTATAATAAAGTGCAAATTTTCAGCTGCGTATGACGGTTACGCTGAGGGGAGTCTTATCGATACAGAAAGTTTCGAAAGTGCTCTCCGTTCGGTTGTAAAGAGTATAAATCTTGCTTCCGGCGAAAAAATAAAGACAATATATATCGGCGTTCCCGGTGAATTCACCGAACTTGTCAATGCGGAAAGTTCTTTGAGCTTCCCCGTAATGAAAAGGGTAAGAAGTTCAGATATAAAGGCACTTGAGAAATCCGCAACGCCCGAGGCGCGTAAGGGGTGGCAGCTCATTCGCTGCGGATGTCTGTATTATGTACTTTCCGACAAGCGCAGAACGGTCAATCCGCTCGGGCGGCTGTCGGACAGTATCAGCGGAAGACTGTGCTTCTATTATTGTGAAGAATTGTTTGCGGGTATTGTCAGAAATAGTTTGTCAACATTCAAAAATCTGACTGAAATTATTTTTATTCCCGCAGTGCATGCAGAGGCCATTTATCTGATTCCGCCGGAGCAGAGGGACGACTATTCAATTCTCCTTGATTTCGGCTACATTTCATCCACATATACTGTTGTTTGCGGCAACGGTGTGGCCTATACACAGTCGTTTTCACTCGGGGCAGGACATCTTGCGGTCTATCTGATGGAGACGTTGGGCATGACGTATGATGCGGCCGTTTCTATGATGTCCAGGGTAAATCTTAATTCAAAAAATGACTCGGATATTACCCTTGAGTACGTAAGCGGAGCGGATGTTCTTAAATATTCGGATCGTGAGCTCAAAGAAAAGATAGGTGAAGCGCTGGACGGCATCTGCGAAGCAATCGAGGAATGCAGTCGCGGCTTCATCGAAAAAGATTTAGGACATAAACCGATCAATATTACGGGAGAATGCATAAAGACGGTGCGCGGAGCTATAGAGCATATCTGCGGAAGACTCGTAAGAACTATAAATGTCGTATCGCCTGCTATACCGTATTATGATAAACCTCAATTCAGTTCGCTGTTCAGCTTGCTTGATATGGCACTGTCAGACAAAGAGAAGACATCTTTTCTTGGCTTGTTTTGATTGATTTTCGGCAACTCCCGGGATATTTTCCGGCAGTTCAAATAAAAAATAAATTACAGACATATATCTTGTAAACGAAACCGGAGGATTCAAATGTTTGATGATTTTGATGATAGGATAACCAACATTGCCGGCCGTGCGAAAATTAAAGTAATGGGTGTAGGCGGTGCAGGTAATAACGCTGTTAACAGAATGCTTGAAGCAGGTATAGATTGTGCGGAATACTACGTTGTCAATACTGACAGCCAGATTCTTGCGCTCTCGCCCTGTGAGAATAAAATCCAAATAGGAAGCTCGCTTACCAAAGGTCTGGGTGCCGGAGCGGAGCCCGATACCGGCAGGATGGCAGCCGAAGAGAGCAAGGACGAGCTTACGGCGGCCATTAAGGATACCGATCTTCTGTTCATAACGGCAGGTATGGGCGGCGGCACCGGCACAGGCGCTGCGCCGGTTATCGCTAAAATTGCACGTGACATGAAGATCCTTACAGTTGCGGTTGTTACAGAGCCCTTCGCTTTTGAAGGTAAAAAGCGTATGGAAAATACTGTTAAGGGGCTTGAGAATCTTAAAAAATACGTGGATACGCTTATTGTTATTCCCAACGATAAGATTCGTACCGTTGTAGCAAAGAATACGCCTATGAAAGAGGCTCTTCGCGTTGCCGATGAGATTTTAAAGCAGGGCATAAAAGGCATAGCGGAGCTTATAGTCAACCCTGCGCTTATCAATCTCGATTTTGCCGATGTGAAGACCATATTGAAAGACAAGGGCGTAGCTCATCTCGGTGTAGGAGTTGCCAAGGGCGAGAACAGAATTATAGAGGCTGTACGCGTTGCGGTTAACTGCCCTCTTCTCGAAACGACGATTGAAGGCGCTCGTGGAGTAATTCTGAACGTTGTAGGCGGCGAGGACCTCACATTTGACGAAGTAAACGACGCTGCAGAGCTTGTAAGAAGCGTTGTAGACGCCTCAGCAAATATTATATTCGGTGCAAGAATTGATCCGAATGTACAGGACGAAGTAGAGATAACGGTTATTGCTACAAGCTTCCCGGGATACGATGGCAAGCGTGAAGACGAACAGTCAAGGGCCTATCGCAATAATTATGCGCAGGCGCCTTACGGCGGATCAAGACTTTCCGTATCCGAGCCTGTTTATCCCAGGCCGGCTCAGGCTCAGCAGAGGCCCGTTCAGCCGACTTATCCTCAAAGGAATCAATACCCGCAGCAGCCTGCCTATCAGCCGTACGCTCAGCCCCAGGCGCAATACGCTCAG
>CAYLIO010000061.1:0-1590 GCA_964383655.1 uncultured Clostridia bacterium | reverse complement strand
CCCAGGCGCAGTATGTTCAGCCCCAGGCGCAGTACGCTCAACCTCAGGTACAAACCATAGAGCGTCCTGCTGAAAAGAATGTTCCCAAGTTCGCGCAGTTCCTTAAAAATATAGGAAGAAAGGCCGAATGATTTTCGGAATATTTTTGAGTACTCTTTGAAATAGTAAATATTTGTAATAAAAAAGCGGCCCTTATCGGCCGCTTTTTGCAGTGTGCGCGATAAGGGTTTTATGTGTTTAAAGTTGTTCAATGTGCGTGCGTGTACACCGGGGATTCTGCTTCAATCAATAATGGATTTTCAATGGTTCGGGATGAGCTAAAATTCTATTCGCGCGTCCCTTTTAATGCATGAAGTGACAAAATCTATGAATTGTCTGGCTCTGCGCGGAGAACGTCCGCCTTTAATGAGGGCCCATCTTTCGGCGAGCGCACAAAGCTCGTCGTCTGCAACGGGAAGTTTTTCGTCCGACGCAAGGCTCTTGACTATCTCAATATATTGCGCTTTGTCAGTGGATGAGAACAGTACGGTGATGCCGAAACGGTCCGCAAGAGCGAGTTGTTCTTGAATGGAGTCGCTGAGGTGTACGGAATTTTCTCTTTCAGAAAAATTTTCCTTAACGATATGCCTTCTGTTTGAAGTTGCGACTATCATGGTGTTTGTCGTACTTCCCGAAACCGAGCCTTCAAGCGCGGCTTTGAGTCCTGAGATTTTATCGTCGTTTTCGTTTAATGAAAGGTCGTCTATAAATATAATGAATTTTAGCGGGTTGTCGATAAGCTCCTGCCTTATTTTCGGCAAATCAAGCATATTCCCCCGATTGATTTCTATCATCCTGAGGCCGCATTTAGCATACTTGTTGAGCATTGCGTGCACGGTGGAGGATTTACCCGTGCCCCTGTCGCCGTATAAAAGCATGTTGCCGTACGGAAGATTTGAGAGAAAGTTAAGAATGTTGCTCTCGATCGCCTGTTTTTCTTCCGCATAGCCTATAAGCTTATCAGGTGTTATTTGCGATACGTTCTTTACGGGCACGAGTTTAGCGTTCTCATAGATAAATGCGCGGTGGTTTATAAACTTGCCGTATCCGTTCTTTTTATAGAAGTTTTTCAGTTTCCTGTATGTATTCTCGGTAAAAGGAGTGCGGTGAAGCGGTGCGCACGGGGTACCTGTTTCGAATCTTCCGAAGGTGTCGCCGCTTTGAACATATTCGAATATAATATTCAAATCGTGCATATATTCGCTTTTGAGGTAGCGAGAAGGGGTTTTGCCCGATGCGCAACAGACGGAAAAGGCGTTTTCGTCCGTGAGGATTTTCTCGCTGAGGTATGCAAGGAAGTTGCTTTCCGCGCCTTTAGAGAGCAAGCTGTACTCAAATTCGGCAAAGGCCTCTTTCGATAGACTTTTGCGCCAGTTCATATATGCGCCGAACACGCAGTCAGAGAGCAGATTTCTAAGAACTGTAAGCGTGTTTATATTGTATTCCGACATATTCAGACCGCCTTGAAAACGACTAAAACAATTATATACCCGGCAATAAAGATATGCAATACATTCTGTCCGAATTTTAATAAGGGTGACGCAAGTTTAT
>CAYLIO010000060.1:0-7783 GCA_964383655.1 uncultured Clostridia bacterium | reverse complement strand
CGGAACGGGAATACAAAACAGATAAAAACGCGAAAAAACAAACCGGCCGCAGATAATAGCGCCGATAAGATACCCGGATAATTAAGAAAGGGGCGATCTCTCGGCGAAAATGCCCGGAGCCCGTCCCTTTTTTCATCTTCCTACAGAGTGACCGCCTTTCGCATAGCTGCGTTTTATGCGCAGTTTGCTTGCGGCTCGCGCAAGCTGGACCTGGGCGCTTATGTATTCCTGTCTGCTCTTCTTCTGCAGCAGCGCCTCGCGCGCGTCCGCCGCCTCGCGTTCGGCGCGCTCCTCGTCTATTTCTTCCGGCCTCAACACAGAATCGGCAAGAATAAGCACTTCCCCGTTCTCAATTTTCATGATGCCGGATGATATGGCGGCCTCCTGCCACTCTGCGCCGGGAGCGCGGAATAAAAGCTCGCCGGGCACGACTGCGGCAATAGTGCTGCTGTGACCCGCAAGCACGCCGTACTGCCCGTCTACCGTAGGCAGGATTATGCTCTCGCAGTCGCCGTCATAGAAGGTGCGCGATGCGCTTAAAATGTGTGCCTTGAAGGTGTTCATTTAACTTGCCCTACTCTCCTTTTTTAAGTTCATCCGCCTTCTTCTTGACATCCTCAAGCGTGCCTACGTTGTAGAATGCGGCTTCGGGGTAGTCGTCCATCTCCCCGTCAATTATTGCCTTAAAGCCCTTTACGGTCTCGCTCATGGGTACATATATACCCTTAACGCCGGTGAATTTCTCGGCGACGTGCATAGGCTGGGACAAAAATCTCTGTATTTTGCGTGCACGGTACACGACGAGCTTGTCCTGTTCGGCAAGTTCGTCCATGCCGAGAATTGCTATTATGTCCTGAAGCTCGCTGTATTTCTGGAGAGTCTCCTGCACTCTGCGCGCCGTCTCGTAGTGCAGAGCGCCGACTATATCCGGCTCAAGTATCCTCGACGAAGATTCGAGGGGGTCGACGGCCGGATAAATGCCCTGTTCGGCTATTTTCCTGCTCAATACGGTTGTGGCGTCAAGATGCGCAAACGCTGTCGCAGGTGCGGGGTCCGTGAGGTCGTCCGCAGGCACATATACCGCCTGCACGGACGTTACGGAGCCTTCGCGCGTGGACGCTATTCTTTCCTGCAGCTCGCCCATTTCGTTTGCAAGCGTAGGCTGATATCCCACGGCGGACGGCATGCGTCCCAAAAGCGTAGACACCTCGCTGCCCGCCTGAACGAAACGGAAGATGTTGTCTATGAACAAAAGCACGTCCTTATGATCTCTGTCCCTGAAGTACTCTGCCATGGTAAGCCCGGTCAGCGCGACGCGCATACGCACGCCGGGCGCCTCGTTCATCTGACCGAAGACAAGCGCCGTCTTATCCGCCACGCCGCTGGCCTGCATCTCGCGCCAAAGGTCGTTGCCTTCGCGCGAGCGTTCGCCAACTCCCGTAAATATGGAGTAGCCGCCGTGCTCCATGGCAACGTTGTGTATGAGTTCCTGTATAAGCACGGTCTTACCCACGCCCGCTCCGCCGAAGAGGCCTATCTTCCCGCCTCTGGCATAGGGCTCCATGAGGTCTATAACCTTGATCCCCGTCTCGAGCACCTCGGCAACCGGACTCTGGTCCGCAAAGGAAGGCGCCTTGCGGTGTATGGGCCACTTTTCTTCCGCATCCGGCTCGGCTCCGCCGTCTATCGGCTCGCCCAGCACGTTGAACATCCTGCCAAGAGTACACTCGCCGACCGGCACCTTTATAACATCGCCCTTAGCCACGACCTCGGCGCCGCGCGAAAGGCCCTCGCACGGACCGAGCATTATGCAGCGTACGGTATCGGCGCCCGTATGTTTGGCAACTTCCATGACATAGGTTTTGCCGTCGTTTTCAACGGTGAGCGCATCCCTTATGCGCGGCAGCGCACCATCGTCGAACTTTACGTCCGTGACCGGACCGGATATATGCACTATTCTGCCCTTTTTCACCGCCCGATACCTCCTCGTCTTTCTTCTCTTTGCGCTTTAGCGCCCGCCGCGACTTCGGTTATCTCCAGAGTTATCGCGCTCTGGCGAAGCCTGTTGTATTGCACGGTAAGATCGTCCAAAAGTTTTTCTGCATTGTCGTTTGCCGATTTCATGGCCGTCATGCGCGCATGCTGTTCGCTGCAGAAGCTGTCGACGAGCGCACTGTATATAAAGCCTGCTATATAGCTCTGCATTATGTTCTCAAGAACGACGGGCACCGACGGATAATACTCAAACGGAGTATTCACCGGCTCCTCGACGGTGGGCACGGCGAACTCTTTGCGATGGAACGGCAGCAGTCGAGTAAGCTGCGCCTCGTCCTTATTTCCGCTCATATCGGTGTAAGCCACATATATCTTCTTGAACGTACCCTTGTCGTACTCGTCCAGAAGAATGTCGCAAATCTCCCTCGCCCGGTGCATCGTCGGGTTCTGCGCGGTGTACAGAAAACTCTTTTCGATAGGTATTCCGCGCTGTTTCAAAAGCTGTCTGCCGTACTCGCCCACCACATACCACTTGATATCGCATTCGGGCTCGTACAGCTCCATTGCCCGTTTTATGATATTTGCGTTATACGCGCCGGCTAAACCCTTGTCGCCCGTAATCAGCAGACAGGCATACGTGCCCTTTATCGTCTCGTTGGCGTCCACGGGATAAAAATAGGGACTCGATGCCGGCATGTTTCCCGAGCGGAATATACGCTTTATCTCCACGCGAAGCGCGTCGAAGTAGGGTCTGGTCCTGTCCAGATCCTCCTTTGCCCTGCGCATCTTGGTCGAAGAGATGAGATACATCGCGTTGGTTATCTTGTGTGTCTCCCTCACGCCGGCTATTCTCTTTTTTATTTCGTTGAGTCCTGACATTATTCTGCGCCCTCAACGTCACTGAAAGCCGCAGCCTGTGCGACATAGGCTTTAGCGACGTCCGTTATTTTCTGTCCGGTTTCCGGCGTAAGCGCGTCCCCTTTCTCCAACTCGGCGCACATGTCCGGATAGACCGCTTCAAAATGCTCCAGCAGCCCGGGTATCAGCTTTGGAATGCGCTCGACTTCGACCGAAGAAAAGGCATGCCCCTGCGCCGCTGTGAGCAGTATTATCTCTTTGTGCATCGAAAGCGTCCTGTGCTGCGGCTGGCGCAACAGCATCATGAGCGTTCTGCCGTAGTTCAGCATTTTTTTCGTCGCCTCGTCCAGATCGGAGGAGAACTGCATGAACACCTCCATCTCCCTGTACTGCGCAAGGTCCAGCCTCAGCGGTCCCGCCGCCGTCTTCATTGCCTTTGTCTGAGCGTCGCCTCCCACACGGGATACGGAGATCCCGACGTTTACCGCGGGGCGCTGCCCCGAATAGAAAAGATCGCTCGCAAGAAAAATCTGCCCGTCCGTTATGGAAATTATGTTCGTCGGAATATATGCCGAAATATCGCCGGCCTGAGTCTCGACGACAGGCAGCGCCGTCATGCTCCCGCCGCCCCTCTCGTCCGAGAGATGCGCCGCGCGCTCAAGCAATCTCGAATGAAGATAGAACACATCGCCGGGATACGCCTCGCGGCCCGGCGACCGGCCTAAAAGAAGAGACAGCGATCGATACGCCACGGCGTGCTTTGAGAGGTCGTCATACACGATGAGCACGTCTTTGCCCCTGTTCATGAAATATTCGCCTATAGCGCAGCCGGAATAGGGCGCTATATACTGCAGCGACGCGCCGTCGCTCGCAAAAGCGCACACGAGAATGGTATAATCCGATGCGCCCCGCTCTTTCAGCGTCCCAGCGAGCCTGGCCACAGAGCTCGATTTCTGGCCGATGGCGACATATATACAGATTACGTCCTTGCCTTTTTGGTTCAAGATGGTGTCAAGGGCAAGCGTCGTCTTCCCTGTCTGTCTGTCGCCTATTATAAGTTCCCTCTGGCCGCGACCTATGGGAAACATTGAATCTATTGCAAGTATTCCCGTCTCAAGCGGTTTGTTGACGGGCTGTCTGTCTATTATTCCCGGCGCCGACGTCTCTATAGGCATATATTCGTCCGCCTCTATCGCGCCGCCGCCGTCTATAGGCGCACCGAGCGCGTCTACGGCTCTGCCCAACAATTTTTCGGAGACGGGCACGCCCGCAGTTTTTTCGGTGCGGTAGAGAACCGATCCTTCCTCGATCTCCCTGTCGTCGCCGAAAAGAACCACTCCCACGCTGTCTTCTGCCAGCTCTTGTACCATCCCCTTGACGCCGCTGTCGAAGACGACTATCTCGCCGTAGCATACATGGTCCAAGCCGCTGACGTGCGCAATCCCGTCACCTACGGACAGCACTTTGCCGGTCTGTCTGCCGCCCGCAGGCATAGACCATTTCTCGACCGTTTTCCTAAGATCGGCCACGGCCTCCTTAAAGAGCGTGGTGACACCCGTACCGGAGTTTTTTATATCCTCCCTGAGCCTGTCTATCCTGCCGCGCGCGCTCCAGTCGTATACCTCGCCGCCGTACTCTAAGCGAAATCCGCCGACGAGCGACAAGTCGCGTATTACTTTTATTTCAGGACGTATCCCGAACTTCTTTCCCAGAAAATCCGCGATGCCGTCTTTCTGCGCCTCATCGGGAGGCGTTACGCAGTACAGTTTAGCCGTAGCCGGTACCGCTTTCCCCTTTGCAGCGCTTCTTGTTCCGTTTTTTTTCTTTTCAGCCATTTGTGCCGCTCCCGTTTACCGCCATGAGAAATTCGTCGTACAGCGCCTTATCGCCGTCGGGAGTACTCTCCCTCTTAATCGCGCTTTCTGCCGCCTCGGCCGCAAGATAAGCAAGCTCTGCGCGCGCCCTTGCCTCTGACTCCTTGCGATTGCTCTGCTCTGCGCTTTTTCGCACTTTCTCCCTCTCTTCCCTCGTCGCCTTCCCCGGCGTTATATCGCCGCCGGCGACTTTAAGATAGCTGTCATAGAGCGCCCTGTCGCTTTCGGGCGAACTGTCTATGGCGAGCAGTTTCTCTGCAGAACGCACGACTATATCGCTCAGCTCCTCGCGCGCGCCGGCAAACGCCGCCTCGCGTTCCTTTTTTGTGCGCCTGCGTCCTGCAGACACGATTGCGTCCGCCTCGGCCTGCGCATCCGCAAGCAACTTTTTTCTCTCTTTTTCAACGCCGCCGAGCGCAGCTTTTCTGTGCTCGGCAAGCTCTTTGTCAAGACTTTTAATTTTTCTCTCGCGCTCAGCGTCCAGCTCCTTTATCTCATCGGTGCGCTTTGCGTGCTCCTCTGCGGACTTCTTATATTTTTCCTCGCGCGCGCGCATGAAGCCTCGCACCGGCTTAAAAAGAAGAAGGGACAGCCCGACGACGAGTATTATTAAATTGAATACGTGCAGAAGTATCTGCTGCCAGTCTAAACCCAACATACATCCACCCCGTCTTCAGACAAGCATAAACCTTATCTTTTCTCTTTCCCGGCACAAGCTACATTACGAAGATTATAAGGATCGAGACGATCAACGCATAGATAACCAGCGTCTCTATAAATACGAGTCCTATCATAAGCGCGCTTCTTATCTTGCCGTCGGCCTCCGGCTGTCTCGCGATCCCGTCGCTCGCCTTGGCGATTGCAATCCCCATGCTTATCGCACCGGCAAGCGCCGCAATGCCTATGGCAAGCCCCGCAGCCAGCGCCCTCATCGAAGTGCTGTCTTCTGCTACCGTCATCTCTTCCGATGCCACCTCTTCCGTAGTCTCATCGGCCGCCGTGACCGCCACAGCGGTTTCAGACCCGGTCTCTGCCGATACGGGCAGCACCATGGCGCCTACCGCAAAACACACGGCGAGTATAAAAATAACAGCCGCAATCGGCGCTATAAGTCTTTTCCTTAAAACCTTTTTCGTATCCATGTCGTTCCTCCGAAAAAATTTCTTTTATTTTCGATTAATGCATCCGTCATCCGTGATTGTATCGGATAAGCCCCGCCTGCAAAAATTTATGCCGCAGCGGATGCTTTTTTACTCTTTTCTTTGCTTCCGTCTCTCTTCTTCTTGCGCGTAGCAGGTTCCGTCACTTCGCCGTAGAACATCGAAGTGAGCATAACCAAAACGTATGTCTGTACTATTGCGTGCAGAAGAGTAAACAAAACGGCCACTATAACGGGAAGCACTATGCTCAGCGATATCGTATAGTATACAAGCTCGGTCACCAAAAGCCCGGAGAGCATCGCGCCGAACAGCCTGAAGCTCATGGATATAGGCAGCGAGAACTCTTTCAAGGCTCTGCCCAGGCCTCTTACTCCGTTTGTAAAAAGCCCGCCGAGCAGAATGACCAAATACGACATCCCGCCTAAAGCTATTGCCGCATTGATGTCCGCAAGCGGCGCAGGAAGCGTCGCTGCCTCGCCGGATGTGGTCATAACCTGTATCCCGAGCAGCTCAAACAGCGTACTCGCCGCAATATATACCCCCGCAGAGAATATATAACAACCCAAAAACCCGCTGTGGTGCGGACTGTTGCCCGTCGCGAGCCCGTCAAAAAAACCCACGAGCTTTTCCAAAAGCAACTGAAATTTACCCGGCACTTCTTTGAATCTCGGCACGACGAAAATGCGTATACAGAGCGCCGCTATAAGAAGAACCGCCGTCACTATGAGCGCAGATATGACGCCGGGGTCTACCTCTAGCCCGAAGAGGCTTACTTTGTTCACATCATGCTGTACGGCGTCGGCAAGCGCCTCGGAAATAGTCAGCGATTCGTCTGCAGAGCCTATGAGAAACGCGCCGACGAGCAAAGCGATGAGCACTATGACGATACCCGCCATAGCCATGACTTGCGCTTTATCGTATTTTGCCCGTCTCTTTACCGTCTTCATACTCATCTCCGCAAACAAGCTTTCCTCTCCCGCGCCAAAAAAACAAACCGCCGCTTCTGCTCAGGCCCTTTAGCCCGCGCAAAGCGACGTCACGGATTATGGCCGGGGCTCGGTGAGCGCTGCGCTCTTTCGCCCGAGACGACATACGCCTGCCGCCTTCCAAAAGCGTTGACTCCGCCTTTACATATAGCGTCCCTTGCTTCAGGCCGCACCTTCCCCCTCACTGACTTCTATGGTTATTTTACGCCTGAGCCCCTTTTCTGTCAAACGTAAACAGCCGGCTTTTCGATAACAATCTTTTATACCCGTATCGATAAAACTTATATTTCTTTAAATATCGCCACCCGCAAAAAGCGCCTGGGAATAAGCCGTAAGACACGGTGCTTTTGCCCTTTAGCCCGGGCATGCGAAAGAGAAGGCCGCAAGCCGATTTATTATTCAGGCAAGATGAGGAATTTATAATAAAAAAACCTGAATCCCCGGTTCAAGAGCTCGATTCAGGCTGCGTTTGGTGTACCCGGAGAGGCTCGAACTCTCAACGAGGGCGTCGGAGGCCCTTGTTTTATCCAATTAGACTACGGATACAAGAAGAATATTTGTTTTTTTAAAAAAATCCGGGCGCTTAAAAACCCGCTTGCGGCAATTACCCTTTACTCACGAACGCGTTGCGCGTCTCGTCGTATACATACCCCGAATCATCGAGCCTGCGGACGAGCTCGTCCTCGCCCCAATCGTGCTCCGCGCACAGATCGGCTACGGACTCGCGTCCGTCTCTTAGTTTCATGTTGACATATGATAGCAAAATGGCATTATCCTGCGGCATCTCCATGGCCGTGTCCCCTTATTTTTTTCGGCCGCAGGTCGCTTCCTGCAGTAAAAATATTATACCACGGCCGACCTTGAGTTGGCAATTACTTTTGTTTGTGATATACTTTTGGAAAATTTCTAG
>CAYLIO010000059.1:0-8129 GCA_964383655.1 uncultured Clostridia bacterium | reverse complement strand
TATTCAGGCATAGATTTTCCGCTCGCAGACGCTCGCACTCTTGTTGCAAGGCAACATACTCTTTTGCGTCGCACATCTTTTTATTCACCTAACAACCAATCGACCGCATTCTGAACCTCTATCCCTTCATAATTGCCGAGCGTGAATCTGTCCAATGTCAAAATCTTTTTCGGATAATTGTCATTGATTTTTTTCAACGGCTTTATTTCGCGCTCAAATGTCGTCTGTTCCGTCAACGATGCCGTGACCTGATAATAACCGATCACGTCATCCTTTTTGGCGACAAAATCAACCTCCGTCTGTCCCATTTTTCCGACGTTCACCTCATAGCCGCGCCGCAAAAGTTCCAGATAGACCACATTTTCCAGAGAATACCCTAAATCGTATTCGCGTTTCGGCAACAAATATCTGCGCAAACCTAAATCTACGATATAGAATTTTCCGTTTTGCTTCAAAAGCTGTTTCCTTTCAACGTCATATCGTTCCGCTTGATAAAAAACATACGACTGTACCAGTGCTTCAATATAGTCGTCTATCGTATTTTGTGAAACTTTCCTGCCCGAGGACGTTATATAATCGGCAATACGTTTGACGGAAACGGGACTGCCGATGCTACTTGCAAGAAATTTAGAAATATTTTTCAGTAAAGAAATATCCGACACTTTTCTCTTGTTCGGATCTTTTTCCTTTCTGTTTTGCCGCTCCTCTATATCCTTGACGATAACGGTATTGTATATGCCCTCCAGATACATATCGATTTTTTCTTTTGTTCTGTCCATCGTCGCAATATATGGGAAAGAACCGTTTGCCATATAGTCCGCAAACAGTCTGTCCGCATCTCCGCCGCCCCTGCTCTCGTAAAATTCCGCAAAAGAAAACGGCAGCATCTTGATTTCGATATACCGCCCGGACAAAAGCGTTGCAAGCTCACCCGAAAGCAACCACGAATTGGAGCCGGTCATATATAAATCGACGTTCTCTTTTATATATAAACTGTCTGCTACCTTTTCAAAGCTTTCTACCTTTTGTATCTCGTCCAAAAATATATACGTCATTTTACCGCTGCACAATCTGTCCGACAAATACGCATACAACGCTTTATAATCTCGCAAAGCCTCGTTTTCAAGATCTTCAAAATTGACTGCAACGATCTGCCCGTCCTCTACCCCGTTCTTTTTCAGATACTTTATATATAAATCCAACAAGGTAGATTTTCCGCAGCGCCGTATCCCCGTTACGACTTTGATGACCTTTTCGTCCTTCCAGGCAATCAACTTTTCTAAATAATTCTTTCTTTCAATCATTGCCATACCTCCGACACGTTCAGTATAGCATATCGCTCTCCAAATCTCAATATATTTTCCGAAATCGGAATATTTTACTAAATACAATATAAAATTTTCCGAAATCTGGTGCTCCTTCTACTATCAATACATAATCACCCCTAAATCCTCATCAACTGTTTCAAAGCAAAAATAAAACAAAAAAGTCCGCATATGCGGGCAAAACAGGCTGAAAAGTGGGGCAAAAAACAAAATTCAATTCGAAAAGTTTCCCCTTTTCTTTCCCCAATTTGGGGAAGAGTGAAAGATGCCACATAAAACAAAAACCATATATTGTATTTGATTTGCTCAATCTTATACAATATATGGTATCTGTGGCCGGGGTAGCCGGATTCGAACCAACGAATGACGGAGTCAGAGTTTTACGCCTGCAATAAGATTTTCGATAGGCACATTGCCTGCTCCGTCCTTTTCAAGTAAAATAACATATTCAAGGTTTTTGCCCTTTATCTCAGGCGCCGTCGTAAGCGCCAAAGGTTTTAGCCTGCAATTTAAAGCAAAATCATATATTTTTCTGATGACGACTCTATGCTTTTCCGGATCGCGAACAATCCCTTTCTTCCCCACATTTTTGTCGCCACATTCAAATTGCGGCTTGATAAGTGCAATGATATGACCGCCGGAGCAAAGCACTTTTGAGGCGGCCTCCAGAATATACGTGAGCGAAATAAAGCTCACATCAATGGTTATACCGTCAATCTGTTCATCAAACAGCTCCCCGGACAGAGCCCGGGCATTGAATCCGTCTATAACAACGACGTTTTTATCTCTTAAACTTACATCCAGCTGGCTTACACCCACATCTATGCAATAGATCTTTTTTGCACCTTCTTTCAAAAGGCAGTCGGTGAATCCGCCGGTACTCGCACCTATATCCGCAAACACCTTATCTTTTACAGAAAAACCAAATTCATGCAGAGCTTTATGCAGCTTGTACCCGCCTGCGGAGACAAAGCAGATTTTTTCATCCGTAAGCGTTACAATATCGTTTCCTTTGACGTTATATGCAGCATCCCGCACAGATCCGTTTACCAGTACCGCGCCTCGTCCTATTGCCGCCGCCGCTTTGCTGCGAGTACCGAATTTTTCCGACAGATATTTATCTAATCTCATTCTTTATAAATTCTGCAATATCATCTGCAGCAAGCCCGTACTCGTCCATAAGCTCTTCAACCTCGCCGTGGCATATAAATTCATCTCTGTACGCGAAATTTTTTACACGCTTACAGCTTTCCGCGAAGAATGCTGTCACGAGCGAGCCGAACCCGCCGCAAAGCATATTATCTTCAACAGTTATTATCACATCTTCCGTAAAATTAGAAAGCATTTCATTATCCAACGGTTTTACAAACCTCGCGTTGACAAGCGCGATGCCGTCTTTGCTCTTTCCGCACTTTTCGATTGCAGCATATGCACGTGATATCGCCCTCTCTCCGCAGGCAAGGATTACCGCTTTGCCATCGCCCTTCTTTAAAACCTCCCACTTCCCGCACTCTACCTTCGAATGTGCGCCGAAGGCTGAGCAAGATACGCGCGGATAGCGTATCGCCAGCGGCGCGTCAAAGTTTAAACTGAACTCCAGCATATTCTCAAACTCTATGCTGTCTTTGGGAACGGCTATGGTAATAGAAGGAATAAGCGAAAGATATGACAGATCAAAGACGCCCTGGTGCGTTTCTCCGTCACAGCCCGAGATTCCCGCCCTGTCAATAAGGAGTGTAACGGGCAGCCTTTGACTGCAAATGTCGATGACTATCTCATCGAACGAGCGTTGCAGGAATGTCGAATACACCGCAAAATACGGTTTGAGTCCCTCTGTGGCCATTGCCGCGCACATTATGGCGGCATGTTCCTCGCATATTCCTACATCCACTGACCTTTGCGGAAATTTATCAAAGAATTCAGCGAGCCCGACGTTCTTCGTCATTGCCGCCGTTACCGCAACAATTCTCTCGTCCCTTTCTGCAAGACTTATAAGCTTTTCACCCAGCACCTTGGAATATTCAACGCTCTTGGCTTCCGAAGCGTTGCCTATTCCATGCGTAGCCTCAGGGTCATCTTCGCATACGCTGTCTCCCTTCCCCTTTTTGGTGAAGACATGCAAAATTACCGACCTCTTTTTCAGCTTCTCTTTCACTTCTGTGAGAACGTCTATCATCTCGCCGATATTATTCCCGTCATAAACGCCGTCATAATCAAGCCCGAATCTCTCAAATATACCCGCCCTGCGGTCTCTGTGGTATCTCTCCGTGACATCCGCCTTGAGCGCTTCGAGGTATTCATGCATGGTTCCTACCGTAGGAGATATTGACATGCCGTTATCGTTAATTATTATAAGAATTCTGCTTTTTAATGACTTAAGATTATTCAGCGCTTCATACACGAGCCCGTTATTGAACGATCCGTCACCTATCACCGCGATGACATTGAAATCCTCGCCCTTAAGATCGCGTGCTTTGGCAATGCCGAGAGCAGCCGAGACAGATGTCCCCGCGTGGCCTGTATTGTAACAGTCGTATTTACTCTCCTCGCGTTTAGGGAAGCCGGATATTCCGCCCTTTTGTCTTAGTCCGCAAAATTTATCCGCCCTGCCGGAGAGTATCTTATGCGTATAACACTGATGCCCGACATCAAAAATAACTTTATCCTCGGGAAAATCGAACACATAATGAAGAGCCGCGGTAAGCTCAACCGCGCCCAGATTTGAGGAAAGATGCCCCCCGTTTTTCAACACGCTTTCAATAATTTCCCCGCGAATTTTTTCACAGAGGCCGCACAGTTCCTCTCGTGTCATGGACTTGAGACATCTGTCAGATATGTTTTCAAGCATCTATCTTTTATTTTTCCTTAACAAAATATGTAGTAAATCTTGCAAACCCGAAGGCTATTTTAGTGTTATACTTAATAGAAAGCGGCTTGGCAAATGCCTTACCTCCTACCGTAAGCGCACTTATTACCGCACTTACCAGAATTGACGCAGCAATACCCTCTGTCGATTGCTCGGCAAAACCGAAGTACAGCGCAAGCGCAGCACCCGCAGCGCCGCTTACAATACCGCAAATATCGCCTATGACATCCGAAAATATACTTGCTATCTTTTCGGAATGCCTGCAAAAAGTCACGGCACGCTTTGCGCCGCGTATCTTTCGCGACGCCATCGCGTTGAACCCCTCACTGTCACAAGACAGAACGGCGTTTGCTATGATGTCACTGATTATGCTCAGTATCAGCAACGCAATGATGACTATAATACACGCATAGACCGGACCGCCGTTTATGGCAATCTCGGTAAGAAAACTGAACAGCACACTCAAAATGAAAGAGAGCACCAATACAATAATCCCCCAGCTTAGCCAGCGTGGCACCCTGTTTCTCTTCCCGTTCTTTACGTCTTTAACTTTCTTTTCCTTCGAAGACATGTCTTTTTTATTACTTGTGCGAGCATTACTTTCCTCAAAGCTTTCCCGCTCAGTTTTTTCATTCTCCGAAGGTTCTTCCTCTTCCACGGATTCCAAGTTGTCTTCATCCATATTTTTTATCTATAAAAATACGCACAGCGTAGTGTGCGTAAAAAATAATATTCTAGTGGCTTATATTAAATAAACTTTGCGGCTTAAGGTTCGGTAGGATTTCCCCCGCATCCGCTTCACGTCGCCGAAGAAGCAGTTTCCTTTTAAGGATGCGAACACACAGTCACCTGATATGCAACCGAATCGCCACTTAGTCCACACCGTAATCTTTAATACATTGACAGTCTAGAAGCTTTCCTTGACAGCATCGAACGAGCTTATCCTCTTTTGCAAAACCGATTTCAAACAGCGATAGCCCGCAAAGCGTGGCCGCGCCTCGCGCACTTTGCTCTGTTATCCGCCGATTTCACTCAAGGCAGGCTACTCTGTGCCTAACTTGCGCCAGACAGCAGGTTTATCCGAAAATTTCACAACTTTTCGGAAAGAAGCGGTAGATGGGTTGGCTGTCATATGCCGTTACGCAGTTCCCATAAACCTCTTTTCCCAGCACCCGCCCGCTTTTGGGCAAAGCAAGCAAATACCAGAAACTCCGTAATTTGCCCTGTGACGGTCTTTTAACCCCGTCTTCGCATCGTCAGCAGCTGACTAGAATACTGCACCACTATTATATTGTTATAAATATTTTACCACACTTGAGCCTTAATGTCAAATCTGATACGTTTCCGTCAGCCGTCACGCGAGCGCACGAAGCTGACGAATTCGCGCAAGAAAGAGGTGTCTCCCTCTATGCCTTCGAGAATTCTTATACACTTGTCTGCCATTATATCAGCATACACCCTGCTTTCGTCTGCGCCATAGAAACTCACATATGTAAGTTTCCCCTCAAGCTCGTCTTTCCCTATCGACTTGCCCGTCGACTCGAACTTTCCGCTCACGTCGAGTATGTCGTCCACTATCTGGAAAAGTTTGCCGAGATCCCCGCCGAACTGTTTAAGCTCGGGAAAATATTTTCCGCCGCTTAAAACGGAAGGCACTGCAGCCGAAGCGCTCATCAGCCGCGATGTCTTATTCTCGACAATAAAATCCAGCCAAGCGGCGTCCGTGATTTTTTTATCCGAGCAATAGAGGTCGGCCGACTGTCCTGCAATCATGCCGTTTATCCCCGCGCAGTCGCACATAAACAGCGCAGCTTCCGTATTGCGCTCCTCTTCAAGGCAACGGCATAAAAGTATATAATACGCACTGTTCAAAAGCGCATCGCCCGCAAGCACGGCGTTGCCGGCGCCGAAAACTTTATGATTGGACGGCTTGCCGCGTCTGAAATCATCGTTATCCATTTCGGGCAGGTCGTCGTGAATGAGCGAATAAGTATGAATAAGCTCGATGGCGAGCGCGTAATCGATAACTGCATCGAAAGATACGCCCAAAAGATCTGCTACGGCCAGCATAAGCACCGGCCTCACCCTCTTCCCGCCGCATTTTAAGCTGTATTTAAAACTTTCATCAAGTATTTCCGGCTCGCATTTGGTCTCCTCGAGAAACTTCTCCAGCCGTGTATTGAAAGACGCAAGATAGGCGTCATATTTTTCTTTAAACGAATCCAAATTACAAATTGCTCCTGATTGCGGAAAGATATGTATTATACATGAGCATGGCTATCGTCATAGGTCCCACGCCGCCGGGCACCGGCGTTATGTACGAACACTTTTCCTTAACGTTTTCAAAATCCACGTCACCGCACAGCTTTCCGTTTTCGTCGCGGTTCATGCCGACGTCAATTACGACTGCCCCTTCTTTTACCATGTCCGCGGTAAAGAACTTCGGTTTACCGATAGCGCACACCAATATATCCGCCTGCAGGCATTTCTCCTTGAGATTTGCCGTTCTGCTGTGACAGAGCGTGACGGTTGCGTCGGCGTTTGTCAAAAGCATCGCCATCGGCTTGCCGACGATATTCGACCTGCCCGCGACGGTCACGTCTTTGCCTTTAAGCTCTATCCCCTCGCTTTTAAGCATCCTCATGACGCCGTTGGGCGTACATGCGACGAGGCACTCCTCGTTCATGCACAGCCTGCCCATGTTCCCCGCGGAAAACCCATCCACGTCTTTAGATACGGGAATGAGCGCTAAAATACTCTCGCTGTCCAGATGCCCGGGAAGCGGGAGCTGAACTAAAATCCCGTTCACTTTATCATCGCAAGCGAGACTTTTCACAAGCTCTTCCGCATCGCGCTGCGAGCTCGATTTGTCCAAATAATACGCATACGATTTAATACCCACCTCTTCGCATGCCTTTATCTTATTACGCACATAAACTTTAGATGCAGGATCCTCGCCGATGAGCACTACCGCAAGGCCTATATCCTTACCGGTTTTTATTTTATGCTCGGCAACCTTTTGCTTCACCTCGCCGCGTATCTCAGCGGCAAGAGCTTTGCCGTCTATAAGTTTATACATCTTTCTTATCTCCTATAATAGACGCGAGAATTCCGCTTACGAAGGAAGCGCTGTTTTCCGTGGAATACCTTGACGCAATATTTGCAGCTTCGTTTACCGAGACCTTGTCAGGGATGTCATTTAAGTACATAATCTCGGTAACGGCAAGCAGCAGTATGCTCATGTCTGCGGGAAATATTCCTGACCCCGGAAAAACGACAGACTTTTTGTCTATCATGTCAGATATTTCCTTTTTATGCTCCTCAATAAGCGCAAGCATTCTCTCGCAATAGAGAATGTCATCCTCATTGAGCTCGCCGGCCCTGTACATCCCCGTCTTGAAACTTGCGTCTAAAGAGCCTGAAAATTGAGAAGAAAACAGTATCTTGAATAAAGTTTCTCTGGCTTTTGTCCTCATAACCGCCCCATACGAAAATATTCCCTTCGGGCAAAGGGAATACACTGACTTTACGCTAAACTATCCGGGAAATCCACGTCCTGAATATGCACGTTGATTTTATTCACTTTGAACTTTGTCATAGACTCGACATTATGTTTAATGGATTGCTGTATACGAAACGCCAGCGACGTCACGTTATATCCGTAGTCCGCTTTAACGCATATATCCGCAACCATGCTGCCGTCTTTTTCAAACTCAAGTTTTACACCTTTATTCTTTGTGTCGAGCAACGTTACTCCGTCCACCTCGTTTATGGCAAGCTCCACGATGCCGTTTACAATGCCGGTATCATAAGAAATCTTACCGTTCTGGGTGGATGTGGGGTCATGCCTTAAATGCGCCATTGAATGCCTCCTGTATATATCGAGTATATCATACAGGCCGCGAATTTGCAACAATTGCAGCTACATTTTCCGGCGC
>CAYLIO010000058.1:0-8348 GCA_964383655.1 uncultured Clostridia bacterium | reverse complement strand
AAATAAGGATGTTTTTACGAAGCGTTTTGATCGTTTAAAAGACCCGCAGACGCGGGTCTTGACCAAAGTTTCAGTATTTGTTTTCCTTTCTTGCACGGATGCTGTCGCTACGCTCTATCACGACATCCAGTATGCCGATGGCGCCGCTTACATATTCCGTCGCGCTGAGAAGACCGGATGTATCCGCCTTTTCGCGCCGGCCATACCTGTAATTCACGAGCTCGCCGCGCGCATTATCCAGCGCTGCGGCAATCTTGCCGAGCTCGCCGATACGCTCCTTCTCGGCCATGACCGTGGCCGTATAACCGAGACGACCGGTACGGTACAGTGCGCGGGACACATTCTTTATGAAGCCGTATCCCGATTCACCGGTTGCGTTCTTTGCAAGCATTTCTATCTCGCCATGAAGCGTTAAAAGTTTCTTTTTGAAGTCGGAGTGTTTGGGCAGTTTGTTGTGTTTGCGTATGAGGATAAGCAAGCCTATGCATATAATGATGACTATGGCGTATATTATATACTCAAGCGTAATGTCCCAAACCGAATCCAGAATAAGACTACTCATCTCTCCCCTCCTTCACGACCGCCGCCGCTTCATCGGGGGAAAGGTCTATTTGAACGCGCCTTGAGGAAGGCGCGGCGCAGCAGTCGCGAATAACCTCGTATATTATTTCCTTGACGGCAGTTTTTGCTTTGCCGTAGTCCGCGCAATCAGACCACGCATATGCCGTACATGCCACGGTGTCCTCACCGAAGCTGTCAAGACTCACCTGCGGCGCGGGCGTCTCTAAAATGTATGCGTTCTCCTCAAACTTTTTGAGCATCTTGCCCCGCACGTTCTCTGCGTCCGCAGAATACGGCAGATAGAAATTTATTTCAACGCGGCGCATGGGCATTGTGCTCTCGTTGGTGAGCGTCTCGGAAAGAATATCGCTGTTCGGCACTATGACCTCCTCGTTGTTGGATGTGAGAATCTTCGTGTTGAACAGCCTGATATCCTGTACGGTGCCCTCTATACCGTTTATCTCTATGAAATCACCCTTCTTGAACGGCTTGGTAAAAATTATTATAACGCCGTTGGCAAGACTGGCAAGGCTGTCCTGAAGCGCAATGCCTATTGCCAACACAACGGCGGAAAACGCCGAGACGATGGCCGCCGTAGAGAAGCCTAAGGAGCTGATGATGACTATGATGAGAACTATGTACAGAATAACCGTTATGATTGATATCACAAACGACACAGCCGCGTTATCCAGCTTGCTTCTCAGCGCAATACGCTTTGTCATGCTCTGAACTATCTTGAGTATGACAAGCCCGAGCAGAGCAAAAGCTATGGTGCGTACTATGGTTATTCCGCCGTCCGAAAAAAAGTTTGTAAAATAGGTCTTCACCGACTCCCAGAATTCTTCCACCGTGAGCTCCCTTTGCGTTTATGCAAAAAATTTATACCCCGATTTTACCACAAAAGACAAATGCCGCGCAACTTTTACGCCGTCGTATTTCGTGCATATTCCCGCGCCCCCGGCCCTTCCGCGAAAAACAAACCTTAAGCCGCATTTAATCGATTTTATGTTTGATATTGAATTTCATGCGCCGCATAATATATAATGTACGCATAGAAAAAATAATGGCTGTGAGGTGATTCGTCCATGTCTTACTCTGCGGCGAAGCAGAAAAACCTTAAGATGATTTCTGTATCGAAGAACGCAACGGCTGTTTTGTATACCGCGCTCGCCGTAATCCTTGCCCGGGCCGTGCATGTATCCGGCGGATCGGATGTCGGAGCGGCATATCTTCCCATGTACGCTCCCGTCCTTTTAGCGGGCTGTACTTTAGGCACACGTCGCGGCTTTGCAGCAGGAACCGCCGCTCCTGTCTTAAGTTTTGTATTCAGCTTGCTTTTTTCAGGCTCGGCGATGCCGGCTTTGGAAAAACTGCCGTATATCACGGCCGAGCTTATCGTATTCGGTTCGGTCGGCGGACTTTTCGCGGGCAAAACAGCTAAAAATCCGTTGTACGCCTTCCCCGCCGTCATCTCGGCACAGGCAGCGGGACGGCTTATGTATTTGCTCGCCCTGACGCTTTCCGGTCTGAGTGCGCAAGAAGCGTTTTTAACCGTCCTGTCCGGATATGCCGGGCTTTGCATACAGGTAGCCGCGATACCCGCTTGGATAGTGATTTTTCGTTTTACGGTGAAGCATGACAGATATTGAAAGGGTGAAAAAACTGCTTGAAGAAGGCGCATCGCTGGCCGTCGTGAACGGCGCGAGACAAAAGACTATGTCTTCCTGCAAAGTAGAGGGGCTTTTGAGCCTCGCGAAAGAAGACGATATTTTATCCGGCGGCTGCGCAGCGGATAAGGTTGTAGGCAAAGCCGCCGCGCTCATCATGGCGGGAAGCGGAGTTAAAGAAGTCTATGCGGCTGTAATAAGCGCAGGCGGTAAAGCCGTCCTGGAAAAATACGGGATAAAATACACTTTCGGGCGCGAGACGGATTATATTAAGAACCGCGACGGCAGCGGCATGTGCCCGATGGAACAGGCGGTTATGTGTTTGGACGAGCCTGAAGAGGCCATAGGAGCGCTTGAGCGCACCGTAAGCGCGCTAAAAGCTTTTTGCAAAGGAGAAATAAGGTGAAGAAACTCGGAATGGGCATGATGCGGCTCCCTTTAAAAAGCAATGACCGCACAGATGTCGATACGGAGCTTGTCAATAAACTGGTGGACATGTTCCTCATGCGCGGATTCGACTATTTCGATACCGCTTACGTCTACCACGAGAACAAGAGCGAACTTTTCGTGCGCGACTGCATCGTAAGACGCTATCCCAGAGAACGCTTCCGTCTCGCCACCAAGCTCCCCGTCTCCGATCTTAAAACAGAAGCGGACATGGAGCGGATATTTGAGGAACAGCTTGAAAATTGCGGAGTAAGTTTTTTTGATTACTATCTTCTGCACAATCTTCATTCCGGCAATTATCCGCTTGCACACAAGTTCGGCGCCTTCGATTTCGTGCGCGAACTTAAAAACCGGGGCAGGGTTTTAAACTACGGCTTTTCCTTCCATGACACCCCTGAATACCTGGACAAAATTTTGAATGAGCACCCGGACACGGAATTCGTGCAGCTTCAGATCAATTACCTCGACTGGGAAACTGAAGGGTTGCGCTCTAAAGAGTGCCTTGAGGTCGCAAAAAAACACGGCAAGCCGGTAATCGTCATGGAGCCGGTCAAGGGCGGCACGCTCGCATCCCTGCCGAAAGAGTACGAAGCGCTTCTTAAAAGCATCCGCCCGGATGCAAGCATATCTTCCTGGGCCATACGCTTTGCCGCAGGTCTGGACGGCGTATTTATGGTTCTCTCCGGCATGAACAGCATTGAGCAGATGGACGACAACACTAATACGCTCTCTCCTCTTTGTCCTCTGACCGAGAAAGAGCTTGAGGTCTTGGAAAAGGTTGCGGCCGGCATACGCAATACAGGCGCCGTCGCATGCACCTCATGTCGCTATTGTACGGCCGGGTGCCCTAAAAATATACCCATCCCCGAATACTTCTCGCTATATAATATCTCGCTTTTCGAAAACAGCGGCGGATGGAATGTACAGCACAATTACTATGAAAACTATATACGCTCGTACGGCAAGGCTTCCGACTGCACGGGATGCGGCCGGTGCGAGCACAGCTGTCCGCAGCACCTTCCCGTCCGCGAATTGCTTAAAAAAGTCGCGAAAGAATTTGAATGACGAGGCGCGCGCTTGAATTGAAGGGCATCCTTCCGCCTGCGGCATGAAAAGCTTGCATATATCGCCCGTTTGCCTTATCATATAAAAAATTGAGGGCGTTACATATGAAACGATGTATGCTGAAAAAAATAAATAAAGCAGCAAAAGCCGAGGAAGTCGAATACAACCTCGCCGGCGCAGGTTTTACCCCTTTTGAAGAGGGCGACATTGCGGACCTTACGCTAATGACGGTGCTCAAGGGCAGACAGCACCGCTGCGGCGCCATGCGGCATGAGGGAGATATATACACTCTTCTCCAAAGTTACACCGAAGCAGAAGGCGCCGAACAGCTCGAGTTTATCGCACTGAGCGCCTTTAAAAAGACTAAAGAGAAAAAGGGGGACGGACGAAAAAAAGTCTTTCTATACTTCAAAATGTACGTCAGATAAAAAAAGAGCCGGGGAAACGGGAAAATTACCTTTAAGTCTCGGCTCTTTTTTATATTCTCTTCGCATACACGCATAACTTCAGCGCTTTTCCGGCATGAAATCTTCCAATGCCGAAATTACCGATTCGGCCGGCGCGAGTGAATCAAAAAACAGATCGCATGTCTTGCGAAGACGCGCCTCTCTGTCTTTGCACGGCGTATCTTTTACACCGGCGACTAAAAAATTTGCACCTTTTGCCGTGCGCGCGGCATGAGGCATATCCTCAAAGACCCAGCACTTTTCCGGACGCGACCCCATACTTGCGCACGCCTCGAGATAAATCTCGGGCCCGTCTTTTTTGCCAATCCCTACCTCGCCGCAGGTGAAGATACGAGATATGTACCTCTCCATATCAAGACGCTTAAGCGCCGCCGTTACAAGATACCTGTCCGTAGCCGTGGCGATCGTCATTTTTACGCGCCTCTCATCCAGCGCTGCCAAGAGCTCGCGAGCCCCTTTTTTAGGGAGAATGTGATTGAAATACGCATCCTCTACCGCCCTGTCCAGCCCTATAGCTATCTCTTCGACAGGCATGTCGCGAAGGTATGTATCTTTTATATATCCCGCGCTCTCGCACAGCGTGAGCGGCAACATTTTTTCGACAAGTCCGTCATCCGCCTCCACGCCCAGGTTTTTCAGATAAATCTTTCCCGCGTTGTACCAGATATACATCGAATCGAGAAGCGTCCCGTCCAGATCGAATATTACTGAATCCATACTCTTCGTCCGTCTTTTTCTGTCGCCTCATTTTTTACAGCACGGGCGGCTTTTTATTATTATCGCTTATTTTTAAAGAAAAACATTTACCCGTCCCGAAAAGTATAAACCCCCGTTCACAAACGGCACAGGGATTTTAAGTTTTTGTTCCAAGGACGGGTATTTTGCCGCTCAGATCATCCGAATCGGCAAAATCTGATTTTCGCGGTTGAATTTGAGCGCATCGATCGCACCCTGAAGCTCCCGCATATCCCGTTTGATATAAGTTGAAATGCAAGACGAGTATAAGATGTCCCGATTCAAACTTCCTTCCTCTCAAAAGTCACGGCTTTTACTATCTTACGCTGAGCTTTTCCGCACTGCGCGAGCGCACGGCATCCCAAAGTTTACCGTACTCTGCAACCAGCAACGGAATGATTGCCAAACCTATGACCGTAAGCCACTGCCATATATTCAGCGATGTCATGCCAAGCGCCGTCGCAACCGGAGGAATCGCCGCAAGCAAAGCGAACACGGCAAGCATTACGCCGCAACTTACGTACAGTTGCGGGTTTTCCTTTATGCGGTACTTGTATAGCATCTTCCTCGAGCGTACGGTAAGCACGTGTAAAACGGACGTCCAGCCGGTCACTAAAAACGCCATGGTCCTGCCCGTAGCGACGGCCGCCTCATTGCTCCAGACAGGCTCGGCTGAACCGGTGCCCCATACACAACCTAAGTAGTACGCGATCAGCGTAACCGATGCAAATGCCAATGTCTGCTGTATTATTACCTCTATAATCCCGCCGCCGAAGAAGCTTTCGTGTCTGCCGATAGGCTTTCGTTTCATAATACGCTTGTCCGCCTCTTCCTTGGCAAGGGCGATACCCGGAATACCGTCGCCCAAAACGTTTATTATAAGCAGCAGCGTAGACGTAAGCGGAAGCTCCCAGCCGAGGAACTGCGCAAACAGCATAACTATTATTTCCGAAATATTGCACACCAGAAGGAAATAGATAAGCTGCCGTATATTCGAGAATATATTCCTTCCTTCCGCAACAGCCTCTATGATAGTGCCGAACTTGTCGTCCATGAGGATCATCTTTGCCGCATTTTTGGCAACTTCCGTACCGTTTATGCCCATGGCTACACCGACATCGGCCGCTTTGAGCGCCGGCGCGTCGTTTACTCCGTCGCCGGTCATGGCAACGACCTCGCCGCGCGACTGCCACGCTTTAACTATCCTTATCTTATCCTCGGGACTCACACGCGCATACACCGAGTAAAACTCCACGCTCTCATCCAGCTCTTCGTCTGTAAGATTGGAAAGCTCCCGCCCGGTTATAACCCCTTCGTTTGCAACGATGATGCCGAGTTCGCGCGCAATGGCGCCTGCCGTTGCCGCATGGTCGCCGGTGATCATTATAGTGCGTATCCCCGCCGCCCGCGCCTTGGCTATGGCTGCTGCCGCCTCCGGACGAGGCGGGTCTATTATCCCGACAAACCCGTTAAACGTAAGCCCTTTCTCCAGATCCTCCGCTCTCTTGGGAAGTTTGTCTATCTTCTTCGACGCCAGTGCTATAACGCGCAATGCGTCCTTTGCAAAACTGTCATGCACTTCGTTGAGTCCGTACATGAAGTTGTGGTCAGACCGGTCAAACGGCAACCTGTCGAATGCTCCCTTCGTAAGTACGAGATACCCGCCATCCTCAAGCTTGATGACGTTTGTCATCATCTTTCTCGAGGACGAGAACGGAACCTCGGCTACCTTTTTATATTTTTGCGACAGCGAGGCATAATCTATACCCTTCGCCTTTGCCAGACGAACGATAGCCGTTTCTGTAGGGTCGCCCATGATCTTCTCGTTTCCTTCATCGTCCGCACCGACTGTAGCCGCACATGCGAGACACAGACGAAGCAGGAACTCGTCTTGAACCGAAGTAAATTCAGCCGTCTCGGCCACGGGATCGGAGCCGTAGACCCACAGCCTCTTTACCGTCATCTTGTTCATCGTAAGCGTACCAGTCTTATCCGAACATATTACCGACGTGCTGCCCAGCGTCTCCACGGCCTGCATCTGCCGTACAAGCGCATTATTTTTCGCCATCTTCTTGGCGCCGTTTGAAAGTATAAGCGTAACTATAAGCGAGAGCGTCTCCGGCACGGCTGCAACGGCAAGAGTTATGGCAACCATAACCATGTCAAGTATGTCTTTGCCGTATACGCACAGTCCTACGATAAACATTATTACAGCCGAAATGACTGCAATCCCGCTTATTATCTTTCCGACTTTGTCAAGCCTGACCTGAAGCGTCGTCCTCTTTTGCTTGGTATCCCTTAAAAAACCCGCGATCTTACCCATCTCAGTGGTCATCCCGGTCGCAGTCACCACGGCAGTCGCATTTCCCGCCGTCACGAGACAGCCCGAAAAGACGCTGTTGATTCGATCTCCTAAAGGAATATCCCCTGCAAGTTCTGCATCGGCTTCCTTCTCAGCCGGCACACTCTCGCCCGTTAGCGAACTTTCGTCTACGGACAGACTTTCCGAACTCAAAAGTCGCGCATCTGCGGGAACCAGATCTCCCGTCTTGAGCTTTATTATATCCCCGGGCACCAACTCCTCCGGATTCATCTCAATAAGCTCGCCTCCGCGCACAACCCGGCAAACGGGAGCCGACAGACTGTTGAGCGCTTCAAGCGCATTCTCCGCACTCCGCTCCTGCGTCACCGCAAGAATCATGTTCATTATAATGATGGCGAATATTACGACGGGCTCTATTATGCTCTGTACGCCATCCCACTCCACTATAGCCATGACCGTACTCAATACGCCTGCTATAATAAGAATGATTACAGAGACATCCTTAAGCTGCGAAAGAGCAAGCTTAACAAGACTCTGCTTCTTCTGCTTTTCAAAAGCATTTCTCCCGTACTTTTCCAGTCTTCCGTTCGCCTCTTCTTTAGAAAGGCCTTCTTCCTTTTCTACGGAAAGCTCGCTAAGCACCTGTTCGCGCGATTTTTCGTATATAGCGAGCTTTTTTTCTGCAGAATTTTCCAATTCGGAAACGACAGAATTTTCAATATTTTCCATGGACGCTCCTCTTGCGGTTTAATATGCAGTAACGGACGTCGGTCTTGCCTTAAAGTCTTCGCCGCGACACCGCTTTTAATTACAATATACAGAACATCTTTTATTTGCTTATTGTACCATAAAAATTTTTGCGTTTGCAATAATACGGCACCACGATTTGTAAGAGTAGCACTTTTGATTTGTAAGAGTAGCACTTTTGATTTGAAGTTTTCAAAATACAATTTTTGTGTTATATTACCAAAATAAAGAAGGAGTGGACTATGGAACTTACTTTGAAAAATATAGGAATCATTAAAGATTCGACAATAAAATTGGATGGACTTACGGTAATCATAGGGCCCAACAACTCCGGTA
>CAYLIO010000057.1:0-8605 GCA_964383655.1 uncultured Clostridia bacterium | reverse complement strand
CCACATTATAATAGCACGAAACTGCTATGTCAATACATTTTACCATGATTATGCTAACATTGCTGTGCTACTAACCACACGGCAGGGACTTGCAATGACGATAAACGAACGCCTGAAAAACTTACGCAAAGAACAAGGACTGACGCAAACGGAGCTATCCAAACATCTGAAAATCGGGCAGACGACTATAGCGGCATATGAAAACGGCATGCACGATCCGCAGATATTCAGTCTTTTGGCATATGCGGAATATTTTGGTTGCAGCGTAGATTATCTGCTTGGCAGGGAAAATGAATCCGGAAACACATACGTCGCTGTAAATCAACCGTTGACAGAAAACGAAAAACAGTTATTGAATATATACCGTTTTTTGACGGACGAATTACAAAGCCTGCTAATCGAACAGGCAAAGGTAATTAAAAATTCTAAATTAAATAGCAAGTAAACGCTAAACGTACTGCTTACAAATAAGCGTGCGGCAAATGACAGACTTTGCTTTTTAAAAAATTTACAAATTCGATATACCGGTTACGGAAACGGCTTCTTGCATGGCCGACACGGCTTGGACGTCCGGTTGTGCGATAAAGACATACCACACCCCGGACGCGCTTTTTTTCTGAAGAAAAGACCCCCTGCCGGGGGTCTTTATACAATGAGGGCGCGGAAACCCCGCGCCCCTGTCTTTAAAAATATTGTGCTTATATTTTCTTAGTTCTTGCTATAATTTACCTTCACGCCGGGGCCCATCGTGGACGAAAGCGCCACGCTCTTTATATACTGGCCCTTTGCCGCGGAGGGTTTTGCCTTCACGATAGCTTCCATAAGCGCGTTGAAGTTCTCTATAATCTTTTCCGCGCCAAACGATTTCTTGCCTATGGGGCAGTGTATTATGGCCGTCTTGTCGAGGCGGTACTCTACCTTACCTGCCTTGACCTCCTGCACAGCCTTAACCACGTCCATGGTAACGGTACCCGATTTAGGGTTGGGCATTAGTCCTTTAGGTCCCAAAACACGGCCTATGCGGCCTACGACGCCCATCATGTCGGGCGTGGTTATCATTACGTCAAACTCGAACCAGTTCTCCTGCTGGATCTTCTGGATGGTCTCCTCCGCGCCCACGTAGTCGGCGCCTGCGGCTGCAGCCGCATCCGCTCTTTCGCCCTTGGCTATAACGAGCACTCTCTTGGTCTTGCCGGTGCCGTTGGGAAGAACGAGCACTCCGCGTACCTGCTGGTCTGCCTGGCGCGGGTCTACGCCGAGACGGACATGAAGCTCTATGGTCTCGTCAAACTTGGCCTTAGCCGTGGACAGAGCAATGTTTACCGCTTCTGCGGGGTCGTATGCCTTTGTATGATCGTAAGATTTTACGCTATCAGCGTACTTCTTGCCAACTTTCATTATAATTCAATTCCTCCGTGTGGTCTTTTGCGAGGGGGTCGACTGTAAAAATCTCCTCTCCCACTTAACTGAGCCCGTTTTGAGATTACTCCTCCACGGTTACGCCCATGGAGCGCGCGGTGCCCTTAACCATGCTCATTGCCGCCTCCAAATCGGTGCAGTTGAGATCGGGCATCTTCGTCTTTGCAATCTCTTCAACCTGAGCCTTGGTGAGCTTGCCTACTTTATCCCTGTTAGGACGGGCACTCGCCGTCTCTATGCCGAGCGCCTTCTTGATAAGCACGGGCGTAGGGGGCGTTTTGAGAACGAAGGTGAAGCTTCTGTCCTGGTAAATGGTCACTACGCAAGGTATGATAAGGCCGGCCTTATCCGCAGTCTTTGCGTTGAATTCCTTGGTGAAACCGGGGATGTTTATGCCGTGAGGGCCGAGGGTTGAGCCTACGGGAGGCGCAGGCGTGGCCTTGCCGGCAGGGAGCTGCAGCTTAACTACAGCGCTTACTTTTCTTGCCATAAATTAAAGTCCCTCCTGTGTGGTATTAGCGAGACGCGCCTTAGATTTTTTTCGGATTTGACGCACTCTCCCACGAACTTTCCCGCAAACGCCAAAGCTTCTGCGGGTTTTTTCTGTTTTCTGTTTATTGCTTACGCGCCGGATCCCGCCTGCTTTATGTACGGGCGGCGCCCGGCGCTTAAATCACAATCTGTATTATGCTCTCTTTCAGCTCTTGTTTTCGTCCGCCGAAACCACGTCTATGCGGCGTATCTGGATATACTCCACTTCGACGTCGGTATTTCTGCCGAACAGCTCCACATTGACGCGCGCTTTTTGCGCGGTGTCGTTGAGCTCGGTGACGATTCCCTCGAAGCCCTCGAGCGGACCCGCATCTATGCTTACCCTGTCGCCGACAGAGAAATCCGCGTCGATGGTAAACTCCTCGAGACGCATCTTACGTATCTCCGTGTCGCTGAGCGGTATAGGCCGGCCCTGCGGACCTACGAAGCCCGTAATGCCGCTCGTGTTGGTTATGAGGTACCATAGCTGGTTGGAATATATCATCTTTATGAAGACATAGCACGGCATGAGTTTGCGGTCAACCACTTTGCGCTTGCCGTTCTTCTCCTCTATGGTGGTCTCCATAGGTATCTTCACGTCAAAGATCTGTGTCTGTAAATTATTGTTCTCTATGAGCCTTTCCAGGCTGTCCTTCACCCTGGACTCATAACCGGAGTAAGTATGAAGGATATACCAGCAAGGCTCCTGCTGTACGTTATTTGACATAGTCGGTTATTCTCCGGTCCCGGTGGTAATTAATTTGAGCAATTCCGCAAGCCCTGTATTTATACCCGTGACTATTATAAGGAAAATCAAAACTATGAGAAGAACGGAGCCCGTGGCTTTGAGCGCCCTGGGGAAAGAAGGCCAGGTAACTCTCTTGAGCTCGGAGAACGTCTCCTTGAGTTTTCTGCCCGCACGTACAAAAATATTCGGCTTTTTTTCTGTCTTGTTTTGCGTTGCCATAATTTTCAACCCCTTGCGGCGGCGAAGCGCCGGTTATTTCCGGCTGCACGGCCGGATTATTAGAGTTTCAGGAATATCCCGCTTTCTCAGAAGCAGGTTACTTGGTCTCTTTATGCTCGGTATGCTTCTTGCAGAACGGGCAGTACTTTGACATCGTAAGTCTGTCAGGATTGTTGCGCTTATTCTTGAAACTGTCGTAATTCCTGCGCTTACACTCTGTACATTCCAAGGTGATCTTGGTCCTTACTATTGCCTTTTTCATTAATAGAAAACTCCGTACAAAAAAATTACACCCCTCGGGTAAGGATGTGCAGAAAGTTTAGCATATAAACGGGGCGGTGTCAATCAAAAACAAGCTTTTCGTTAAAATTTTCGCCTTCAAGAAAAGCATGTGCGCACATACGGACGCGCACGCACAATATATTGTATAAAACACGGTACATACCCACAATAAGCGAGTCGCATGCCCCGTTTTTTCGGACCGGAATAATTCCTCTTTTTTTGTCAGTCTCCGTGCTCGGCGCCGTCTAAAACGCGTATATACGGAAGGTTGCGCCCTTCCTCGCCGAAATCCATGCCGTAACCTACGACGAACTTATCGCCTGCCGTAAAGCCTGTATAATCGGGCGCCATTTCTACTTTGCGGCAAGACGGCTTGTCCAGCAGCGCACACACTTTAACAGATCCGGCGCCCGACTTCATGAGCAGCTCTTTAAGGCTGAGGAGCGTAATCCCGGTATCCGCGACGTCGTCGACGATTAAAATGTCTTTATCCTCCGCGCTGAAACCGCCGGAGAAGGATATCTCCGGCTCGCCGCACGACTTCATTCCGCCGCGGTATGAGGATGCCGTGACAAACGCAAATTCCACTTGTGCGTCTATCGCGCGCACGAGATCGGAAAAGAATATGCTTGCGCCCTTCAAAACACATACGACGGTTATCTTCCTGCCGAGAAAGTCGCGCGAAATCTCCGCGCCCAGCTCCTTCACGCGCTTTGCTATCCTTTGCTTTGAAAAGAGCACTCCCGCCCTGTCATCTCTCATAGCACCTCTCTCCGTCATGACTATTCGGAATATAAAAAGCAAGTTTTCGCTCAAGACCTCAAGGCCCCGGCGAAACAAGAAAACGCCCGGGCAGGATCAGTTGAGCTTGTCGTCGTCGCCTACGGTGAATGCGTACACATCCCTGTCCTCAGGGAAAATGGGGCCCGAAATGACGGGAAGGTTAAGGGGCGCGACATAGGCCGACGCCGTAAGATTGGTGACTGCGGCGCGAAGATAGGGGAACAGCAGTTTGGTTCCCTCTATGACAAACTCGCGTTCCTGCGGGCTGCCCGCGGTCATATTCTCCACCTCGAAAGTGCCTACAAGCGTCACGTTTATGTTGAAAGGCTTAGGCTCCTGCTCGGTGCTCTCAACTTTAAGAGAGAGCGCGATGAAGTTGAGTTTGTCGTTGCCGTTGACCTTTCTCACCTGGCGCGAGAACTGGGGCTTGATGTCAAGTCTTGCGTTGGGCTCCATCTTTACCCTGTTCAGCCTGAATGAAAGCTCTTCCGCGCCTACGCCCTTGAAATTGATTCTCATGATAACGTATCTCCTAAATCTTTTTTTCGGTTCACTTATATTTTAAACTAAAACATGAGCAAACGAAACAATTTGAGTATAAAAAATGTGTTAATTTCACAAAAAAATCGGCGGCTTTGCCCCGGGCGGAGTCTATCCTGCTTGAAAAACGAAAAAAACTATTATATAATCGAGCCTGTGAAACCTGTTGATTTGAGCAGTATACGCGAGCTTTTGCTTCGCTGCGAAAAGCCGTCCCGCTACACCGGCGGAGAGTACGGCGCGGCAAAGCCGAAGTGGGGAAAATTCAATTTCTGCATGTGCTTCCCCGACCTTTACGAGGTAGGAATGAGCAACCTCGGCATAAAGATCGTGGCAAAGTCGTTCGAGAATCGCGGAATGTGCGCAGATTTTTGCTTTGCGCCCGCCGAGGACTTCGGCAGCGGGCTTAAAAGCCTGTCCGTCCCGCTCTTTTCTTCGGCGCTGAAAGCGCCGCTTAAGGACTTTGACATGCTCGGCTTTTCGCTGCAGTACGAGTTGTGTTACACCAACATGCTCTACATGCTCGATTTGGCCGGCATACCTTTGACTCGCGAAAAAAGGCGCGGCGGAAACTACCCCATCATCGCGGCGGGCGGACCGTGCACCGTCAATCCCGAGCCGCTGGCGGATTTCATAGATATATTCTTTATAGGCGACGGCGAAAGCTCGGACGCCGACGTTGCCGAGATCTACTTAAACTGCGGCGGCGCGACGGACGAGTTCTACCATAGAATCAGTAAGCTCGGCGGCGTGTATGTGCCTGCTCTTACATACCCCGTCTGCGAAAACAGCGGCGGACGCATAACGAAGTTCGGCGGCATAGGCGGCGTTAAAAAAGCAATTACAGACGATCTGGACGGCGCAATCTTTCCCGAGAGCTTCCCCGTCCCCAACTGCGAAAGCGTGCACGACAGGGCGGTTATCGAGGTCATGCGCGGATGCTATCGCGGCTGCAGGTTCTGTCAGGCCGGATTTATGTACAGACCGGTGAGAAAACGCTCCGTTCGCACGCTCACGCATCAGGCGAAAGCGCTCATATCTTCCACCGGATACGACGAAGTAAGCCTGAACTCGCTCTCCACGGGCGATTACGGCAAGCTCCCGGAGCTGTTAAAGAGCATAAAGGACGCGTTGCCGCCTGAGGTTACGATAGCGCTCCCGTCGCTGAGAGCCGATGGCTTTGAGGGCGATTTTGTACAGGACGCGAGGCGCGTATCTCTTACTTTCGCGCCTGAAGCGGGCACGCAGCGGCTCAGGGACGTCATCAACAAAGACATGACCGAGGCCGAGATTTTAAAGGCTGCGGACAGCGCGTTCCGCGCGGGGTATTCCGCAGTGAAGCTATATTTCATGATAGGTCTCCCTACCGAAACGGATGAGGACCTGGACGGCATATGCGCACTCTGCCGCAAGATACGCGCACTGTATGCGGAGCATAAAAATGCAAAGGCGCTGCGCCTGTCCGTCTCCGCCGCAACCTTCGTACCCAAGCCGTTTACGCCCTTCCAGTGGGAGAGACAAGCGGACGAAAACGAGATTAAAAGCAAGCAAAACTACCTCATAAAGAATCTGCCGCGCGGCGTAAATCTGAGCTGGAACAGCTACTACCCGTCATTCCTCGAGGCCGTCTTATCCCGCGGCGACAGAAGACTGGGCGTCGTCATAGAACGCGCGTACAGGAACGGGTGCATATTCGACAGCTGGGACAACAGATTCAATAAAGAGGGCTGGGAAGACGCTTTCAGGCAGTGCAACGCGGACGGGAATGAGTATGTGCGCGAAAGAGACGAGGATGAGATATTGCCCTGGGACTTTATAGACACGGGCATAGACAAGCGGTTTCTTTTAACGGAACGGGCACGCGCCTATGCGGGAGAAGTTACAGGCAGCTGCCTTACGGGCTGCAAGGGCTGCGGACTGCAGCGGTGCTGCCCGCAGGCAAAAGGGGAATCATGATTGCTTTTAAATACACCAAAACGGACGGCGCGGAATTTTTGTCGCACCTCGATCTGCTGAGACACATAGACCGTACGCTGCGCCGTGCGGGGATAGCCGTAAAATACAGCCAAGGCTTCAATAAACATCCCAGGATTTTTATGGGCAATCCGCTGGCTTTGGGCGTACGCTCCTGCGCGGAATATTGCGCCGCAGCGACGGACTTCCGCGGCGATTTTAAGCACCTGTTCAACCTGCATTCGCCGCAGGGCATAAAGTGCACGGACTTCAGATATACGGAAACCAATCCCAACTATTCGGCATCCGTCACGTCCTGCCGCTACGAGGCTGCGGGCCGCTTCCCCTTCTCGCCTTCGGATGTTTTAGATCTTGAAACCATTGTCATAGAAGACAAGCGCGGCAGGACGGCAGACATCCGCCCGCGCATTCTTTCGCTGGAAAAAGACGGGGATAAACTTTGCTTTTCACTGACTTGCGGCGAGAAAAATTTAAGGCCCGACCTGTTCTGCGAGTGGCTGGACAAAACCTTCGGCGCGAAGACTGCGGATATCTTAAAGACCTCGGCAGAAGGCGGGTTTGTGTTTTAAATCGACAAAAAATTTTTTTAAGGCATGTTTGAAAGATTATGGCGAAAAAGACACTGTACTTTGACTGCATATGCGGCACGGAAATTGCCGCAGCGACGGAGGACGGAAAGTTGTCCTATTGCGAATTCAGGACTGACGATGACGAGCCTTCCGTCGGGAATATATACAAAGGCAAAGTAATCAACGTGCTCGAAGGCATGCAGGCCGCATTCATCGACTGCGGATTGGAGCGCAACTGCTACCTCTCGGCCGACGACGCCGCGCCGTACGGCAAAACGGGCGGGCTGGAAAACCTTGCTCCCGGGCAGGAGATCATAGTGCAGATATCCCATCCCCCGCGCGGAACCAAGGGCGCAAAAGTTACGACATGCCTCTCGTTTGTAGGCAAGACCATCATCTATCTCCCCGACACCGACTTTATAGGCATATCCAACAGGATATCCGACGAAGAACTGCGTCAGAGCCTGATGCTCGCGGCGTCGCGCACAAAGAGACCGGGCGAAGGGCTGGTCATAAGAAGCGCCGCGCCGTTTTTGAAATATGACGCTTTCAACCGCGAACTCGAAACATTACGAAACATCTACGGCAGCGTCGCCGAGCATTTCGACGACGCGCCTGCGGGCAGCCTTTTGTATACTGACTTCTCTCTGCCGGTAAGAGTCATTCGTGACTGTATCGAAAACACCGTGGACAAAATAGTTATCGGCAACGCCGAGCATTACGCCCGGATCACGGAGCTCGCCGGACTTCTCCCGGGCGCCGATTCGATCAAGACAGAGATTTGCTCCTCCCGCCGCGATATGCTGGAAGAATACGGCGTCTTGGAGCAAATCAAGGACTGCTCACTCCCGCGCGCAGCCGTAGGGGATGGCGCGTACCTCGTTATCGAGCGCACCGAGGCGCTTACGTCGATAGACGTAAACACCGGCGGTTTTACCGGCCATGACAGTCTGGAATATACGGTATACCGGACCAACCTCGCCGCAGCGCGCGAAGTGGCCAGGCAGGTGAACTTAAGGGATATAGGCGGGCTTGTGGTCGTAGATTTTATAGACATGCACACAAAGGAGCACAGAGAGGCGATCGTTAAAGAGCTTGAAAAGGCTCTCTCTGCCGGCAGGGCTCCGTTCAAGGTACTCCCCATGTCGGAATTCGGCCTGGTGGAATTTACGCGCAAGCGTACGGGCACCGGTTTTTCGGCCTTCACTTTAAAGCCGTGCCCCCACTGCGGCGGGCCGTATGACTTCTCGGACGAGTTCGCCGTCATTCTCATGCGCGCCGAGATACTGAAGGCGCTCGACGGCGGCGCCGAGGTCTTGAGCGCACGGCTGAGCTTTGACGGGCTCAGGGCAATGACCGAAAGACCCGATATAGCCGAAAACATACGCCGGATATTCCCCGAATCCGCCGTGTACCTTATCCCGGACGAGAGAAGAAAATGCGGCGAACTGCGAACAAAAGCGCAAAGAAAGGACTTTACTCCTCCGCCGGAGGCCGTAAGGTATATCTGACATAAAAAAATTTCCATTCCGCAGGCGCC
>CAYLIO010000056.1:0-8685 GCA_964383655.1 uncultured Clostridia bacterium | reverse complement strand
AGAATTAAGACCACTTCAAAATATAAACGACCATTATCCAAAATTCATTTTAACACTAGACGAAGACCCAGAAGCTAATTATGACGGAATAAAGAGAATAAATGCTCTTGATTGGTTGCTTGGGGATATATAAATTTAACTGAATTAGAGCAGAAAGCGTTAGATAAATTAAATCTACTAACCGAAGATAAAATAAATAAAAGCGCAGACTTGTCATTCTTTTGTTCAAATCAATACTTTGCAGTCAAATCAAAACGAAATAAAAAGCATAGAGAAAACTTAAACTCTATGCTATTTTTATGCCAAAATTTAGAGAAAATTTGAACATTTTCAAAATGCCTAAACCCTTTTAAAAAACGCACCAAAAGGCATTTGGTACGTCAAAAGAAACGATGGCGGAGTGGGTGGGATTCGAACCCACGTGCCCAGTGAAGGACAACTGCATTTCGAGTGCAGCTCGTTATGACCGCTTCGATACCACTCCGTGTATTTATCTTCACATCAGTCCTCAAAATCACCTCGGGAAAAGGGGTGCGATGACGTGGGAGAACTATGAGATGTTTGCTTTTCAGTAATAGATAAAAAGCAAGGTTTTTATGGGTGAACTTCCATAAAAGCCGTTTATTTTCGGGTCGTGCGCGTTTGACTGGTATGTCATCTCCGCATGACTTCTAAAGTTTATAACATTCAAGCCTAAATTTCAAGCATTTTTTGATGTAAAATAAATAATTGCTGTCCTTCGACGCGCGTTTTTCCTTTAAATCTTCGCACGAATTATCAGCTTTAACATCCGGTGACAAGCGCAGATTTTTTTCGTCAAAACGCGCATCATAAGCAACGCTTATATTTAATATAAGAAATCATTATAACCTCTATAGTGTTTTGAATTTGGTAAAATTTCATGCCTATGCTATAATTTTCGTGGTTTAAATAAAAAAGCGCGGTACTTTTTCGCGCAAGAGGAGAGCTTATATATGACTTATGTTGAGAGAGTTTTAAAAAACTTGAAGAAGCGCAACCCCAACGAGCCTGAATTCCATCAGGCTGCGACCGAAATTCTTACTACGCTTGCACCCGTAGTGGAGAAGCATCCCGAATATGAAAAAGCCGGGCTTCTGGAAAGGCTTGTTGAACCTGAGCGCGTAGTTATGTTTCGTGTGCCTTGGGTAGACGACAAAGGTAAAGTACAGGTTAACAAGGGTTACAGGGTACAGTTTAACAGTGCTATAGGACCTTATAAGGGCGGTCTCAGATTCCATCCGTCGGTTAATCTTTCTATCATAAAGTTTCTCGGACTTGAGCAGATTCTTAAAAACAGCCTGACAAGTCTTCCCATTGGCGGAGGTAAAGGCGGTTCTGACTTTGATCCCAAGGGTAAGTCTGACAGAGAAGTTATGGCGTTCTGTCAGAGCTTTATGAGCGAGCTTTATCGTCATATCGGACCTGATACGGACGTTCCCGCAGGCGATATAGGTGTAGGCGGCAGGGAGATAGGCTTCCTGTTCGGTCAGTATAAGAAGATAAGAAACGAGCATGTAGGCGTTCTTACAGGCAGAGGGCTTACGTACGGCGGCAGTCTTGTTAGAACGGAAGCTACAGGATACGGACTTATCTATATCACAGAAGAAGCTCTTCGTGCAAGAGGAGACAGCTTCTCGGGCAAGACTGTTGTAATATCAGGCTCCGGAAACGTTGCGATTTATGCATGCGAGAAGGCTCAGAGCCTCGGAGCAAAGGTTGTTGCTATGTACGACTCCAACGGTTATATATATGATCCCGCAGGGATTAAGCTTGATGTTGTCAAGGATATAAAGGAAGTTAAGCGTGGCAGAATTAAAGAGTATGTAGAAAGAGTGCCCGGCTCGACTTATAAAGAGGGATGTAAGGGTATTTGGACAATTCCTTGCGATATTGCTCTTCCTAGCGCAACTCAGAATGAGATTGACGCCGAAGCGGCTAAGACGCTTGTAAAGAACGGATGCAAGTATGTTGCAGAGGGTGCAAATATGCCTTCAACGCTTGAGGCTATCGATGTGTTCATCTCGAACGGTGTTGTATTCCTTCCTGCAAAAGCCGCAAACGCAGGCGGCGTGGCCACATCTGCGCTTGAGATGGCTCAGTCATCAGGCAGAATGTTCTGGACGTTCGAAGAGGTGGACAAGAAACTTAAGGATATCATGGTTAATATCTACCACAACATTGACAAGGCGGCTAAGGAATACGGCTATGAAGGCAATTACGTAATGGGAGCAAATATTGCGGGCTTCGTAAAAGTTGCGGATGCGATGATGGCTCAGGGTATTGTCTGATCTGGACGTAAGAACAATATAAAATGATAAAAATCGGCGAGATCTGCTATGAGAGCGGTTTCGCCGTTTTTTATGTCTGACGGTTTGGCCGGGCATATTTTTTTATTTGACTAAAACCCTTAAATATTATAGAATTTAGTGGCTATGAGAATTGTTGTTAAAGTAGGCACGTCAACACTGTCCCATCCCACGGGCAAAATGAATTTGAGGTTTATAGATGGACTCTGTAAAGTGCTGGCAGACCTTAGAAATGCAGGTAATGAGGTTATACTGGTATCTTCCGGTGCTATTGGAATGGGGGTAAATAAACTTTCGCTCTCGTCAAGGCCTGATGATATGCCGACCAAACAGGCCGTTGCCGCAGTCGGGCAGTGCGAACTTATGTATATGTATGATAAAATGTTCGGAGAGTACAGCCAGACGGTCGGGCAGATACTGCTGACTGCCGGGGATATTGAAAACGAGGAGAGGCGTCAACATTTTGAAAACACACTGGAGCGACTTCTGCAACTCGGAGCGATACCTATCATAAACGAGAATGACAGTATAACAACAAAGGAGATTGCTGTTGGCGATAACGATACTCTGGCGGCTATCGTGGCGGTGAACGTCAAAGCAGATATACTGATACTGCTTACGGATATAGACGGTCTATACTCCGTTGATCCGAGAAAGGAACCCGGTGCAAATAGAATTCCTATAGTAAACGAGGTTACTCCCGAGCTTCTGAATGCGGCAGGCGGATCCGGTACAAAGATGGGGACCGGGGGTATGACGACAAAACTTCAGGCTGCCGCGATGTGTATGGACAACGGTATCGATATGATAATAACAAAAGGTGAGGATGCCTCAGTAATTTACAGGGCAATCGGATGCGAAAGCGTAGGAACTTTGTTTAAGGGTAGAAGGAAATGACTACAATAGAGTTGCTTAAAAAAGCCAATAAAATTAAACCTGAAGCACTGCTTTTGACAACTGAGAAGAAGAATGCAGCCCTGCTTGCGATGGCTGAAGAGATAGTTTCATGCTCAGACAGTATTATTGCGGCAAATAATGTCGACGTTGCAGCCGCAAGCGGCAAGATTTCTCAGGTTATGATTGACCGTCTTCTCCTTGATGTAAAACGTATAGAAGGGATGGCTGACGGGATACGCCAAGTTGCTTCGCTTCCCGACCCCGTGGGCAATATTTTGGAAACGGTAAACAGGCCCTGCGGGATTGTTGTTCAGAAGGTTTCCGTGCCTCTAGGCGTAATAGCAATTATATACGAGAGCAGACCCAACGTAACTTCGGACGCTGCGGCGCTGTGTATAAAGAGCGGGAATGTATGTGTGCTCAGAATAGGGAAAGAGGCGTATAATTCCGCAAGGGCGATAGTAGATGCGATGAAAAGGGGGCTTGAAAAAGCGGGGCTTTCACCCGACTTTGTAAATCTTGTCGAGGATACGACGCGTCAAAGTTCTAACGATATAATGACGGCAACAGGACTTGTAGACCTTCTTATTCCGCGCGGCGGCGCCGGGCTTATCAATGCCTGCGTTCAAAATGCAAAAGTTCCTTGCATACAGACGGGTACCGGAATATGTCACGTGTATGTGGATAAAGATGCGGATTTTGAAACTGCGCTCAGGATCGTAGAAAACGCAAAATGCAGCCGGCCTTCTGTATGCAATGCCATGGAAGTCTGCATCGTAAACAGTTCTATCGCTGCCGAATTTTTGCCGCTCATGTATGACAGGCTTGTAAAAACCCGCAAGGAAAACCCTGTTTCGCTCAGATTGGATGAAGCATCATTTAAGATTCTTGGCGAAGGAGACGGGTGTCGACCTGCAGGCGAAAAGGATTTTGATACGGAATTCCTTGATTACATAATGGCTGTGAAGGTCGCAGACGATGTGACAGCTGCGGTTGAACATATATCCGGTCATTCCACGGGGCATAGCGATTGTATTGTGACTAATAATGAGAAAACGGCTGAATACTTCGTTAGTGCTGTGGATAGTGCGGCTGTATATGTCAATGCTTCCACAAGATTTACGGACGGAGGTGAGTTTGGTCTCGGATGTGAAATGGGAATTTCCACGCAAAAGCTGCATGCGCGCGGACCTATGGGGCTTCATGAGCTCACTTCATACAAATACATCGTACACGGGAACGGACAAATTAGGTAAATTATGTAAACCCGGCTATACTCAAAACTGATAACGCAGAGAGAAAATATTTTCCGTTTATACGGTTAACGCTTGATTCTCTATTAATTGGGGAATAAGATGAGGGTTTTATGAAAATGAGTGAGAATTTGTGCCAAAAAGTAGTTAATTTATGCGCAAAATTTGACATTTAACTGTTGTAACTATATAATACTGTGCGGGAAAACAGAGCTTGAGAAAGAGAGAATATATAACGGTTACGAAGACATGTTTAAGGTAGAAGAGGATATATTTTATGTCGGCGTGAATGATCACGCTATAGATTTATTTGAAGGAATGTACAAAGTGCCGGACGGCATTTCATACAATTCATACATAATTAAGGATGAGAAAATCGCTGTTCTCGATACAGTCGATTCATGCTACGGCGAAGAGTGGATAGAAAATGTGAAGCGGGTGTTAGGTTCTGAGCAGCCCGACTACTTGATAATTCATCATATGGAGCCCGACCACTCGGCCAACATACTCACCTTTTTAAGGGAATATCCTAAAGCACAGCTGGTCGGCAATTCCAAAACTTTTACAATGATAAAGGAGTATTTTGGGATTGATGCAACAAAGTGTGTCAAAGTAGAAGATGGTGAGATTCTGAATCTCGGGAGACATACGATCAGGTTTTTGTTTGCGCCGTTTGTGCATTGGCCTGAGGTTATGATGTCGTACGACGAATGCGACAAGATATTGTTTTCTGCCGATGCGTTCGGTACGTTCGGTGCGCTTGACAAAAATGTTCCCTGGCCGGATGAGGCAAGACGCTACTACTTTGGAATTGTCGGCAAGTACGGGATGCAGGTGCAGGCTGTATTGAGAAAGTTACGGGCTGTAGAGGTGTGTAAGATTTGCCCGTTGCACGGTCCCGTATTGGACAAAAATTTAGATTATTATATCGGGCTCTACGATACATGGTCCTCATACAGATCGGAAAAAGATATTGTTATGATAGCGTATACATCAGTCTACGGCCATACAAAGGCGGTGGCCGAGATGCTCGGCGATATTTTGCGAAAGGCCGGAAATGAAGTTATCATTGCGGACCTTGCACGTGAGGACAGGTTTAGGTGTATAGCAGATGCATTCATGTGTAGTAAGCTAGTACTTGCGACTACAACGTACAATGCGGATATATTTCCGCCGATGCGTGAATTTATAGATTCTCTTGCGGAACGTAATTTCCGGAACAGGACTGTAGGTTTTATTGAAAACGGGACATGGGCACCGATAGCGGCCAAGCTTATGAGGGAGCGTCTCTCATCCTGTAAGGATATAACTTTCATTGACAGTGTCGTAAGATTACATGCGGCATACAACGATGATAATGCACCCGAGCTTGAAGCGCTTGCAAACGAATTTATTTAAACCGGATTTGTTGTATAAATTATAAATCGACAGCTAAATATAAGGAGCGAAAAGGAGTTCCTTTTGTTATAAATGATGCTGCCTTTTCGATGAAATGTTCACGTATGGACAATTATACATTTGAGCGGGGAACTATAAGAGAGATTCCGAAAGATAATGCAAAGAGATTTCTGATAAAAAAGAGTGTCTATGCTGTAAGCTACATAGTCCTTGCAATAGCAATTGAAATCATAACATTCATTACTATGGGTATAGGAGTAGTACCGACTCACTTTGGGTTGGATATTGCGGCTATGCTCTTTTTTGCGTCTATAGTATTTGTTATCCCAAATTCAATAGCGGAGCTGGTGCTCGTTCTTGTCTTTCTCTGTATTCAGTATATTTTGTCCATAGTCAACGTGTGTCTGTATGCTATGAACGGAACTGTATTCAGTTTTGATATGTTAAACCTCGCGTATGAGGTGACGGGGGTAATGGACGCAAGTTTTATTGACTGGTGGTTTGTTGCATTGGTAGGCGTGCTTTATATTGCTGCTGGTTCCGGGCTTATTGTTTTTACTGTTCAATACCGTGTAGAGAATATACCGTTCGCGCGTAACCTCATAGTTATCATGCTAGTTATGTTTTTGATTGTGGAAAGTTGCGCAGGGCTTCTTTATTCCGGCATCGTGAGCAGTTTCTCCGTAGATGCTGAAGAAATCAAAGATGAGTACGGGCTTGAAATTTTTTATGATGAAGAGTTATTGTACGAAGATCAGGCGTTTAATGCAAAAGCATTCAGAGAATTCGGTACGTTTGGATATTTTTTTGTAAATATAGGCAATACAATCTCTGATGAGACTTATGTGGATGAGGTCAGTTACGATGCCCTTGACAGATATTTTGCCTCGGGCGAGATGAGCAATGATGTTTACGGTGAAAATATTTATACAGGCGCCATAGACGAAAAAAATGTTGTTCTTATCGTTATTGAATCAGGCGAATGGTATGGGATTAACAAGGAATATACCCCGACACTCTATGCAATGGCGGAGCAGGGGATCAGAGCTACTAATTTTCATTCGCGCGATAAGACAAATGTCTCAGAGGCGATTGGCATAATGGGAAGTTATCCGTCTATTACAGAGCTTGAACCTGCTCAGGTTCTGGGAAATTCAATGCCATACGCTCTGTCAAACATATTTGTTTCTGAGGGTTATACGACCAATTACTTTCACGCTAACGATGGTAAATTCTATAAGAGAAACGAGGTGTTTTCTTCGCTGTTCGGGTTTGAATATCTCTACTTTATTGAAGATATGGAAATGTTGGATGGCCATACTGAAAAAGATGATTTTTACGACATGGATAAAGATTCTAACGTTTTCAAATATTATATTGATGAGTTCACTTATTCCAATAACGGCGAACCGTTCTACACCCAGATGATGACATTAACAACTCACGGCAGGTATACGGATCTAGAGAATTATGGTAACTATCCGTATGAGACCACGCCGGAGCATAAGGGTGAAGTTTCTTCCGGGGAGATGAGTGAGGAGAAAAAAATTAAATTCTCAGAAAACTGCGATGTGAATGGGCTCGAGGATTACTATGAAATAATAGATAGATTTCCGTCGACTTACGTTTCGGGAACAAACGGAATTGACGAGGATTATCTTGATGAAAATGAGATTTATTCTGAAATGTTCTTGCTGTACAAACGTTATCAAGCAGCTATGATGGATCTTGACTATGGCGTTAATATGCTTGTTCAAGATTTAGAGCTCTCAGGTGAACTGGATGATACTGTCTTTGTATTCTATGCAGACCATTCGGCTTATTATCATCAGCTTAATTTTGCGCTTAAGGGTATTGACTCTGAGGAATCGTATAATACGGATGTCTATAAAACTCCGTTTTTTATATGGTACGGCGGGAGCATGGATTTAACTGTAGAAGCGCTTTCTATCGATGGTTATAAAAGTTTTGATTTTGTTGCAACCGTTGACATGGAGAGTAGCCTGCGGACCATGGAAATAGATAAATACACTACTACCCAGGATGTCTTGCCTACGATGTTGCATCTTATGGGTTACAGCTACAATTTGAACCTGTATCAGGGAGTTAGCATATTCTCAGATGAGGAGAGAGTGTTTGCAAGTCATGAGTCTGGCATCTTCATCGAGGACATATATTTTGATACAATATACATATACCGCAGGGAAGGAGAAGAGTGGGTACAGTATGAGTTTGAAACTACCTATATTGAAGGCGGATTTGATGGTGAGGAATACGAGGATATAATTGAATTCCTTATTGACGCAAAGAACTTTTATATAAAAGAAGCTATGCTTGATGCCGTTGTTCTGCTTGACTATTTTGCGGAAAGGGAAATAGATGGTTATATCATGGAGAACGGCTCCACTATTGAGTATATTGTAAAATTATAAAGTTTTCTTAGGTGGCCGGGTCGAATGAAGACTCGGCCTCACTATACGATAAATATTTAAAAATATTTGATTTTTCGCTCGTTATATATTATCATGTTATTGTTGTTTTTAACCACCTTGTCAGATTTATAACAGCAATATGCTTCCGTTGAGCAAATGGATATAACAGCCTCTCCTAAGAAAGTGCTGTAACGTACACCTCGGAGAGAACGGGAAAAGGTAACAAGTAAAATTAAATATAGATTTTTTAAATGTCGCTATAGCTCAGTTGGATAGAGCGACCGCCTCCTAAGCGGTAGGTCGGAGGTTCAAATCCTCTTAGCGATGCCAAAAACTCCGCCGGAAACATTGATTTTTCAAGGTTTTCGGCGTTTCTTG
>CAYLIO010000055.1:0-8816 GCA_964383655.1 uncultured Clostridia bacterium | reverse complement strand
ATATCGAGCAGCTGGATGCATACAGCAAGAATAGGAACAATCTGATTGAAAGAAGGATATTTGTTTATCTAACCCCGCATGGAACGTCTCCGGATGACAGGCAAGAACACAATGAAGCGAACAATATGTATTGTCTGTTGAGTTATAAGGAAATATTGAACATTATGGAGAGAGTAAAAAAACATTGCGTTGAAAAGAGGGTGCTGTTTTTAATGGGGGACTATGAGGCTATGGTTAAAAAAAATATCTTAAAAGAGGACGAGAAAGTCAAGGCAAAATGCCGGGAAATATACAGAGCCTATGAAAGAGAAATAGAACTTCTGATGCGATATAATTCCGACAACGCCAACGATGTCATAAAGTACTGTAAAGAGAAACTCATAGAAAAGTTGCAGGTATTTGTTACCTTTAAGGACAGCGACAAATACTTTGAGTTCTACACGCCCGCAATGGAAGATGCGTTTGCAAAGTGCGGTGAACAGATAAGGGATGCGGATATGTTAAAGCTTCGCGTGTGTCTGTCCGCGCAAAAACCTGATATTGCAATAGGCTTCGGCTTGCAGAAGGGCGGTAAGGAGACAGAATGGAGCGGCGTACAGCGAGAAATAATAAACAGGATGGCGCCAAATAAAATCAACAGCGGAAAATACTTAACGTTGAAAAATTTTGTCTTACTCAAAGCCGCTAGGCGCGAGCTCGATTTCGAAGAAGTGCGTGAAGATATCGACCGACAGTTAAACTCATTCATACAATCCTTAAAACAATTCGAAAGCCGATTTATGGTATAGAATATAAACAGTTGTAGCGATGCGCGGCGAAACTCATCGCCATAGTTGCAAACGAAAACCTTGCAACCTTTCACGCGCCGCATCAAAAAAATTCTGTCAGAGTGCTGAAAAATTTTGTCAAAGTACTGATATGAGTTGCAAAATATTTTAAAACGTGTTATCATTGACACAGCCTTAATATCTAATTTTTAGATTGAGTGCCTTGCGGGGCACTCAATCGGCTTATAAGGGGTCAAATTCATGAAAGTCAAGCCGGTCACAGAGATTAAGCAATTTCTCGAGCAAATAGCCGAGCCCATGGGTATCGAGATAGTGGATGTGGAAGTAAAGGGCGAAAGCATAACGGTGTTCATCGAGACGGAGACCGGAGTAGATCTCGATACGTGCGAGAAATTTCATAACGCCATAATGGACCCCATCGACGAACTGGATCCGACATACGGTCTGTCTTATACGCTCAATGTGTCCAGCCCCGGTTTGGACAGACCGTTTAAGACGGAGCGCGACTTCGAGAGAAATCTTTCCAAAGAGGTTGAAGTTAAGCTATACGCGCCGCTTAAGGGGAAGAAACTCATCGAGGGCGTACTCACCGCATTTGACGACGGCAGCATAACATTGCAAACTTGCGGAGAGGAACTCCGTCTTCCGAGAAACAGGATAGCCAAAATAAACAAGGCTATAAAGTTTGACGCATAAAATAAAGCAATTTCTGACTTTTTGAAATAACATCTAGGAGATTATAAAGAAAATGACTAACAAAGATTTTTTCTTGGCACTTAACGATTTGGAGCGGGAAAAGGGGATTTCACGCGACGTATTTTTAGACGCGCTCGAGAACGCGCTCATATCCGCGTACAAGAAGCAGTATGCGGGCGCAGCAGGTGCCATTGAAATAAAGCTCAACCCCGATCGCGGTACCATAGACTTCTTCACCGTAAAAAACATCGTCGAAGAGGTTGCCGATCGCGAAAAGGAGATATCTTTGGATGATGCGCGCAATATAAAGAAGACTGCAAAAATCGGGGATAAAATAAGCGAGAAGTTTGTACCCAAGGACTTCTCGCGCATCGCCGCACAGACAGCCAAGCAAGTCATTCTTCAGAAACTCCACGAGACCGAGAGAGACGCGGCCATGAACGAGTTTGCGGATAAAGAGGGCGAGCTTCTCGTCGGCATCGTGCGTAAAAAAGATGTCAGGAACGTATATCTCGATCTCGGGAAGGGTCAGATTGAAGGGGTTCTCCTGCACTCAGACCAGATTCCCGGCGAGACATACAGCGTCAACGACAGGCTCAAGGTCTTCGTGAAGAAGGTCAAGACCGGCTACAACGGCGCACAGGTCATGGTCAGCCGCAGCTCGCCCGGACTCGTGAGAAAACTTTTCGAAGAGGAAGTGCCGGAGATAAAACAGGGTGTAGTCGTTATAAAGGGCGTGAGTCGCGAGGCAGGCGCGAGGACAAAGATAGCCATCTACTCCGAGGACCCGCGCGTGGACGCGATAGGCGCGTGCGTGGGCAACAAGGGTGTAAGGGTCAATGTCGTGGTTGAGGAACTCGGCGGGGAGAAGATAGATATCATCCCCTGGAGCGAGGACCCGCTCGAATTTATCGCAAAGGCGCTTTCGCCCGCTAAAGTAATATCTGTGACACAGCTGGACGGAGAGAAGACGGCGATGGCCGTCGTTCCGGACGACAAGCTCTCGCTTGCCATAGGCAAGGACGGGCAGAATGCGCGTCTTGCGGTTCGGCTTACGGGCTGGAAGATCGATGTCAAGAGCCGAAGTGCGGCCGAGAAGCTCGGCATTGCGCCGCAGGACGAAAATGACGCCGAGAATGTCGGCGAAGCGGTAGAGGAAGATGCCAAAGACTAAAAAAATACCCATGCGGATGTGCATAGCATGCCGCGAGCTCAAGGAAAAGAGGGAGATGCTGCGCATAGTCAAGAACGCGCAGGGCGAGATCTTTATAGATTTTTCTTCAAAAGCCTCAGGGCGCGGCGCTTATATTTGCAATAATCCCGAATGCGTAAAAAAACTTAAGAAACAGCGGCTTATAAACAAAGTATTCTCGTGCGAGGTGCCGGATGAGGTGTACACTCGCATAGAGGAGGAATATTTTGGAAAAAAGGGCTAAAGCAGAAACTTACATAGGCTTTTGTCTCCGTGCGCGTAAAATAGCGCTTGGTACGGGAGCCGCAGAGTGTCTGAGAAAAGGCGTTTTCCTGATTTTAGTCTGTTCAACGGCTTCGGAGAACGCGTTTAAGCTCGCCGTTAAATTCGCCAAAAGACACGCCTGTCCGCTCATGGTCTGCAAATGCGGGCTGGAGAATGCCGTTCACAGGCCAGGCTGCAAGATTGCAGCCGTTAAAGATGAGCGGCTTGCCGAGGCGATTGTGGCAGCGGCCGACGATAACTATGAAATATATGCTGGAGGCATAAACTGATATATGGCAAAAAAATACGAGAACGCCGAGAATATTGGCAAGCTTATATCCGACGGAAAGCTGACCGAACTCAGCAAGAAGGTGAATACGTCCGAAAAGCGTATTTCGGAAATCCTTAAAAAGTTGTCCGAGATCGAGGAAAATATTCGGGCGGCGAAAAAGCTTGAAGAGGAGAGAGCGCTTGCCGAGAAAGAGAGGGCGGCGGCCGCAGAAAAAGAGCGGGAGAAAAAGGCTGAGATCGCGCCTGAAGGAGAGGGTGAAGCAGAGCTTGCACAGGATGCGGCAGTGCCCGGAAAAGATGCTCCTTTAAGTGAAAAGCAGCATGCAAAAACAGGCGTCTCGCCTGCGGATAGGCCCACCCGAACCGGCGCTTCGCCCGACGGCCGGGTTTTCGGCAAACCTAAGCAGGGTGACAACAGGACATTCATAAACACGGAGAGTAAGTCCGTGCGCGGTGCTTCGTCAGGCGCGCAGCGCCAAGGCTTTGCGCCCCGCAGCGGCATACAGCGTCCCGCCGCGCCCTTGCCTGCCGGGCCCGTTAAAGGCGGCAAAAACTTCGGTCCGGATAAAAAGAAGGGCGGGGAGCGGACGTATATAGAAAAAGAGAAGAAACCGCTTAACAAGCGTTCCTTGATAAAGCAGCACGGTGTTGAGGATTATGACGAGGACAGGGACGTCTATCGCAAGAACCGTTCAAAAAAGCAGCCTAAGCACGTGGTCCAGACGGTGAAGATAGAGCACGCCGTCGTAACTACGGACAATATCCCCGTTAAAGTACTCTCTGAAAAGTTAGGCGTTACCGCCGTGGAGATTACAAAACGTTTGTTCAAGGACGGCATCGTCAAGACGGTCAACGAGTCCGTCGATTACGAGACGGCGTTCATGATAGCTGCCGACCTCGGCATAGAGCTTGAATATAAGCCGGAGAAGACGGCTGAGGAGCGGCTCATCGAAAAGCAGGCAGATACCGTGGAAGAGATAGAGAGCCTCGTTCCGCGCGCACCCGTCGTAACGGTTATGGGTCACGTAGACCACGGCAAGACGTCGCTTCTCGACTATATCAGAAAGAGCAATGTGACCGACGGCGAAGCGGGCGGTATTACGCAGCATATAGGCGCCTATTCGGTTTCGGCGGGGGATAAGAGCATAACTTTCTTGGATACTCCCGGGCACGAGGCGTTTACGGCCATGCGTGCAAGAGGTGCGCAGGTTACGGATATCGTAGTGCTCGTCGTTGCGGCGGACGACGGTATAATGCCGCAGACAATCGAGGCCATAAACCACTCCAAGGCGGCCGGCGTTCCCATGATAATCGCGGTCAATAAGATAGACAAGCAGGGTGCGGACACGGCAAGAATAATGCAGGAGCTCACCAATCACGGGTTGGTCGCCGAGGAATGGGGCGGAGATACTATTATCTGCCCGGTTTCGGCAAAGACCGGCGAGGGGATAGACAATCTGCTCGAAAATATCCTGCTTCTGGCTGAGATGAAAGAGCTGCTCGCAAATCCCGACAGGGAGGCGCGCGGCACTATTATAGAGGCGAAGCTGGACAAGGGTATGGGGCCCGTTGCCAGCGTACTCGTGCAGAACGGCACCTTGCGTACGGGCGATAATATCATATCCGGTACGATTACGGGTAAGGTGCGCGCCATGATAGACGATAAGGGAAGGCAGGTGAAGTCTGCCGGACCGTCTACGGCAGTGTCCGTTTTAGGTTTTGAAGAAGTTCCCAATGCGGGCGATTCCATATACGCCGTCACCAAGGAGCTCATGAACCGCGTAATCGAGGAGAGAAAGAGAAAGGAAAGCGAGGCGCGTATGGTTCAGCTTTCCAAGATTTCACTCGATGACGTGTTCGGCAAAATTGCCGAGGGTAATATAAAGACGCTCAACCTCATAATAAAGGGCGACGTCCAGGGCTCGGTCGAAGCCGTTAAGCAGTCCGTACTCAAACTGTCCAACGAAGAGGTACAGGTCAAAGTTATCCACAGCGGCGCGGGCGCCGTGACAGAGACGGACGTAATGCTTGCGGACTCGTCCAATGCAATAATTTTGGCTTTTAACGTGCGGCCGGATACAAAGGCGAAAGCCGCTCAGGAGCGCAGCAAGGTGGATATACGCACCTACCGCATCATATACGACCTTCTGGATGATGTAGAGGCGGCGCTTAAGGGTATGCTTGCACCCAAGTACAAAGAGGTATATCTCGGCAAGTGCGATGTTAAACAGACATTCAAGATAACGGGAGTGGGTGTTGTCGCCGGCTGCTATGTGACCGAAGGCAGGATCGTACGCGGCGGGAAGCTGCGCATATACCGCGACGACGTGCTCATTGTAGAGGGTAACGTGCGTCAGCTTAAACGTTATAAAGACGATGTGAAAGAAGTGAGCAGCGGTTTTGAATGCGGCTGCGCGATAGAGGGATTCAACGAAATCCGAGTAGGCGATGTGATAGAGTGCTACCTTATACAGGAAGTGCCCGCCGGCTGATAAAAAACGGGGGTGTATATGAAGGGACTCAGGGGAGAGAGACTCTCCGGCGAATTTCAAAAGAACGTATACGAAGTAATTTCGCGGAAGCTTAAAAACAGGCACCCCGAACTTTCCGTCGTAATAAGCGTCACCGGCGCGGATATCGCGCCCGACCTCAAGACGGCTAAGATTTACGTGAGTATTTTCGATACGGACACAGAAAAAAAAGAAAGGTCTTTCGAGATTATAAAGGAAAATGCGGGCTTTATCCGGCACGAAATTGCCAAAACTATGCCCATAAGGAGCGTTCCTGTGCTCTCGTTCATTCTCGATGAGAGCATGGAGTACGGCGAGCATATAGACAAACTTCTAAAAAATCTGGATGTCGACAAACAAAAATGATGACTGAAAAGGCATTGGCCGCAGTGGCTGAACAGATTAAAAAATGCAATAAGGCGGCAATATTCTGCCATATCCGGCCTGACGGCGATGCTTTGGGCAGCGGGCTCGGGCTTTGTCTCGCCATGCGTTCGGCAGGCAAGGATGTGTGCGTCGTGTGTGAGGACAGGCCGCCCGAAAAATTCTCTTTTCTCGAGAGTATGACCGAAGTTTCCGCTACTCTTCCGGACGGGCAGTATGATGCGTTCATCGCCGTAGACTGTTCGGACACGTCCAGATTGGGCGTATTCGATCGCGTTTTTTCGTCGTTCAAGGGCATGACTATCAATATCGATCATCATGTCTCCAACAAAAACTTTGCAAAAATTAACTATGTCGGTGTCTGCGCGGCTACGTGCGAGCTTATGCCGAACATTTTAGAGGCGGCTTCACTTGAGCTTACGCGCCCGATTGCCAACCTTTTGATGCTCGGAATAGTGACTGACAGCGGATCTTTTTCGCACTCAGACGTCACGCCGCATACTTTTGAGGCAGCTGCAAAACTTACAGCCGCAGGTGCGGATGTGCATGAGATAAGCTACCGGATGTTCTCGTGCCAGAAAAAAGAACGCGCGGCACTGTATTGCCGCGTCATGTCTACGCTCAGATTTGCGCTTGACGATAAACTGGCGTTTATATTCGTATCGGACAAAAACATCAAGGAGACGGGTGCCGACGTAAGCATGACCGAGGGGTTTGTAGACTTTCCGCTGTCCATAGACGGCGTAGAGGTCGCCATATCCGTTCTTGAAATGAAGAAAGGGCAGTACAAGGCCTCTCTGCGCAGCAAGGGAAAGGCGGACGTAAACGCCATAGCCGGCACGTTCGGCGGCGGCGGGCATGCCTTGGCGAGCGGGTGCATGCTCTTCGGCGAGTACGAAGAGGTGGTGGACAGGCTGACATATGCCGTTTATCAGCATTTATGACAGGTTTTATCAATGTAAACAAAGCCGCGGGCGTATCATCCGCGCACGAGGTTGCAATAATTAAGCGTCTTACGCATCTTTCGTGCGGGCATATGGGTACTTTGGACCCGATGGCGACGGGCGTATTGCCCGTCGCGGTAGGAAACGCGACGCGGCTGTTCAACTATTTATTGTCAAAACGGAAAAGATATATCGCCGATTTTCTTTTCGGCATCGATACCGACACTTTAGATGCGACGGGACGCGTGCTTTCCGAAGGCGGACCCGTGCCAAAAGAGTCGGAAATCGTATCTGTTCTCGACGAGTTTAAGGGCGATATCATGCAGACGCCGCCGCTGTACAGCGCTAAGAGCATCGGCGGCGAGCGCGGCTATAAAATAGCTCGGCGCGGGGAACAGGTGTGTCTGAAGCCCGTATGTGTAAATATCGGCGAAATAAAACTTATCTCAAGTCCGGGCGGTGGTGTCTTTCGTTTTGAAATAGAGTGCGGAAGCGGTACATATATCCGATCGCTTGCAAGGGATATCGGGCAAAGGCTCGGCACTGCGGCGGTGATGAGTGCGCTCGTGCGCACTCAGAGCGGCTGTTTTTATCTCAAAGATTCGGTTAAGACGCAGGAGCTGACAGAAGAAAACGTATATTTGCATTTGGTACCTGCTGACAGCGTGCTCCCCTACCCTGAGATAAGGCTTACGCCGAAAGAAGAGAGACGCTATGTCAACGGGCTCTTCGTAGAGCTCGATATAGATGAGGGGGAATACAGGGTCTATCTCTCGGACGGTGTTTTTTACGGCACGGGTTATTCAGACGGGTCTAAATTAGTATCGAGGTTAAAGTTATGCTAGAGATCATAGAGTACAAAAAAGACGAGTATTTTTTCCCTGCTCTCTTGGTGTTGGGGTGTTTCGATGCCATACATACAGGCCACGCCGAGCTTTTAAAAAAGGCAAGGCTGCAGGCTAAGGTAAACGGGCTGGACCTCGGCGTCATGATGTTCTCTCGCGGAAAAGGTGGAAAGCAGGTATTCAATTTTGAGGAACGTCTCGGATTGCTCGAGGAGTATAATGTAAAGTTTGTTCTAAAAATAGATTATACAGACGAGTTTAAAGCAAACTCCGCGCAGGATTTTTTAAAGTCGCTGGAAGAGTATATAAACATTAAAGGGTACATGAGCGGCAAGGACTTTCGTTTCGGCGCAGGTGCCAAGGGTAAGTCATCCACGCTCAAAGCTTATGCGGATGACGAGGAAAACGGCGTGTGGTACACGCCGGTCAAGGATATCACGACTGACGGCGAGAAGGTGAGCACCTCGCTCGTAAAAAAACTTATAGAAGAGGGCAGGATACAGAGAGCCAACATGCTTTTAGGCCGCGAGTATTTCGTATGCGGCGAGGTGGTCGAGGGTCACGGTCGCGGAAGCGGTTTGGGCTATCCGACGGCAAACATAACATACCCCGAAGATAAAGTCATGCCCGCGCGCGGAGTTTACGGTGTGGAAGTCGAGACGGACGGCGAATTGTTTAAAGGCGTGGCGAACTTTGGCGCTCGGCCTACATTCGGCGAAGAGTCGGATGTGCTCGAGGTGTATCTTCTTGACTGCAACAAGTCGCTCTACGGGAAGACGGTTAAGGTACGGTTTCTCAACTATATACGCGGAACAAGAAAATATAACGATGCGGAGGAGCTTTCCGCAAGGATAGCACAGGACGTCGCTGAGATAGGTTATCCTGACAGGGAGCCTGAAGAT
>CAYLIO010000054.1:0-9388 GCA_964383655.1 uncultured Clostridia bacterium | reverse complement strand
GCTTATTGTAATAATCGTAAAAGTATGCTATGCTTTCTTCAGACGCAATATTATGGGTCTTGGATGAAACAGGTGTATAAAGATGAAGCAAAATCAAAAAATCAAGACGCCGATAATGGATAATAAAGCAGGGTTTGTGTCGGCAGGCGATAAAAATCTGTATGACGGAGAGGGGAATATTCTGCATCTTCACGGCGTGAATCTCGGCAACTGGTTTGACCAGGAGCATTGGATGGCGGTAAGCAGCGCGGGCTGCTTTGAAACGGGTGTGTACACTCAGCTTCGCGGTGCTAAAGCTATGCAGGCAAATCCTAACCTTACGGAAGAACAGATAAACGAACTGGATAAGCTCTATCTGGATACGTATATAAAAGAGAGTGATTTTGCGGTTATTTCTTCTCTCGGGTTAAATTGCGTAAGGATTAATTTCACGTATTTTAATTTTACGACAGATGGCGAAGCGCTCAGAGAGAACGCGTTTTATAAACTTGATTGGGCGCTGGATATGTGTGAAAAATACGGTCTGTACGCTATTTTAGATCTGCACGGAGCCATAGGATCGCAGAATAAGGATTTCCATTCGGGCAACGATGCAGAGTTTAATTTGTATAAAAGCGCCAAGAACAGGGCTCTTACCGTAAAACTGTGGGAAACGCTTGCCGGGCGATACAAAGACAGGAAGATTGTTGCGGGTTATGACCTTTTGAATGAGCCACGCTCTGCCCCGCACAGATATTCGGGCAAGAAGCAGTTTGATTTTTATAATGAGCTGTACTTGGCTATACGTAAAATCGACGCAAACCATATGATTATCATGGAGTGTTTTACATTCCCTACGCATGGCGTAAATCCCAAAAAATACGGATGGGAGAATGTGTGCTACTCGTATCACATATACAATCTTACACCGTTTTCACAAAAAACGTGCCTGAAGTTCTACAGGGCATTACATAAATTTAAGAGATATAAAGTGCCCGTATTTATAGGCGAGTGGAATTGCTGGGGCAGTATAAAAAATTGGGAAATCAGCATGGACTTTTTTGACAGAGAAGGATGGTCATATTGTTCATGGACGTATAAAACAAACAAGCATATTTATAAGAAGCGCAAGAATAAAATGTCGAGAAACTGGGGCATCTTTGAACTCGATATGGTTCCCGTTGATCTTTCATCTGCGGGATATGATGAGATACACAGGGTCTGGGGATCGGTGGCGACCGAAAATGCGGAAAAGACACCTGTGTATGATGTGTATAAAGCGCGGTTCGCGAATTAACGGTTTGTTCTGCTTGCAGGCCGATTGAGCTTTGAAAATTTTCATCTGCTTGCTCGATGTGAGACGGGATGCGGAACATGCTGCGCGGTAACGAAAAAAAGAAACTGATCTGCAGCAGACACGATTGCTGCAACATACAGACTTTGGAGAGGGTCTATAAAAACTACTACTATATAGCAAGAGGACATATCAATAGTGAGAAATGAAATGTTAGCGCTCGTAGCGCATGACGGAAAAAAGGCGGACATGGTAGAATGGGCGATGAAGAACAAGGATAGACTTAAGGATTTTAAGCTCTGCGGGACGGGTAATACGGCAAAGAGAGTGGCAGAAGCTACAGGTCTGAAAGTACAAGCGTTCCTTTCCGGCCCGCTCGGAGGCGATCAGCAGATAGGTGCGCTCGTTGCGGAGGGTAAAATAGGCGGGATTGTCTTCTTTTGCGATCCGCTTACGTCCCAGCCGCACGATCCCGACGTACGTGCGCTTTTACGTATAGCAGTTGTTTATGATGTGCCGATAGCAACCAATAAGTCGACGGCTGACTGTATCATAAAGTAAATACAAACAAAAATTTTATCGGCAAAAGTGTGATAAAGAATATGACTGTGGTAAAAACGAAAGCGTGTGCAGTCATTAAATCCGCATCGCCGGCAATACGGTCAGCGAGCCGGAAATTCATGCAAAGCGATAAAGGCGTTATGCGATGATAAGACATTCAAAAAGCGTGTCAGTCGCCTGTTTGAAAGTACCGGCGAAAAGCCGATTGAATTTACTTGCTTTTTTTTTGCGTTCATGTTAGTATATGGGAAACTTAAAAAATATAATGCAGTGAAGCGGAGTAGTAACTATATCCACGGGTCAAGAGATTTATCGGTCGGTGCAAGATAAACGAAGAGGTGTAGCGAACTCGCCGCAGAGCAGCTTTGCTGAACTTGAGTAGGTAAAGACGGTGCCCCGCCGTATAAAGGGAAGGATGTGTATGCATCTAAGGCAGCTGTATGGCTGTAAAGAAGAGTGGTACCACGCACGCAGCGTCTCTTTGAGGCGTTGCGTTTTTCAATCTATGGCGAAAGCATCTCTTCAGCGAAAAGTTAAGAAATCCAAATTCAAGGGGTAAGAACACATGAAAAATTATAAGAAGTATTCGAGACAATATTTCCTTCCCGACCGGCGTCGGATGCGTTGGGCAGAAAAGGATTATATAGACCATGCTCCGATATGGTGTTCGGTTGATCTGCGTGACGGAAACCAAAGCCTTATAGAGCCCATGTCTCTTGAAACTAAAGTCGAGTTTTTCAAATTGCTCGTTGAAATAGGATTCAAAGAGATAGAGGTGGGTTTCCCTGCCGCGTCTGAAACCGAGTATGACTTTCTGCGCAAACTCATCGATGACAATCTCATTCCGGATGATGTGACCATACAGGTGCTTACGCAGGCGCGTGAGCATATAATACGCAAGACGTTCGATGCCGTTCGCGGGGCGAAGAACGTGATTGTGCACGTCTACAATTCCACGTCGGTTGCACAGAGAGAACAGGTTTTCAAAAAGGATAAAGAGGCTATAAAAAAGATTGCCGTGGATGGTGCTAAACTTTTAAAGGAACTTGCCGAACGTGACGGTGCGGAGTATCGTTTTGAGTATTCGCCGGAATCCTTTACGGGGACCGAGCCTGAGTATGCATTGGAGGTTGTCAATGCCGTTTTGGATGTATGGCAGCCTACATCGAGACGCAAGGCCATAATAAATCTTCCGGCCACGGTAGAGAATGCAATACCTCACGTTCACGCTCAGCAGGTCGAATTTATGCATGAGAACATGAAATACCGTGACAACGTCATTATATCGCTTCATCCTCACAATGACAGGGGTTGTGCGGTTGCTGCTGCCGAAATGGGTATTCTTGCAGGAGCCGACAGAATAGAAGGGACGCTGTTCGGCAACGGAGAGCGCACCGGTAACGTGGATATAATTACGCTGGCTTTGAATATGTTCTCCCAGGGAGTGGACCCTAAACTCAATTTTGAAAACATGCCGTACATTTGCTCGATGTACACGGCGTTTACCGGCATGGCGATAAATCCGCGTCAGCCATATGCCGGCGGATTGGTGTTTGCAGCCTTTTCCGGCTCGCATCAGGACGCCATCGCAAAAGGTATGGAATGGCGTAAAGAGCACAAATCTAAGATCTGGAATGTGCCGTATCTTCCCATCGACCCTAATGATGTCGGCAGGACGTATGACGCGGACGTAATACGCATAAACTCCCAGTCCGGTAAGGGCGGAGTAGGGTACATTCTTCAGACAAAATTCGGTATAAATATGCCTGCTAAGATGAAGGAAGTAATGGGTTATGCCGCAAAGGATGTTTCTGACAAAGCGCATAAAGAGTTGCACCCCGACGAGGTCTATAAAGTATTCGAGGATCGGTTTTTAAATAACCGACAGGTGTTTGATGTAATCGAGTGTCATTATAAACAGGGGAACGGCATCACGGCGACGGTAACTGTATCAAAGGGCGGAAAAATTGAGTATGTAACAGCAGACGGGAACGGCAGATTGAACGCTGTTTCAAACGCGCTGAAACCGTTCCTCGGTATTCAATATACGCTCACAGACTATGAAGAACATGCGCTCACGCAACGCAGCAGCTCACGCGCGGTATCATATGTGGGTATAGAGAGCGATGGGAAGACCTATTGGGGCGCAGGAATTGATGAAGACATAATTACAAGTTCGGTTGATGCGCTTGTATCTGCGATAAACAATCTCCTATCTGCGAGTAAGGAATAAAACGGATGCGGTTTTCTACGAGATGGCGCATTTGACGGGGCTTTACAAAACGCGCGTAAATACGTATATAATGACGATGATAAGCCGAAAGGTACCCACCCGCTTACCTTTTAATCCGATAATTCGGCGCGACTTTTCGATTGACTCGTCGCGCCGGGTTGCGCTATAATCGGTGCGTGCGATTAAATCATAAATAACGAGGAATATTCTATGTATCCCGATGCTCTCTTTTCAATAGGAAGTTTGAACGTATATGCCTACGGACTTTGTATGGCCGTCGGAATAATAGCGTGCTTTGTTTTCCTTCTTCTTACCTTCCAGGCCAAGAACTTCGATGATGAAAGCACAGACAAAATGCTGTTAATCGGCATAATTTCAACGGGGCTGGGTGTTTTGTTTGCGATGCTCTTCCAGGCGCTCTACGATTACATAGACAATCCTTCTTCCGGTTTTGAGCTTGGAGGCATGACTTTCCTCGGCGGGCTTATCGGAGGGGTTGTATGTTATATTCTGATTTATTCTCTGTATGTCTATGTCATAGCACCGCGCGTAAAAAATAAACGGCTTAAATGGCTTCAAAACAATATGAACGCGAGCATAACCGATGCGCTTCCGTTTGTTCCTGTGTCGATTACCATCGCGCATGCTTTCGGCAGACTTGGCTGCACCTTTGCGGGTTGTTGTTACGGACAGAAAGCGGATTGGGGTATTTACTTCAGAAGCGCAGGAGCCACGGTTATTCCCACGCAACTGTTTGAATGCATATTCCTTGTTATTCTTGCCGTTGTCATGGCTGTTCTTTATTTTAAATTCAAATTCAATTACAACTTCAGCGTATACTGTATTTCATACGGCGTATGGCGCTTTATAATAGAATTTTTCCGCAATGATAGTCGCGGCAGCTTCATTCCGGGGATCACGCCTTCGCAGTTCTGGTGCATAATAATGGTTTTGGCGGGCATAGGTTATATTTTCCTGTATCGCTATGTGCTCAAGAATCTCATGAAGCACCCGGAAAATCAGCCTCCGGCAAATTCGTATACAGAAAAACGTGCAAAGAAAATATCGGCGGCATCTAAAAGATCAACTATGGATATGCTGTTTCCGAAGGATGAAAACGAGTCGGTAAACGGAGAAGAAAATATAGACAGTCGGTTTGATGGAGACGACGGAAAAAACTGAAAGAATCTGAAAGTGGCTTTAAGCGAAGATCCATGGCAGATGATATAATGAGGTGAAGCGGTACGGCATTTTGTCAGACCGCTTTTTTATCGCTCTGTAGCATGAATGCGTTTATCTGCACGGGATTCGTCGGGTAAAATTTATAGAAACAGACAGGCCACGGTTGCGGTCAAGGCTTGACTTGTGATACTATTTATGCAATGCAGGAGGCGTTTGATGAACATAACACTTATAGGACTTGGAATAGGCGAGAACGGTATAAGCAAAAAAGCCGAATCGGCGCTTGAAAAAGCAGACAGTATACTCGTTCGCTCGCAGCTTGCGCCGTCGTACAAATCGGTTGAAAAATATGCTCCGAAGACGCTTGACGACATATTCAAATCAAGCAGAAATTTTGATACGTTGAACAAAAAACTTGCCTCGGCGGTAATTCTTGAAGCGAAAAAGGCTAATGTTTGTTACTGTGTGGACGGGGCAGTATGCGAAGACGCTGCGTGCAAAATAATACTTTCGCAAGCCAAAGATGTCGAGGTTATAGAGGGAACATCCAAGGTTGCATATGCCGCAAATATTGCAAGAATCAAGAGCATGCAGGTAACCGGCATATCGGCATATGACATAAAGTCGTTGAAGAGTACGCCTGCCTGCGTGGTTTATGACATGGACAACTATTTTGCGGCAACCGACGTCAAGATAAAGCTTTCGGACCTCTTCGGTGAAGAGAGTGACTGCTCTTTTATACGCGCCGGGGAGTGCAAAAAGATCAAGGTATATGAAATCGACAGGCAGAAGGACTATGATATGACATGCTCCGTTGCCGTGGAAGAGCGTGATTTTCTGCATAAGGAACGCTATGATTATGCTGATCTTCTCACCCTGATATCCATGCTTCGCGCGCCGGACGGATGTCCCTGGGACAAAGTCCAGACTAACGAGAGTATACGCATAAACATGATTGAAGAGGCCTACGAACTCGTGGACGCCATCAACAAAGGCGATGACGACATGATAGAGGAGGAGACGGGAGATGTGCTCCTTCAAGCGGCCTTTCATACCATAATAAAAGAAGAACAGGGTGCGTTCAACGGTACGGATGTGCTAAGCCGGGTTATAAAGAAGCTCATATTCCGCCATTCGCATATATTCGGTTCTGACAGAGCAAAGGATGAGCAGTCGGCGCTGGGGGTGTGGGAGAAGAACAAGCAGCGTGAGAAGCACCGGACAACGTACGGCGAGGCCGTGGCCTCGGTGCCTGTATCGTTCCCAGCGTGCATGCGCGCGCAGAAAGTGCAAAAACGCGCTGCGAAAGCAGGTTTCGACTGCCTTTCGTCAGTCTCAGCGGCTGAACGGCTCAATGATGATATAACGACCTGTATAAACGCGCTTACAGACGGCGACAAGGCTTTATCGGATCGTGCATGCGCCGATATACTGTTCAACGCCGTAAACTTATGCAGGCTTGCAGGCGTCGATTGTGAGCAGGTTTTAGCCGATGCTGCGGAAGATTTTGCGCGGCGCTTTATAAAGGCCGAGGAGCTTGCGATAGCCGATGGGAAAAATGTGTCGGACTTTAACGATTCCGATTGGAAAACGTATTTCGGGAAGGCAGACGATGCGCTTAAGAAAGGTTGACATAGCCGGCCTTATGGTTCCGGTCAACGTGTTTCTTGCTCCGCTTGCAGGTTACACGAATGCTGTATTTCGCGAGATGTGTTTAAAACTCGGTGCAGGACTTACGTTTACCGAAATGATAAGCGCGAAGGGGCTTTGTTACGGTAGTAAAAATACCGAGGATTTGCTGTATATAACCCCGTCATATGACGGAGTTAAGGCTTGTCAAATCTTCGGGGCCGATCCTGAAGTCATGAAGCGCGCGTCATGCAGCGAGAAACTTGCCCCTTTTGATCTTATCGACATAAACATGGGCTGTCCCGTACCAAAGATATATTCAAACGGCGAAGGGTGTGCGCTCATGAACGATATGTCGCTTGCCTCAAAGATAATTCGAGCCTGCAAATCAAGCGGTAAGCGTGTCTCGGTTAAATTTCGTACCGGTATAACGGGAGACAGACCAATCACGGCAGACTTTGCAAAAATGTGTGAGGAAAGCGGCGCGGATATGATTACCGTTCATGGTCGCAGCAAGGACAAGATGTATGCAGGAGAGGTAAACTACGCCGAGATAGCGCTTGCGAAGAAGGCTGTGAAGATCCCCGTTATAGCAAACGGAGGAGTGTTTGAGGCAAAAGATGCTTTTCTTCTTATGGAAAGGACGGGTGCGGACGGCGTTATGGTTGCGAGAGGAGCAATGTATTCGCCTTGGATATTCTGTGAAATATGCGATACGCCCATACCTGATAAACAAAAACTTATTTTAAAACAGCTGGATGACACTTTGGCGCTTTCAGGCGAGAGGTTTGCGCTCGTCTTTATGCGTAAGATGGCGGCATTTTATACAAAGGGGGGACAAAATTCTTCAATCTTAAGGCAGAAACTGTTTGCTTGCGACACAATTTCAAAGCTGAGAGAAATGATAGAGAAGATAGATTTTTAATCCGATTTGCAAGAACATAAAAGTTGCATGCGTCCGGCAATTGCATACAGAATAAAGCGCAACGAAATTTTCGTTTTAATGTCGGAATTTGACTTATAGAAGGAGATGCTAAAAAATATAAGCGGCTCCTTCTATAATAAAAATTAACGCAATTTTTTAATGACTGATATCAAAGACGGGTACGTGAGATGATCAATACGGGCGAAGCGGACGGCTATATAAATAGTCAGCACGATATGTGCGCAATGGCGGGCGACGGACAATACAGTTCTTGTCTATAATGCGCTATTTTTTGCCATATAGCGCTTGTTTTTACATGCATGTATTTAAATCGCGCGATTTTTGCGTTATACTTTAATTGCAATCGGATAGCGTTGTCCGGAACAAAATATGCGTTTGGGGGATAAGCATGTTTAGAATTGCGATAGTTGAAGATGACAACGAACAGGCTGTAACATTCTGTAATTACGCAAAAAAATATTTCCGCGAAAAAAAGCAACTCTGTACCGTTCAGATCTTTGCAGACGGAATAGATTTCATAAATGATTACAGAGGGGTAGATCTTGTACTCATGGATATAGCCATGCCGCACATGAATGGCATGGAGGCTGCGCGCAGGCTGCGCGAGATCGACAACACCGTTTGCTTAATATTTGTAACGACTCTCGCGCAATATGCCATAAAGGGGTACGAGGTCAACGCATTCGACTTCTTCGTAAAGCCTGTTAACTTTAAGCTTTTCTGTCTAAAGATGGACAGGGTGTGCGAATTGCTCGGCAGACGCTGTTATACGATTTTTACCGTGCGCAGCGAGAGCGGGATACGTAATATACAGTTCAGTAAGATAAAGTATGTTGAAAGCTCGAAACACTACTTATTTTTCCATACTACGACCGAGGATTTGAAGATGCGCGGCACTCTCGACGAAATAATGCCGTTGTTCAAAGAAAACGGGTTTTTGAAAATTAATCGCTCGCTGCTTGTAAATCTCGCTTATGTAGACGGTTATTCCCAGCAGGAAGTCACCGTTGCGGGCGAGTTGTTGCCGCTCAGCAGAGTGTATAAATCTGTTTTTTTAAACGAGCTCACCAAATATATAGGCGAGGAACGAAGGGGAAAGCGCGACAATGCTTGAAATTCTTCAGATCAGGATATACCACGGCTATATACTTCAGATATTCCTTGCGGAATTAATATTCTTCCCGCTGCTTGAGCGCAGAAGCCATTTTTGGTTGCGTATGACGCTCTCGTTTATATTCTTTGGTTTGCTCTCTGTCATTTCTACAAACATTATAAACCGCTATGTGCAATTCGGCTTGCATTCGATCACGATTTTTCTTATTTCGCTTGCAATGGGCTTCGTATGTTTCAAAAGGCCGTTTAAAGAAGTGTTGTTCTGCTTTGTAGGTGCGCAGTTGATGCAAAATCTTGCCCATAATTTAGAAAATCTTTTATACTTGCCTTATTCGGACAGGATAGGTTACGTCGGTTGGTTTGTTATTTCGGTTGCGGCTATGGCGGTGGTGTATACCGCCGTTTATTTTATTGTGATACGTCGCTTTTCCGGCGGCCGTAAAATAAGCCT
>CAYLIO010000053.1:0-9397 GCA_964383655.1 uncultured Clostridia bacterium | reverse complement strand
TCTTTTCTTAACTCGAATTACACTGCGTATATGTTTCAATTGACCGCACTTTGGCATGTTCGCGTCAAAGCGGTATAGCTGCTGCGGCGTTTATATTCATACACGCAAAGTTTCCCGACATGTACTGATTCAACCCTTCGGACGCTATCATCGCTGCATTGTCCGTACAGAATTTTTTCTCAGGCAAAACAAGCTCAATGCCGGCTCTTTCACACGCCTGCGCAAGCTCGCTCCTTAAGTAATCGTTCGCAATCACGCCGCCGCCCGCAGTGACCGCCTTTACTCCTTTTTCTAAGGCATACTCCACCGTCTTTATAACCAGCGGGTCTATAGCCGCGCGCTGGAACGAGGCGGCAACGTCTGCGCGATTCACCTTTTCGCCCTTTTGTTCGGTGTTGTGACAATGGTTTATAACCGCAGTCTTGAGCCCGCTGTATGAAAAACGCGTCCTTGTATCGTTTTTTACGAGCGCGGACGGAAATTTTATCACGGGATTACCGTCCTTCGCCAGTTTCTGTACGGATGGCCCGCCGGGATATGGAAGAGAAAGTACTCTCGCGCACTTGTCAAACGCCTCGCCTGCGGCATCGTCAGACGTAGAAGCGAGCACCTCGAACCGGGTATATGACAGAGTATGCAGTATAGCCGTATGCCCGCCGCTGGCAAGCAATGTAATGAACGGCGGCTTTAATCCGGGCTTGTCCAGATACGCCGCAGCAATATGCCCTCGTATATGGTTAACCGCAATAAGCGGCACGTTGAGCGCGTACGCGAACGCCTTGGCAAACGACAGCCCCACAAGCAGTGCGCCGAGAAGTCCTGCGCCGTACGTCACGGCAACGGCATCCACATCCGCCGCTTTAAGATTGGCATCTTCGAGCGCCGCTTTGCACACCTCGTCAACCGCTTCAGTATGCAGCCTTGAGGCAATTTCAGGCACCACTCCGCCGTACTTTGCCTGTTCCTCCGATGAGGATACTATACGGTTAGATAATATTTTTCTGCCCTTAAGCACTGCGCATGCCGTTTCATCGCAGCTGGACTCTATTCCTAAAATTATAGGATTTTCTTTAATTTTAAAAAGCGACTTGTTATACATGTTCCAAACTTGAGTTACATTGATATGCGCGTTTTTACGTACGCGCCTTTAAACCCGTCAAAAAATGGCCGGGTAAATATTTCACAACAAACCGGCCATGTTTATAAACGACTGAAGAGCCTATATTTTGCCTGCATAAGGCTGATTGAATCCGTCCGGATCGTCGCCCTTATACTCCGGTTTCGCGCCGGCAACCTGTTTCCTCTCTTCAGGAGCTGCCGCCGTTTTTTGCGGCACGGCGCTTTGCTGCACAGGCCCTTCCGCCTTAGGCGCGACACTGTTTCGAGGATCGTACTCTTTTACCGTTTCGGTAATTCGATTTGCAATATCCACCGCTATTTTGAGAGCGTCGTCCACACCGCCCGCAGGAAAGACTTTATTGTCCTGTGCGACACGGAGAATATATATTACTTTCTGGCATGTTTTAATGAGATCAATCGCCTGCTGCATACGCATCGAGCGTGCGGGCAGGTAATCGATCGATCTCGCGCCGGCACCAAGTTCGGTTACAGCCTGATTGAGTTCGGCATATATCACTTGCGCGGTGCGTCTGCTGTTAATCCCCTTCCCGAGATCAAGCACTTTACATGAAAGTTGCATGCATTTTACTTTTAATTCAGCCATAAGCGACTCCTCTACAATTTTCTTTTATTGAACCCGCAGAAAACTTATCAGCCGGTTTTCTTAAGGTAGTCTATTATAAAAGCCTGAATATCTCCGTCCATTACCGCCTGTATATCCGTTTCTTCATATCCCGTGCGGTGGTCTTTTGCAAGCGTGTACGGGCAGAACACATACGAACGTATCTGACTTCCCCACTCAATCTTCTTTATTTCGCCCTTTATCTCGGCATCCGCCTTTTCACGTTCGGCAATCTGACGCTCTAAAAGTTTTGCGCGCAGGTACTGGAACGCCATAGCTTTGTTCTGCAGCTGACTCCTCTCGTTCTGGCAGGTTACTACAATTCCGGTGGGAATATGTGTGATTCGTATAGCCGTTTCGGTCTTGTTTACTTTCTGTCCGCCCGCACCCGAGGAACGATACACATCCACCCTTATATCATCATCGCGTATCTCGATTTCGTTATCGTCCTCAACCTCGGGCATAACCTCAACGGAAGAAAAGGATGTGTGCCGTCTCTTGTTGCTATCAAACGGTGAAATGCGCACCAGCCTGTGGACGCCCTTTTCCGCCTTTAAAAAGCCGTATGCATTCTCGCCCTCGACTTTAAAACTGATACTTTTGATCCCTGCCTCTTCTCCCGGCTCGCGATCGAGTTCGGTCACTTTAAAACCAATATTTTCGCAATATCTGAGATACATGCGATGCAGCATCTGTGTCCAGTCGCACGCCTCGGTGCCGCCGGCACCAGAGTGGAGACTGAGAATGGCGTTGTTCGCGTCATATTTACCTTTGAGAAGCGCCTTTATACGCATGTCTTCTATCTCATCTGCGGCACTCTTTATCATCTTCTCAAGCTCGGGAACGAGACTCTCGTCATCCGCTTCTTCTATAAGATCAATGAACGCCGATGCGTCCGCAATGGCGCTTTCTCCTTTTTTATAGGCATTCATCTTACTCTCGATAACGGAAATCTCTCTTCCTATATGCTTTGACTTCTCGAGATCGTTCCACACCTCCGGCTTCTCCTGTTCAGCCTTCAGTTCGGCAAGTTTTTCGTCGAGATTGTCGATATCGAGCGCATATTTCGCTTCCGATAGCGTTTCCGAGAGAGCTTTCAGCCTCAGCCTGTAATCGTCCGCTTTAATCATAGAATTAATTCTCTCATTGCCGGCCGTCAATATACGTCGCGGCTTCAACTGATATTATTTATGGTCGTTCCAATAGCAACAGTCTTTATACTTCTTTCCGCTGCCGCAGGGACAGGGGTCATTACGCCCCACATTCTTATTTGACTTGACAATAGGCACCTGTTTCCCGGGTGAATTAACCTTAACTTCCTGAGGACGCTCGGGCAGTCCCGCCTGTCCGAAACCGGCCCTGAGATTTGAGGTTGAGGGCGCAGGCATCGCTGTCGGCACGGATTCTTGAGGCCGATTGTCTACGCTTTGCGGCGATGCAGCTGTTTCCGTTGGTGTAGCAGCCTGACCCGATTCCCGGGCCGCAGGCTGCGGAGAACCTTGACTTACACGCACAACCTTGCCCTTTAAAAGGCGCGAAATGGTCGTCTTTTGCACACGATCGATCATGTCGGTAAACATATCGTAACCCTCCTGTTTATAGGCGATTACGGGATCCTGCTGCGTATAACCTCTCAGACCGATGCCTTTGCGCAACTGGTCCATAGTATCTATATGATCAATCCAATTTCTGTCGACGTTTCTTAAAAGCTCGTTACGCTCAATCTGATGATAGTCTACCTGACCATGAGTCTCTTCTTTTATGTTGATTATCTTCTGCTCGTAGGCCTCTACAACCTTTTTGGACACTTTCTTCACGACGCGCTCCATGTCACAGCGTTCGAGTATGTCGCGCGTGAGTTCAAATGTGCACTCCTCAGGATAAACCCTGGTCTTTAGCGCCTCGTTAAGCGCTGCCTCGTCCCACTTTTCCGGCATGGCGTCCGTGTTCACCGTTTCAACGATCACCATCTCGACATAGTCGGGAATGTACTTAAGCATCTGTTCATGTACATCCTCGCCTTTGAGCACCTTCATTCTCTCGCCATAAACCGTCTTACGCTGTTCGTTCATAACCTCGTCATACTCCAGCGTACGTTTCCTTATAGCGAAGTTTCTTCCCTCTATAGCCCTCTGCGCATTTTCTATACCGCGCGAGAGCAATTTCGACTGGAGACATTGATCGTCATCCAGTTTGAATGCGTTATATATAGCTTTTATTCTCTCCCCGCCGAAACGTTTTGCCAAATCGTCCTCAAGCGAGATATAGAATACCGAATCGCCCGGATCGCCCTGTCGTCCGGAACGGCCGCGGAGCTGGTTGTCGATACGACGGCTCTCATGCCTCTCGGTGCCGATGATGCAAAGCCCGCCGGTCTCTATAACCTTCACCTTCTCGGCGTCGGTCTCCTTTTTGAATGCATCATACAGCTCGCTGTATCTTGTACGCGCAGCCATTTCCTCTTCGCTGAACTGCCTGTCCGCATATGAGATGGCAACCTCTATCATGTCATGGTCATACCCCTCTTCTCTCATGCGCTTCTTCGCAAGGTACTCAGGGTTTCCGCCGAGTAAAATATCCGTGCCTCGTCCGGCCATGTTGGTCGCAATCGTAACAGCGCCGTACCTTCCCGCCTGTGCCACTATTTCAGCTTCGCGCTCGTGGTTCTTTGCGTTCAGTATGTTATGCTTTACGCCGTTGCGCCTTAAAAGTCTGGAAATTTCCTCTGACTTGTCTACCGTCACCGTACCGATGAGGATGGGCTGACCCTTGCTGTGCCTGTCCACTATCTCATTGACGATGGCACGCTTTTTACCCTCCACGGTGGAATAAACCATGTCGGGATAGTCTACACGCATTACCGGCTTGTTTGTAGGTATTTCGACTACGTCGAGCGAATAGATCGTACGAAACTCAGGCTCCTCGGTCTTTGCAGTACCGGTCATGCCGGAGAGTTTGCGGTAGAGACGGAAGTAGTTCTGGAATGTGACCGTTGCGTGCGTCTTGTTTTCGTTGCGCACCTTGACGTGTTCCTTTGCCTCTATCGCCTGATGCAATCCGTCCGAGTAACGTCTGCCATGCATAAGACGACCGGTAAACTCATCAACTATGAGAATCTCGCCGTCCTGCGAAATTATATAATCTTCATCACGTTTAAACAACTCATGCGCTTTAAGCGCCTGCTGAATATGATGGTTGAGATCGGCATTCTCTATATCGGAAAGATTTTCAATGCCGAAAAACTGCTCGGCCTTTACAGCGCCTTTCTCTGTTATGGTCACAACTTTATCCTTGCGGTCTATGATGTAATCCCAGTTCTCCATCTCCGCAAGAATCTGTTCAAGCCTCTCGTTTGCAGCAATCTCTTCTGCACTGAGTTCGGCGTTTTTCTTGCGTTTTGATGAAATCTGCTTCTCAGCATCCTTCTTATCATCATCAAATCCGCCGTTCAGCGTGCGCACAAACCTGTCCACGTCTTCGTAAAGCTTAGAGCTCGCACCGCCTCTGCCTGAAATTATGAGCGGGGTACGCGCCTCATCTATGAGAATGGAGTCAACCTCGTCTATGATACAGAAATTAAGCTCGCGCTGTACCATCGCCGAGAGCGACGCTTTGAGATTGTCCCTGAGATAATCGAATCCGAGCTCGTTGTTCGTTGCGTATATTATATCACAAGCATACGCCTTTTTCTTCGCCGCATCATCCATTCCGGGCACAACTACACCCACGGTAAGGCCCATGAATTTATGCACCTTCCCCATCCATTCCGCGTCACGACGAGCGAGATAATCGTTTACGGTGACGATATGCACTCCTTTACCCGTGAGTGCATTAAGATACGCAGGAAGGGTGGCCACGAGCGTTTTCCCTTCACCTGTCTTCATCTCGGCAATTCTACCCTGATGCAAACAAATGCCGCCCATTATCTGAACGTGGAAATGCTTCATTTTGAGAACACGCCAGCTCGCCTCTCTCAGGGCAGCAAAAGCGTCAAACATAATATCGTCAAGCGTCTCGCCTGCCGCGAGCCTGCCTTTTAAAATATCGGTCTGTCCCTTAAGCTCGCTGTCCGTCATGCTTTTGTATTTAGACTCCAGCTCCTCGACCTTTAAAGCGAGCTTGTTAAGCTTTCTTAAACTCTGCCTGCTGTCGGCATTGAGTATATATTTTATAAGTCCCATTCATGCTCCTAAATCACAACAGATTCCGCTATTTGCGAATTGTCAAAATCTTATTATAACCCGCTTATTATTTTACTACAACATATTGGCCTTTTACAATCATTTTTTTGGATAAATATTCAAATTCCGTTGTGCGAGATTCGACGGTTAAATAGAAGGAAAATCAATCGCTGCCCCAAAAAGATCTGTATTTTTTGTCGGATTTCATGAGCTGTTTAGCAGCCGTTCTACATAATAAAGAGCACTTTATCATGGAACCCGTCCCGAAAACAAAAACTGATAATCCGCGCTGTTTTATCGAGACCTTATAGTTTTTGATGGGCGTTAAATGTTTTTTTATTTATGTTTTTTACGCACAAAAAAAGACGCCCGGCGGCAACTCGGATTCGCCGCAAACGCCTTTTTTATTATCCGCGCCATGCAAGTGCCGTGAGGCACTCGATGATTTTTTATTTCAAAAGCTTGGTCCGCATTGAGTTGAGCACGGCCATGAGCATAACCCCCACATCCGCAATAATAGAGATAATGAGCGGGAATGACTCGAGCGAGAGAGAGAGTATCATTATGACAAGCTTAACGACAAGCGAGCCGATGATATTCTGGAACACTATGGCCCGCGTCCCTTTCGCAATTCTCTTACTCTTGGGCAAAAGTTCAAGCTTATCCGTAACTAAAACCACATCGCTTGCCTCTATGGCCGCGTCCGACCCGACCTTCCCCATAGACACGGCACAATCCGCCGCCGCCATAACAGGAGCATCATTTATACCGTCGCCTACATACAGAAGCTTCCCTTTCTGTTTAAGCTCCTCTGCCGCAGCAAGCTTGCCGTCCGGTAAAAGCGCGGCCTTATACCCGTCCAGTCCGACCTCGTCCGAAACGTTCCGCGCACGCGCTTCGCTGTCGCCGGTGAGCATTGCGCAATACTTGATCCCTGCAGCCCTAAGCTTCGCAATAGCCTCTCTTGCTCCCTCTTTTATCGCATCTCCTATTTCAATATATCCGATATACTCGCCACCGAGTGCAACATAGACAATGGTATATAAACTGTCTGCAACCTGTATCTCTACTCCGTTTTCTGCCATGAGCTTTGCATTTCCGCAAAGAAGCGTCTTGCCGCAAGCCACACACTTTATTCCCCTGCCTGCTATCTCTTCGGCATCCGACACTTCAATATCCGTCTGCACGTCATTAAATGCTTTTGCTATGGGGTGCGACGAATACTTTTCTGCGGCAGCTGCAAGATTCAACACCTGTCGCGAAGAACTCTCCATGACTTTAAAGCTACCCTCGGTAAGCGTACCCGTCTTGTCTAATGCGGCTATTGTCACCTGCGCCAACTCGTCTATACTCGTCGAACCCTTGACTAAAATACCGAATTTAGCACATCTTCCGATCCCCCCGAAATAGGATAGCGGAACCGAAATAACAAGCGCACAGGGACAGGATATTACAAGGAAAGACAGCGCTCTGTATATCCACTCCGCATACGTCCCCCATACATATGCACCGTTTGACATACACACGATAGTAGGCACTATGCTTGCAACCATAAGTGCTACGATGCATACTATTGGCGTATAATATCTTGCAAATTTAGTAATAAATTTCTCCGGCTTCGCTTTTTTCGCCGTCGAATTCTCAACCAAATCTAAAATCTTTGCAACCGCGGAATCAGAATACTTTCTGATAACGCGCGCCTCAATGACCTTAGATATATTTATTGCGCCGGAGAGAATCTCCTGCCCCTCCCTGATCTCAAGCGGCATAGACTCACCGTTTAAGGAACGCATATCCAGCGAACTGTCACCCTTCACCACCACACTGTCGGCCGGCACCTTCTCGCCCGCTTTTATGAGAATGACGTCACCCTCTTCAAGCTCTTCCGGCGTAACATTCGTCTGAACCCCGTCTTTTATGACTGTAGCGGTGTCACTCTTTAAATCCATAAGGTCGATAATAGACTTTCTGGACGAGCCTACGGCAATTGACTGAAGCAACTCCCCCAGCTGATAGAGGATCATAACCGCCACACCCTCATACAATCCGTCACCCCAGATGATCCCGAGGATGATTGCTCCTATGGAGGCTATAGTCATCAAAAAGTTTTCGTCAAATATACGTCCTTTCGATATGTTTTTGATTGTATTCCACAGCACTTCATAGCCCACTGACAGGTATGAAACAGCAAAAAGCGGGTAAGAAACAATTCTCCCCGTATCCATCCCCATCTCAAACAATAACAGGGCCGGAATAAAGAAAACAGCGGAAATAATCAACCGGATTATCTCTTTAAGATGTTGTCTTACAACCCCCTTGGGTTTTTCTTGCTCACCCTCATCAAGCTTAACATCCTCAAAATGCGTAATCTCATAAACGGCCTTATCATACGCCTCTTTGCTCACGCATGAGAGCGTAACCGTCGTATTTATAAAATCAACAGATGCCGTTACTCCGTCTATCCCGTTCAAAATCTCTTCAAGCTCTCTGCCGCAGTTTGCACAGCATAGGTTTTTTATTTTAAGTTTTTTCTCTGTATTCTGCGCTATATTGTCGAGTTCTGCTACTTTCACCTCTTCAAACCCGTTACAGCACGCCACGACTTTGTCCAGAGCGTACTCATCGCATTCAAGACGCACCTTCTGCCCCATAAAATCCACCGATGCAGATTTCACTCCGTCAATCTTCAGTATGAGCTCTTCAAGCTCCGCCGCACAAGCAACACAATCAAGCCCCGTCAATTTGATAACTTTATTCATCACAGTGCAGATGCTCCTTTGCCACCTTTATCATGGCCATTATATGTTCATCGTCCACGGAATAAAGTATATTTTTCCCGGCCCGCCTGCTCTTCACAATCCTGTTGTCCTTCAAGGTCTTGAGTTGATGCGATATCGCGCTTTGCATTCCTCCCACTACCTTCGTTATGTGCTCCACACACAACTCCCCGGCAGAGAGCGCAAGCAAAATTTTTAGCCTCGACGGCTCGCTTATAGCCTTGAACCTCGCCGCCATAACAGCTATGCATTCATCATCCAACATCTCATCAAACACAGCCTGAATAACCCTCTCATGCTCTTCAGGCGTAAGACATTTCTCTTTCATAGCCCCTCCATACATATGAATATATGTATATATGATAATATTTTAATATGAAAAAATCAACTAACTTAAACAAGTTTTTTAAAAATTGGAAAAATTTAATAGACTTATGACTTTTAATACCCGACCGCGATTTACGCCGGAGAGATCTTTAGGGACAAAATAATGTTTCTTCAATGGTTTTATCCGCAGAAACTTTATCTTTTAGAATGAGAAAGGCCGCTCAGGGAATTTTATACTGAACGGCCGAATAATATTATTGACAAAAAATTTCAATTGTGCCAGGTATATTTCAGCGCTTTACTGCAGCCACAAGGCCGACAATACCGCCTAGGCATGCCCCAATTCCGTTAAGCCACATACCCTCTGCAGG
>CAYLIO010000052.1:7952-9615 GCA_964383655.1 uncultured Clostridia bacterium | reverse complement strand
CGGCATAAAAATTCATATTTTTGAGGCGTTTTAACGAATTTTTCGGATTTTTGCGTATATATCCGTATTTTTTATGACGTTGGGGCAAAAATCCTCTGCAGAACCTTTTGACCCCAACATCATCAATAATAGAAGACTTCCTCTACGGATTTAAGTCTGTACTCAAGATTGCCCAGTCCGTAGCTTAAAGGGTTGCACAGGTAGAGCATTGTTGCACGGTATTGGTTGTTGCTTTCATCTTCGACTGCGGCGTACCATATCGTCTGAGTTCCGCCGTGCATGTCGTCCGTGCGCACGAGGCTTACCGGGTTATAATATATACCGGAGCCGGACTCATCGCTTTCCTCGTCTTCTTCGCGGATGTTTTCGGGCTCGTCGTACGCATCGGTAAGAGCGGTTATTATATCGTCATCCTCAACGGGATCGAGCTCGCCTTCCGTGCCGCAGGATACGGAACAGTTGACAATTCCGCCGCCGGCCGGAATAAACAGGCTTATGACCGCCGAAAAACTCGAAGAGAGACTCATGCCGCGTATTGCTGTGTATACAGAGTTGTTGTCGAATAAGGTGTAGTTTGTATCGTCGAGTTTATCTACGGTAGCTTCAACGGGTTCGAGTGCGGCCGTGCTGCCATCCTCTTTGATCTCGTATTCGGTGTAGATGTAGGTAGCTTCCGTGCAGTCGAAGTCGTAGAACACTTCGTAGTCATACCTGTACGTCTCACACATTTCGTTTGCGGAGAGGGGGGAAAGTTTTAAGGGCGAAGTGCTCATAATCTCCTGCTTGCTGTATACGGGTTCGAGGCTGTTGCGCGCGGAGCGGAAGTATGTGGTTGTATAGATATAGTTCTCAAACTCTATGGTCGTATTATCTGCGTTGAATATATATCTGCCGGTTACATTCATTTCCGTTTCAAGGACATACACTGTCTCTACAGTTCCATACTCGCCGATGCCTATGCCGTTTTCATCCCTCAATTCAAGCCTCGCTTTATCAGACTCAGTCATATCTTCTGCATCACTACTCGATAAGATGTATTTTTCATGGGTTTGACTCCAATCGAAAGTCGTAGCCATGAAGGTGGTGCGGAAGAAATTCTCCGAGTTCTCTTCCGTGCTGTCGTATATTACCCGGTATGTATCGTTGGATGCATCGTCCTCATCAAAAAATATGTCGTATTCCAAGACTTCTTTTGTATAAAGAGCGGTCGCTTGAATGCCCGGAATATTGTTTATATACCAATACGAGTCCAGCGTTATGGTTGAGCTGCTTGATGAGCATGCCGAAAGAGCCGAGACTGAAAAAAGTGCGCATGCCGCAAGAGCTACGGAGATAATTTCCCTAAGTTTCTTCATTGTCCTTTTCCGAAAGAGTTTATTTTTATCGCGTTTCGACGATTATACCATATAATTCGGCGATTGTAAAAAGTTTTTCCGGTTCAAAAATATCAAGGCGCGAGAAAAATTAACCGTTTTCGAGCCTGTGTCTAAATTTCCAAAGTAAATTCCACGGTGGAAAGAGTGTTGAAATTACTATGAGAAACCCTGTAGAAATAAGGCCGGGTAGAGGTAAAAATAGGCACGGAGTTACATGGGAAGATTAAATTTTCAGATTAAATTCACCGATTAAATTCAACCACAAAAGACGTGTCAGAGTAAATCCT
>CAYLIO010000052.1:0-7852 GCA_964383655.1 uncultured Clostridia bacterium | reverse complement strand
CTATGTTCCGCGTTGTATTGTCATTTCGGCTTAAATGCTGTATAATGAGCCTTGAGAGCGATATCGGAACGACGGTAAGGCGAAAGCCGGCATGCTTTTTAAAAGTAAAGTCTTTTTTTGTTCAAAAAAAATTAAAGCGTCAGTTTACGTATTTTTGATAAAGCGAACGCCTGATGTCCCGAAAATATCTCGAAACGAATGGTATATTTGATGCTATGAATTACTCGATAATTACTCCCACGCTCCCGGAGGCTTTGGAGGAGCTCAAAAAACGCGTCTTCGATGCGGAAAATAGCGGCAGACGCACAATTATTTTTTGTGAGGACAGACTTACGCTTATGGCGGAGCGTGCAGTATGCTTGGCTGTAGGTGGTACTTTTCTTACGTCCGTGTATACATTTTCGCGTTTTCTCGCATCCGAGCGCGATCTTTCCGGCACACTTCTCTCAAGCCACGGTTCGGCAATCGTCATAAGAGGCATAATAGAGAAGAATAAGAACGATCTGAGGCTGTTCGGGAAGTTCTCTTCGGCCTCATCTGCGGACACGCTGTACGAAACGATATCGCTGCTGTATTCGTCGGGCGTATCGGCGGAGGACTTGGCCTGCGTAAAGTCAGGCAGGCATATTTTGGACGATAAACTGCACGATATCTCGGTTATTTATTCGGATTATGTGTCATTTTTAAACGAGACCGGCAGACTGGACAGGAAGATGTATCTTTGCAAACTTCCTGAAGTTATTGCCGAAAGCTCCAAGATTAGGGGAGCGGACGTCATAATCTTCGGTTTTCAGGCGTTTAGCGGCACGACTGCCGAGTGTGTCAAGTCTTGCATGTGTACGGCCGATAACACCTTCGGTATATTTGTCGGGGGTAAACCGGATCTTTATACAAACGAAGCCTCTCCTCTTTTCGATGGGTATGCAAAGGAATGCGGCGGGTGCAAGCTCTCCGCGAGAGCGGCTTCCCTTTCAAGGGAAACGGACAGAATAAGGAAATATATATTTGACCCGACTGCCTTCTATGTATCGCCTGAACCGACAGATAAAATTCGTATTATAGAGGCGGCAGACGAGGAGCAGGAAGCGGAATTTATCGCGGCCTCGATCATGCGCCTGGTGACGGAAGAAAAGGTGCGTTACGGTGAGATATCTGTAATGTCCGGCGACTTACAAGGTGCGCGATGTGCTCTTTCACGGATTTTTTCTGAGTACGGCATACCGTACTATGTAGACGAGCGGCGCGCGCTGTCAGAGCATCCGCTCTCGTCCTTTTTGTGCGACTTCCTGGAATGCGTCGCGGGCAGGTGTGCGCCGGACGACGTGTGTTCTTTCACATCTAGCTTTCTCTTCGGTTTAGATGAAAAACAGCGGGGGATATTCAGCAATTATATTGTTCGCTGTGCAAACTACAGGGGCGGCGCATTGAAACCGCCGAGAGAGGACGTGTGCGAAAAGCTCGGCTTTAAATACGACACCGTAAAGGAAGTATATGACAGATTTATAGAATGCGTGAACAGTTATTTCCCTGAAAAGGACAGAAGTGCTTATACTGCGGACAAGTGGGCGGAAAAGATAGAGGGGCTGCTTGAATTTTTCGATTGCAAAAGGATACTTGAAGATATTTCAAACGATGCAAAAGCTAAATATCCCGCAGAGGCAGATTTCAATTCGCGCGCATACGACGTCGTCATTTCCGTGCTTAAAGAGGCTGAGGAGCTCGGGATGGGTGCGGGATATACCGCGCGGGAATTCAAAAAGCTTATACAGAGCGGTCTTTCGGCAGCAAAGATTTCGCTTATACCGCCTAAGGCGGATGCCGTATTCGTGGGAGATCTTTCATCTACTTTCAATGCGGGAAGTGAGGTCGTGTTTGCGGCTCAGCTTACGGAAGACGTGCCGTCTTCCGGTTCGGATACCTGTCTTTTGACGGACAGAGAGATTGCTTCGCTCGAGGAGCTCGATGTAAAGATATCCCCCAAAATCGAGCAGATGAACAGAAGAAGGCGCGAAATTGCGGGCCTCAATCTGTGTGCGTTCAGAAGCAGGCTGTATCTAAGCTTTCCGGTGCTGTCATCCGGTGAAGAGAAGGGCAGAAGCGAAATCATATCCTATATCTCAGCATTGTTTTCTTATAAGGACGGCGAAAGGCTTGTTCCGGAAATTTTAGACTTAAGCGGCATTTCTTTATCTGATGCTGCATACATGTGCTGCAAGGAGATGCCGGCATTAAAAGCGCTTGCGGGCAGCAGGTTTTCTTCCGGCGTCAATGCAGCGCTTTACAGCGTTCTTTGTGAAAAGGGACTTAAAGAAAAGGCGGATTCTGCGTTAAAAATCCGGACCAAGGAGAATGTCATACGCAGCGCAAAAGAATTGTATACTTCTTCCGAGCCTAAAAAAAACGGTGCGCATGATACGCGGCAGAGCTATATCTCGCCTACGCTGCTCGAGAGATATTTCTCGTGCCCGTACCGCAATTTTACGGAAAGAGGGCTAAAACTTGCCGAAAGGCAGGAGGGAGCGGCAGGGCCTGTAGATGCCGGCAATTTCATACACAAAATTTTAGAAAACATTGCGCGTAAAGAGATTGATAATAAAATACAGAGCGAAGAAGAAGCGATGCGCTTAGCAAGAGAGCAAGCGCAGGCGCTTCTTGCCGATCCGAAGTATTCGGTTATTTCCGAGACTGCGGGCGGAGAGTATATCGCTGCACGGCTTGCAGAAGAGGCGGAACGCGTCTGTGCGGGCGTATACCGCCAGCTCGCTGCCTCGAATTTTCACATAACCGGAGCGGAGAAGGATGTATATCTCGACCTTGGCGACAAACTCGGTATAAAGGGACGCGTGGACAGGATAGACATAGACGAGGACGAGGATATGCTGCGCGTCATCGACTACAAGACAGGCAGCGCAGACGCCGATACGAATAAGTATTACGCAGGCGTAAAACTTCAGCTTCCGCTGTATCTGCTTGCGGCCTCAAAGAATGAAAATAAGCGTCCTGCGGGAGCGTATTACTTCCCGGCGAACATAGAGTACAAGGACGAAAACGATGCTAAAGGCGATTTCACGCTCTCGGGATACATGGACAAGAGCGAAGAGGTGGTCAGAAGTTCGGATAAGACCGTGGCCGAGGGAGAGCGCAGCAGGTATGTGAATGCCTATCTCAACAGCGGCAGGCGCACCTCGGGCGCGATGGAAAAAGAAGTTTTTTCCGACTTTCTGGAATATTCGAGCCTTATAGCAAAAAACGGCCTGACAGAGATTTTAGACGGAAACATTGAGCCTTCTCCGTACGACGGTGAATGCGCGTTCTGCAAAATGGGCGGAATGTGCGGGTATGTGAGGGCCGAGAGTGACGATCGAAAGGTGAATAAGATAAACAGCAGCGATATTGCGGAGATAGTACGCAAAGAGAAGGGGGAGAAGAGAAGTGACGAATAAAAGCACCTTAAAGAAAAATCTTACTCCCCAGCAGGAGGCTGCAGTCACTAAAAGCGGCAGGCTCATCGTCTCCGCGTCTGCAGGCAGCGGAAAGACCTTTGTAATGATAGAGCGTCTTTGCAGGTATATAGAGAGCGGCGGGGATCTGGACAACGTGCTCGCCGTGACGTTCACGAAAAAAGCGGCGGCGCAGATGAAGGATAAACTCAGGCAGTCGCTTATAGAAAAATCCGGGAAAGCGTCCGGTGCGGATCGGGAGCATATAAAGCGTCAGCTGGACAAAATAGGCTCGGCCAACATAAGCACCATACATTCTTTCTGTACATACCTTTTGAGAGTTTATTTCTACGAACTGGGAATAGATGCATCGTTCGAAATTCTTTCGGACGATGAAGGCGATGAGATGTTGCTCCGTTCGCGCACGATGGACATGTTGTTTGACAGGTTGTACTCAGAAAAGGATAAAGACCTTGAACACCTGCTCGCGCGCTATACTAAAAAGCGCTCCGACGACAAACTTAAAGAAATGATTGCAGGTGCGTATAACGATATTCGCAACAATCCCGACTACAGGTCCTTTCTCGAAAATACGGCCGATATATATACGGAAGAGATGTTTGACGTGATCTGCTCTGAAATACTTGAGGATATGCGTAAAAAATGCTCGGCTCTCGAGGCGTATATTGAAGACTTTATGTCAAAGTTCGACATGGGAGAAAGAGCGGACTACTATCTGTCATTGAGAGATAAAATGATTTCTTGTCTGAAAAGCGCAAAGGCGCGTACCGATCTCTTCGCTCCGTTGCACGAATTCAAAGCGGCTGTAAACACAAGAGGCATGACGGACGAGGAGAAAGAGACGCACGAAGTATTTGTAAAGATGCGCGACGATGTCAAGAAAAAGTACAAAGACTTCAATTTCGACTTTTCCGACAGGCAGACCGAGCTTTTCGCGTTCTTGGAAAGCGGGAAGACGGCTGCGGCGTACAGCCGTCTCATAGAGCGCTTCGATGATCTGTACGGTGAGCTCAAGAGAGAAGAGGGAAAGCTCGACTACGGCGATTTGGAACATCTCACGCTTAAACTTTTCAGAATCAAAGACGGAAATATTTTAAACGAAATACGCGGCAGATTCACGCATGTGTTCGTGGATGAATATCAGGATGTCAATCCCGTCCAGGAGAGAATAATCTCCTTAATAGGCGGGGATAATCTCTTTTTAGTGGGTGACGTAAAGCAGGCCATATACGGGTTCAGAGGCTCACAGTCCAAATATTTCACTCAAAAAGTGAGAGAACTTGAAAGGTGCGGCGCATCTCTCGAACTTTCGAGCAATTTCCGCAGTGCGCCGGCAGTCGTCGATGCGGTAAACGGCATGTTCACGACGCTTATGCGCGAGGATAGCTGTGGGATAGATTACGCCAAAAGTTCCGTAATGAAGGCGGAAGGACCATACCCGAGCGGCAGCGGCGAGGTCTGTGCGCATTTTATCGAAGAAGACGGAAAAAGCGTAACACAGCCTGAAGGCGTGTATTCCGTCGTAAAAGAGGAGCATAAAAATAAACGCTTGACTGTCGGCGGTCGTGCCGTCGCGGATTTGGTGAAAAGAGAGCTCGGCTCTGTATTTTTTGATTCTGAGATCAAAGCGGAGAGAAAGGTCGAGCCCGGCGACGTGTGCATTCTTACGAGAAAACGCGAAGATTCCTCGGCAAAGGGTATATACCGTGCGCTTATTTCCGCGGGTCTCCCGGTGTCCGGCGCCCGGGGCGTGAATGTTTGCGAATATCCCGAAGTAATGCAGATGATAGACATCCTTTCATACATAGACAACGGCGAACAGGATATCCCCATGGCATCCGCCATGCTCTCGCCGGTAGGAGATTTCACGGAGAATGAGCTCTCGGAGATAAGAATAAAGGGTGCCGGGGCGGTCAGAGAAAAGAGGGCAAATTGTTCTGTAAAGGATGAGGCGAAAGATATCTTTTTCCGCGAATGCTGCTCGGCTTATGCGGAAAAATTCAGCGACGAACCGGCAAAAAAACTTAAAAAATTTAAGGAGCGGATAGACAAATACCGCAAGCTGACGCGCCTTTTCGGCGCCGGCACGCTCATAGACAAAATACTTCAAGGCACGGCGCTCGAGGCCGTATACATGCAGGACGGCGGGAAAAAGCTCCGAAATATCAGAAGACTTGCCCGGGAGGCGTACGCAGGCGGCGCCGAGTTGAGTCTCGCACAATTTCTCAAAAAACTTCGCGCGTCCGGGATGAATCTTCCTGCCGCAGAGAGCGGAGGCGAGGACAGCATAAAAATAATGACCATGCATTCATCCAAGGGCCTAGAATTTCCCGTAGTCATCCTCGCCGACATATCGAGGTCATTCTCCGGCAAAGAAACGGGCAATCCGCCTCTCGACGAAAAGTACGGTTTTGCGCATAAATATTTTGATACTGAGCATCGTGTATCCGTACACACCGTGCTTACGAAGTGTTGCAAGCTCAAAAAAAGAGAAGACGAAGTAAGGGACGAGATGAATCTTTTGTACGTTGCTTGTACGCGTGCAAAATACCGTCTCCATATAATCTCGGCCAAGCAGGACGAGTTCAATCCGCATACCGTCATATGGGCGCTCGACTATTCGCACATGCTCGATCTCTCGCATGTGAAGAAGGGACTGCTTACTCCGTCTGAAGACCGGAAAGAGGAGAAGCCGAATGTCTGCGAACTCGCTATAGCGGACGAGAAAGCGCTCGCGTTATTCAGAGAACGCTTCATGCAAAGGTACGAAAGAGAGGAGAGCGCGAAACTCCCCGCAAAGACCTCGGCAACCGCTCTTTTAAAGATGCAGATGCACACCGATGATTACTACGCGGGCGAAGATCCCGTAAGAATAATGCCGGAAGATAAACCTGATCCGGACGACAGGGAGCGCGGCACGGCATATCACAGGTATCTGGAGCAATGCGATTTATCTGTAAAAGATATAAAGCAGATAAGAGAGTGTATAGAGCGCTTTGTCTTAAACGGGCGAATGACGGAACGTCAGGCAGGCCTTGTTGACGAAAACGTAATTTCGCGAGTGCTGAGCATGCCGTTTTTCGATAAGATAAAGGGATGCAAATATTTACGCGAGCAAGAGTTTTTATGCGCCATTGCCGCCGACAAATTTCTCCCCTCCTCGGCCAAAGACGGCGTTTTGGTGCAGGGCGCGATCGATCTGCTTTGTTTAAAGGATGACGGGTGCGTCATAATAGACTACAAATACTCAAAAAAGCATAATGACAGACTTAGGAATTATTATCGCATACAGCTTCAGATATATCGTCTCGCCGTAAGCAAGATATGCAATATACCGCTTGAGAAGATAGAGACTCATATCGTCAACTTGCATACCTGCACAGAAATCGATCTTTAACCTGAAGACATAAAGAAAGAGCCGTGAGTTCTTCACGGCTTCACATTTTTATTGGTCTCGATAAGATTTCCGACATGTATTTTCTCAAGCTTTTCATAGGCCGCCGTCTTGTTTATGACAGCTTTTAACAGCTCGTCCAGCTCACTGCCTTCGGAATAGTCGGCAGGCACGAAATAGCGTATACGATTCTTTTTGAGAAGACTGTACACCTTGCTTTTATCCTCAGTCAAAGAGTCGTAAACTCCTACCGCATGTCCGCCGTGCAAATTAACGAGCTTCATGCACGGGATATCCGTATTGCTGTCGCCTATATAGACCATGTTGCGTATAGGCACGCGCATGTTTTCAGGATTTATATACTCGTTTACTCCCTCATGGTCGTTGATGTTGAGACATCCCTTCTCTATCCTGAACAGAAACTGAGTTTTGTTTGTGTAGTTTATTGCCTGGGCCGGCCATTCGGGCTCGCCGTCCTGAGTATAGCAGAACGCGCTTGCATATATCTTCTTAAACTCACCTGCGATGGCGGTGCCCTCTATCATCTCCTTGAGCCCTGACGAGATGATATAGTGTTCGACCGCTATACCCCTTTTTTTGCCGTACTCGTTGATACGCCCGAACCATTCTTCAACGCCTTTGTACAGCTTAATCTTCGCCCCGTATTCCTTAAGAGCCTCTTTTGTCAAACTGAACTTACCCTTTGCCTTTTTGACCATGATGAGCATATAGGCGAGATTCATATCCATATCGTTTTCCCGTGCGAGCGTGTCGGCCTGGCGCCAAAACTCGTCTACATCCTCGCCAACCGACTGAATGAATCCCTGCGCCTGCATATCGTCCGGCGAGAGCGTTCTGTCGAAGTCATAGCAGATGGCAAGAACGGGTTTGTTTTCTTTTTTAAGCCTCTCGAATTCCATCATTCGCCTCTCCTTAAGCAATAAAAATTATACCATGCGGCCGTGTCTGAAATCAATAAAAATTTTTTCGGGGTTTT
>CAYLIO010000051.1:5274-9733 GCA_964383655.1 uncultured Clostridia bacterium | reverse complement strand
ATCATGGTGCGGGCAGTCTTCAACGGCTGCCCGTTCTTGACTTTTTTCGGGGTTGTGTTATACTTTTTTTGTTGCGGCAATAATATTATGAACTTTGTTTTTTTTGATATAGAATGCGCGGGAGTGTACAAAACCGCAGCTAAAATATGTGCCTTCGGTTATGTTCTTTGCGACGAGAATTTTAATGAGATTGCGCGTGAGGATATACTCATAAACCCTAAGGGCTCCTTCAATCTTACAAACGGCAAAGGCGAGAAGGGGTTGGTCTTGCCGTATAAATACAACGAGTTCAGAAAGTACCCTTCGTTCCATTCCGTATACCCGAAAATAAGGCAGCTTTTGGAGGATAAAAACAATTTCGTTGTGGGTCATTCGACGTACAACGATGTCAATTATCTGAATCTCGAGACGCGCCGTTTTTTCATGCCGTCTTTCAAATTCGAGTTTTCCGACACGCAGATCATATATATGACATTGATTCATTCGTACTCACGTCAGTACGGCCTCAAAGAAATAGCAAATGATCTGGACGTGGTATTTACGCCTCATCGCGCGGCAGACGATGCGTATGCCACCATGAAAGTGGCCGAAGCGATGTGCAGGGCGAAGGGGTGCTCGCTTCCCGCTCTCGAGAAGATGCTCGGCGTAAGATGCGGTAAAATAGAAAATTATCGCATACAAAAACCGTCGTCTGTCGAGCAAGACGAGTACATTCGCATCAGCCATGAAAAGAAGAGCGAGCGTTCGCGGATACGCCGCGAGTTCTATGTCTATCTCACAAATAAGACGGTAAAAACCTGCGGCAGGCTCTATGGTAAGATATTCAACTTCTCGAGAATTATAGAGGACGATCTGTCTCTCTCCGAGAGATACATAGACAAAATATACGACAACGGCGGCGAATACAGCCGTAAACTTGCGGAGTGCAACGTATACGTGGCGGCGTCCGAGGACGATGCCACAACCCGTACGCGCATTGCGCGGACAAAGGATGGGCTTAAAGTAATAGTCGCCCGAGAGCTCGAGGAGATTTTAAAATGAAGCTTCCCGACGAGTTCTTAAGCCGTATGCGCGAGCAGCTGGGCGACGCATATGACAGCTTCATATCGTCCCGTTCGATGCCTCCTGTTAAGGGCGTGAGAGTAAATACGCTCAAATTGAGCAAAGAAGAGTTTTTATCCGTCGCGCCGTTCGATGTGCTGCCCGTGCCGTGGTGCGAAGACGGATTTTATATCACCGAAGAAAAACCGGGCAAATTTATAGAGCACGCTTCGGGTCTTTACTATGTCCAGGAACCGTCTGCAATGTGTGCGGTACCCCTTCTGGGCGATATATCCGGACAGACCGTTTTAGATATGTGTTCGGCACCGGGCGGCAAGGGTACACAGCTTGCACAGGCCATGCACGGAGAGGGTATTCTGTTTCTTAACGAAATAAATTTTCCCCGCGCGAAAATCTTGTCGCAAAACGTAGAGAGAATGGGCGTGAAAAACGCCGTCGTGACATCCGCATCGTCCGAGTTGCTCGCCGAGTGCTTTGCCTCATGCTTCGACGCCATTCTCGCGGACGCACCTTGTTCCGGAGAGGGTATGTTCAGAAAGGATGAGGCTGCGGTGAGCGAATGGTCTCCGGCCGTTTCGACAATGTGCGCCGAAAGACAGGATAATATCTTATCCTGTGCGGACAGACTGCTGAAGTCCGGCGGAAAACTCGTTTACTCCACATGCACATTCTCGCGCGAAGAGGATGAAGCAAGGATAGAAAATTTCTTGAAAAAGCATAAAAACTATACATTGATCGATATGTTTAAACTGTGGCCGCATGAAATCGAAGGAGAGGGCCATTTTGCGGCGCTGCTTCAAAAAAATGACGGCGATAAGTCAACATTCAAGGAGATCAAGCTTTCGCGTCCTGACGCAAGGGAGAGGCTCTACAGAGAGTTTGAAAAAGAGAACCTTAAAATACGGTTCGAAAATCTTTATGCTGCGGGAGACACCCTGTATTCTCTGCCGTGCGGCATGCCGGGCATTAAAATGCAGATTCTCAGGGCGGGAATAAGACTCGGCAGGTTTTCGGGCTCGCGTTTCGAGCCTGCACATTCGCTCGCGATGTGTCTCAAAGAGGATGAGGCGCGTTTTATATCGCTTGACGAAAAGAGTGCAAAGATGTATTTGTCAGGTCTTACGCTGCCGCTTTGCGGCGAAGCGAGGGGTTGGACGGTCGCATCGTATAAAGGTTACCCGCTGGGCTGGTGTAAGGCGGCAGGGGACGTACTGAAAAATCATTACCCGAAGGGGTTGCGCGCAGAATATTGAAAAGCGGGGTTTAAAAATATAAAAATGGACAATGTATACAGCGTTACACAAGTAAACAGGTATATAAAATCGCTGTTCGACGGCTCGCCTGCCCTTTCTCGCATCATGATAAGGGGAGAGATTGCCAATTTTAAGAAGTACTCGTCCGGACATTCGTATTTCACGCTCAAGGACGAGAATTCACAGCTGGGCGCGGTACTGTTCGCGTCAGACGGCGCGTCTCTTAAGTTCAAACCGTGTGACGGCATGCGGGTGATTGCGGAGGGCAGCGTGTCTCTCTACGTTAAAAACGGGGAATACAGGCTTTATGTGAGAAAAATGCAGCCGGATGGACTGGGTGCGCTGTATCTCGCTTATGAACAGCTGAAGGCACGGCTGCAGAGCGAAGGATTATTTGCAGTCGAACATAAAAAACCGCTCCCCGCCGTTCCTGACGCGATAGGCGTCATAACTTCGCCCACGGGCGCGGCTGTACGCGATATAATAGACATAACGGGCAGACGATGGCCGATGGCGCAGATATTTCTCTATCCCTCGCGAGTGCAGGGCGCAGAGGCGGAAGATGACCTGTTAAAAGGTTTGGGATATTTTGAGACCGGGCAAAAAGTGGATGTGATAATAATAGGGCGCGGCGGCGGTTCAATGGAGGATTTGTGGGTTTTCAACAGCGAAAAACTTGCGCGAAAAATCTTTGACATGGACACGCCCGTAGTCTCTGCCGTGGGGCATGAGACCGATTTCACCATCTGCGATTTTGTTGCGGATAAACGCGCTCCTACTCCTTCAGCCGCAGCGGAAATCGTAGTGCCTGACAGGATTGAGATGGGTAAGCGTATAAGTTCTATGAGCAGTCTCATAGCACAAAAAGTTGCCGCACGTTTTGCGAATAAAAAGAAAGAAATTGAGCTTGCCGTACAGAGCATCCAAAACGGTATACGCAGCTTTCTCACGGGCAAAGGGCATGAAATCCGGTTAAGAGCAGAGAAACTGCAGGCGCTCAATCCTCTCGCCGTCTTAGCTCGCGGATACAGCATAGCCGAAAAAGAGGGAAAAGCCGTAACACGGGCGGAGCAGGTTAAAGAAGGGGACGAGCTTAAGCTGATATTTCATAAAGGCAGTGCATTGTCTGTAATAAAAAAAGTTGAGGGGGATGACGTAATATGAAAGAAGAAAAGAATGAGATGAGTTTTGAAGAAGCTATGAAAAAACTCGGCGAGATTTCACAGCAGATTGAGCGGGGTGACTTGTCTTTGGATGATACCATGACGCTGTACGGTAAAGCGCTCGAGCTTGTCAAACTATGCAATGCCAAGCTTGTATCCGCCCGTCAACAGGTAAAGATGATTGAGGAAAGAGAGGACGGAACGGTTGAATTCAAGGATTTTGCGCCGATGGACAAGGGGGATAATTAGCCGTATAAGAAACTTGCTTTATTAACGGCTTAAAAAAGCAAAGCGATAACTGCGCAATATCGTACAGTATAGAAAGACGCAAAGCATCGGTAAACTATACAAAATGCAGGTTTATCTTTCATATATCGAATACGACATAAAAACAACAGCCTCGCGCATTCCCTGCGCGAGGCTGTTTCTGCAGCTGTCTAGGCCGATTTGTTTATTTACTCGAATCTTTCCAATCGGAACCGCCGTCGCCGAATCCTCCTGCAGGTGCATCGGATGCACCGCTTTCGACAAGGCCCAGCTTTCTTATGTAGTGCCTGCGTTTGCCGCTGTACTTATTTCTGGCGTACGATTCCTTACGACGCATTCTCCTTAATATGTCTCTGATGAGGAGTGAGATAAGGGTGAAGATGAGTACTATAACCAGAACTATGGATGTCACCAGCAGCCATACGGTTACGCCGCTCTCGTCTTCATCGTCTTCCTCTTCCTCGTCATCTTCCGTTGTGCTGATGCTTATGGAGACATCTGATGCCGAGTAATCTACAAATACATTGTATGTATTCGTTTTTGCATCACGGTAGCTGAGGTAAACAAGCGTCTCGGAGTAGTCGTCGTATGAATAGTCATATCCGTTCTCGTCTTCAGGTGCCACATCGTAGTTATAAGGAACATAACCCTCGTCATCGTACATCGAATAGGTGTAGTACAGAGCGGTATAATTGCTTATTATCTTATAATATT
>CAYLIO010000051.1:4075-5174 GCA_964383655.1 uncultured Clostridia bacterium | reverse complement strand
TGTACAGATCCTCGTAGTAGGTGAGGTTTTCATCCGCGCTGGCTATCGGATAATCTTCAAGAAGGCCGAGCTCGTGGAACAGCATCACGTATGCATACTTTATCTCGTTGATGTAGCCGTCGTTCGGATTGCTTGAAGAACCGTTCAGAAGCGCTTCATACGCGTCAGAGTCAATAGAAGTGCTGCTGTAGTCGAACATTACATAGGTGCCTGTGAAGCTTGCATATTCGTTAGGGATCCCGTTTTCGTCCAATCCGGTGTTGTCTCTTGATCCGCTCCACAGCTCAAGAGTATAGCTCTTGGACTCATCGCCGGTATGTATATAGAACGTAACAGTCTGCCATGTATCTGCAATATAGTTTCCGTCAGCATCATATCCGGTGGAGCAACTTTCGTCACAACCGTCACTTTCGTAGTGAAGGGTGCCGTTTTCGTCATACCTTGCGTCCACGACAACGTAGAGGTCCTGAGCGGTTGAGGTATTGTCGTACTTTAAATCAGCGCCGCCGTTTTCGCTTCCTCTAACGAAGGTGCTTACGGGTCCGGTGTAGGTAACGGTAACTTCGTCGTCTTCGTCTTCATCCTCGGCTTCTTCTACCTCGGTTACGATATAGTAGTAGCCGGCCTCTTCGATACCATAATCATCATTGTTGTAATCGTACAGGAATACTCTCGTCTCGTCGTCCGTTATGAGGTAGTGGCGGGATTGTATACCGTCTTCTAAATCGCTGTAGTATACGGTATCGCTGTCCAGATCGTCGAAGTGTACTGATTCGCCATCAATTGTATAATACGTTTCGTTTTCATCGAAATATTCCCTCGAGTAGTTCCAGAGGTTTGCGAACAGATTTCCGTCTGCATCCTCATACAGACCGTCATCACGCAGATAGTATACTATATGTTTGCGCGCGTCGTAATTTTCATCGTCGTAGTCAGGTTCGCTTTCAAGCACATTGCCTGCGCTGTCATACCAGAAGCTGTACTTGGGCAGCGTGAACTGTCTTACTTCGTCGTGTTCTGAATCCGTGAGGTAGATATATGCCACGGCGCCTGCGCTAAGCTTAACTCTTACGGTTACTGCGAGATATCCTGATGAAGC
>CAYLIO010000051.1:2055-3975 GCA_964383655.1 uncultured Clostridia bacterium | reverse complement strand
GTATGTCGTGGTGCTGACGTATCCGCTTGCACCATACACGCCGTGATATGACGCAGGACGCGACAGAACGGTTTCTATGTCAGCGCTGTCGGGTCCGTATACGGTATCCATATAGGAATTTTCCCTGGAGTCTGTCTTTTCGAAGTCAAACGACGCAGAATAGCTGTCCGTTGAGGCAAGCTCAAATATATCGCTGTCTACCGTGAACATAGAGATATTTGTCAGCGCGGCATATCCCGACTTGAAGTCTGTGGCTGTGGTGCCTTTGATAGTAGAAATGCCGAAGCTGAATTCCAGTTTGAAAGTGCGCTCATCTTCGGTGGTATTGTGAATAAAGAAGAAACACTGTACCCAGCCGTTATAGATATCTTCCTCATCATCCCCGACGTCGTATGTCACGCCCGTCGTGTCAACGGTAAGAGTGGAATAGACATCCTCATCTTCAGTGTCTATTACTTTAATGGTGGCGGCAGTATAGCCGTTCATATCCGAAGTTTTTACCCAGAACGAGAGAATAAGATATTCGTCCACGCCCACTTCAAATTCATCGCTGGTTATCTCCGCCGTATACGCTGCTCCGTAGGAGGATAGTAGAATAAGAGAGGAGGTATCCTCGGTTGCATGAGTCAGGGAAATATTTTCATACTCGTTCAATACATTAAAAATTTCAAGTATTGTTTGGTAGTAATATTTCGAGTCTGAGTATCCACTCAAACTCGAGGCGCTATCACTTAACACATCGCCGAGAGTAAACGCCGCAAGAACGTCTTCGGTAGTATCTATGCTTAAATTCTTGTTGGTTGTCGTATCTTCCAATTCGGTTTTACCTGCGCCGTAAACATCGGGCATACTTGATGCCGAAACATAGTTATCATCGTCGACCGTAAGCCCTATCGATACATTAGCTTTAATAATACTTTTTTCTGTATCTTCTTCTGTATCTTCTTCTGTATCTTCTTCGAAGAAGCTTATGTAATCTCTTACGCCACCTGCGGTAAGGTCAGTGTAGAAGTATCTGCCGTAGCCGTCGGCAAAATCGTCGTCATTCTTAAAATCATCGTAGTCGAATATTTTTTCATCCTCGTCGCTTGTGATGTAACAAGTGGTGATTTCTTTATATAAAGAAGCGGCTTCGTCCTCATCAAGGATATAATCATTATTTACTGCATAGGTGTAGTCTTCGCAATTATTTATATTTGAATACAGCGTACATTCAACATCATCGAAGAAAGCATAGCCTTCAAGGACTCCGGAATAGTCTTCATCGCTGTCGGCGAGTCCGAGTCCGAGTTCAATACTTACATCGGTGGTCGCAAAGTCACAGCCTAAAATAAAGAACGTGAATTGCACCCATCCGTTATTTTCATCAGTCACATTTGACGTATTTATGTTTTTAACGTAAGTTGAATCGATCGTCGTTCCGCCTACGGACTGAGTTATTTCTATGTATGCGCCGAGGCCATCACTAACCTCCTCGCCGTACCTGTCGAATATTAATTCGGATGTTTTAACCCAAACCGAAATTTCGGCCGCAGTGTTGGGGTCTAGCGAAATTGTGGAGGATGAAGAATAAGACTGGGCAGTACCAAACCTGCTTTCACTGTTTACATAGTTGTGAATCATAAGGACATGACTCTCATATTCATCTTCAAGATCTTCATCCGTGAAGAGATTCCCGTCTTCGTCTGCGTAGAGCTCTACCGTATTGCCGTCCTCATCGGTATAATAGTAGTCATATTCCGCGCTGTCTGATTCTTCTATAACGTTATGCGTAAGAGGGTTATCTATAAGAAGTTTGTCATATACTGTTTCAGTTTGTAGTTCGCCTTCGTCGTCATAATAGGTGTAATAATAAACACCATCCTCTGTACCGGCCTCGACTTTAACTTCTTCGTCATCGATAAGGATATAGTTATAGCT
>CAYLIO010000051.1:0-1955 GCA_964383655.1 uncultured Clostridia bacterium | reverse complement strand
ACCGGCCTCGACTTTAACTTCTTCGTCATCGATAAGGATATAGTTATAGCTTCCGTCAGCATCTTCGCCCTCGTACACAACGTAATAACCGTTATCTGCTCCCTTGATGGAATTGTAGGTGTCTTTGTAAGGGATATCGGACGACTTCATTTCGTTATAATCCACATACTCATCATCATAATCGTCGTCATCTTCGTCGAGAGCGTTGTTATAATCCAAAGTAGCCGCAAGATCGTCATCGGAAATTGTGGCCCATCCGTTAGCGCTCGTATCAATTATGCCGTTCATGACATAATTGCTGCGGCCGGATGTTTCCTCTGTCCAGTCGTCCGGCGTGTAGATGATATATGTTCTATCGTCGGTGTCGTCAAAAAACTCAAAGTTACCGTTAAGGATAGTTTGAGTATCTGTTTCTTTGGAGTAACCTTCTTCGTCATCTTCTTCAGTGCAAGCCGCCGCAAGTCCGACCGACAGAATCATTACGCCGCTTAAGACAACAACTCCTATTTTTCTCCCAAAGGAATATGTTCTGCTTCTCTTTTTGTACATATAAACACCTGCATTATAATAATTGTATGCGAAAGTTCGGTAAACCGTACTATGTCATTTTAATATAAAAGACGACTATAAGCAAGCGATTTGACGTCAGATTATATGAAAATAACGTTAAAATTAAAAATCATAAAAAGTATGTTTTTGTGTAAAAATGCTTTAAAAAAATGCGTCAAAAACTATGTGTTTTTAGGTTGCCTATATTGAACATTGTCTATGTGTTGTCTTGTATTATAAACGCCTCGTTTTTTTATTCAATTTTTCAAAGCCGTAATAGGCACGACAAACACACCATCAGGCCTTTTATATGCTGCAACTGACAAGCCGCAGATAACACATAATACGGATGGTACATTGCCGCCTTCTTTGGCAATTTTATTCTTAAGATCCAACAAACTCTCCGCTGCTTTATCTATCTGGTTTGCACCCAGTTTAATTTCAAATGCACACCATCTTCCGTCTTCCAACTCGACGACCGCATCGACTTCCCTGTCTGAATAGTCCCGGTAATGGTAAACCTGTGCGCCGAACGACTCAGCATAAATTTTAAGATCTCTCTCGCAAAGCGCCTCAAACATAAAGCCAAAGGTCTCAGGGTCATTTATAAGTTTGTCCGGTGTGATGTGAAGAATGGCGCACGCCAAAGCAGGATCACAAAAATGTCGTTTTTCTGATTGTTTTACTCTTACGGACGAACGGATATTTGATGAGAAAGGTTTTTGATTATCCAGTAAATACAATCGCTCGAAAACATCCAAATAATTGACCACAGTGTCATAGTCTATCGTTTGTTCGTCACGTTCTTTTATATCCGCTGCAAGTTTCTTTTTTGTGGCTGTAGTGCTTTCATTTCTTGCAAGTGACCGTAAAAGTAGATGCATCTTTGTAACATCATATCTTATACCATCCATTCTTGGCAGATCTTTATTCAATATTGTTTCGATATATGACCGTGCTAAAAGTTGTGCATGTTTAATCGGCATATTTATTGCATCGGGAAACCCGCCACGAACAATGTATTGCGCAATAGCCATTAAATCAACCTTGTCTGTTAAATCATTGTCCATTGTTCCGTTACATAAGTCCATCAACGATACTTTCCCGCTAGAATCGCCTGATTCGTATAGCGACATCATTCGCATACGCAGTTTTCCCACGCGCCCTGCGCCACTATGTATTATTTCGTTGCGTTTTGGAGTAGAGGATCCCGTTAGAATGAATTGCCCCTTCTTTCCACGCCTGTCTGCTTCGTATCTTACCGCATCCCACAGCGGCTGAATTTCTTGCCATTCATCAATCAGTCTAGGAGTGTCACCTTTTAATGCTATTGATGGCGACAGTTGTGCTATTCTTTTATTTCGAAAGCCATCCTCAAAATCCGCAAGAAGAAATTCACTTTTTGC
>CAYLIO010000050.1:5466-9912 GCA_964383655.1 uncultured Clostridia bacterium | reverse complement strand
CCGGTGGACCGATAGGAGTCCGGCGAGATATCGATCAATCCGGAACGAACGATTCATTTTTCTTATCTCGCAACATGTCTCGCTCACTCATTTATCGGACGGCTTTGTTTTTACGGCTTTTGCGATCCTTACGCCGCCGCTTTGAGGCGGCGTAACCTTCGGTACGTATTTATTATCACTCACAGCGTCCTTCTCTTCTTGTTTTGTGCGCCGTCGCACTCTCTTCTCCTCTTCTTTTTCCTCTTCCGTACTCTCATGATAGGGCACGGCTATAATAAAGGATTCGTACGGTTTGAGGCCGAGAACCAGTCTGTACGGTCTGCCGTCGCACTCCTCTTTTATCGCTGTAAGCTTGAAATTACTCCTGTCCGCATAGGTGGAGAAAATGACCTCGTACTCTCCGGATACCGGCACGCCTATCTCGATCGGATCGCGCTCGACGGGCGCGAAGTTGCACACAAAGACGAGTGCGTCGTTATAGTTCCATGGATTGCGGCGTATAAAACTGAACAGATTGCGCAGATAATCGCCGCTGTTTATCCATTCGAACACGTTTTTCTTGCCCGTGTCGTCATACAGCACGGCGTTCGACCTGTAGATGGAGAGCAACCTGCGGTAGCACTCAAGGATATCCCTGTGCCCCGGGTCGTCACAGAGATTCCACTGAAGCGATCCTTTATAGTCCCACTCTGCTTCCTGACCGAAGTCCTGGCCCATGAACAGAAGCTTCTTCCCGGGATGACCGGTCATCATGGTGTAGGCCGTCTTTATGCTCCCGCACTTGTCTTGGTGGCTGCCTGCAAATTTGTTGAATACCGAACCCTTTCCGTGCACAACCTCGTCGTGTGAGAGAACGAGTATGTATTTTTCGTCGAATACATAATCGAAAGTACCTGTCATCAGGTGGTGCTTATGGCGTCTGAACACAGGATCCTCGTTATAGTAGCGGATGGTGTCGTTCATCCAGCCCATATCCCACTTGAGCCCGAAACCCAGCCCGTCATTCTTCGCAGGCTCCGTTACGCCCCAGACGATGGAGCTGTCCTCGGCAATTATAAACGCAGACGTACGCTGCCGCAAGACGGTATTCAAGTGTCTGAAGAACTCAAAGCTCTCTAAGTTAAAATCTGTGCCGTATTTATTCGGTCGCCACTCACTCCTTGCAAAGCTGTTGTAAAGCATCGCAGCCACCGCATCGGCGCGAAGCGCGTCGATGTGGTATACATTGACCCAGAAGAAGGCAGAAGCTATCAGGAAATTGCACACCTCCGGCTTGCCTAAATCAAACGCTTTTGTGCCCCACTGCGGATACTCCGCGCGAAGCGGGTCGGCATACTCGTACAGCGGAGTGCCGTCAAACCAATCCAGTCCGAACTCGTCCTTGGGGAAATGTGCGGGGACCCAGTCCAGAATGACGCCTATGCCGTTTTTATGCATGTAATCTACGAAATACATGAAGTCCTTAGGACTGCCGTAGCGCACCGTGGGCGAGAAATAGCCGGTGACCTGGTAACCCCATGACCCGTCAAACGGGTACTCGCATATACCCATTACCTCGATATGCGTATACCCCATCCACTTGACATACTCGCACAGCTCATGCGCGAGTCTTCTGTAGTCCAGAAACTTATCCTCGTCCCACCATTTGTCACGGTCCTTTTTCCAGCTTCCGAGATGCACCTCGTACACCGCCATGGGCTTAGCCAGAAAGTTCTCTTTACTCCTCTTCTCCTGCCACTCTTTATCCCCCCATTCGTAGCCGGACAGATCAGCGACCACGGATGCGTTTGCGGGTCTCAGCTCGGACGAGAATGCGTACGGGTCCGCCTTCATGACCTCGGAGCCGTCGGCACGGACCAAAAGGTACTTGTATTTTACCCCTTCGCACATCCCGGGTACAAACAGCTCCCAAATGCAATCATCCACCTTCTCCATCACATCGCGCCACGGCGTCCAGCCGTTGCCGTCGGATACGACGCATACCGCGCGCGCAGACGGTGCCCAGAGCACGAAGTGTACGCCGCGCACGCCGTTTTCCTCCGCAATATGCGCTCCCATCTTGTCGTAGAGCTCATAGTGCACACCGTGATGGAAGAAGTATCTGTCCATATCGCCGAAATATCTGTTTGCCATCTGTGATATCTCCCGCCCGTATTTTGTTTGTCTCTTCTATGTTTCGGTTTCATGCCCGGCTTCTTTTGCCGCAGCATTTTTCTTCCCCGCAACTAAATAAGAGTCTTTTATTGAAACATGCTCATCTGCTCCTGCATCCTCGCGTCCTTTCCGCGTTTATAGCTTAAGACACATGCCGATTTTGCAGGCAGAGTCACATGCACTCTTCCGTACTTTATCTTGTACTCGGCCGTCGAATCGAACTCGCGGGACGACGCAAACACGGCCTTCATCTTTCTGCCCTCTTTAGCCCCGGCTTCCCATACCGGTACGCTCAGCTTCAGTTCCTCGTCGCGTACGTTGATCACGACGGCGGCGCCGTCGACGAAATCGAAACGCGCGTATGCTATGAATCCGTGGCCGGCATCCAGTTTCTTGAGCGATCCCATCCTGAGGCAATGTATGCTCCTTCTTAAAGCGATGAGCTTCTTATGCAGCGCTATAAGCTCTTTATCCTCTCTGCCCCACGGGTATGTTCTTCGGCTGTCCGGGTCAGTCCAGCCCACTTGCCCCGCCTCGTCGCCGTAGTATATTCCGGGTGCTCCCGGCCAAGTCATCTGAATAACGACCGCAAGCTCCATAACCCGTTTGTCTGTACCCAGGCCCGCCGCCTCGGGCCCTAAAGTGCCCGTGCGCCCCACCGTCCTGTTGGTGCGCGTTAAAAAACGCGAGTGGTCGTGGTTGGAGAGCTGGTTGAGCGCCGAATCCAGTGCGGGTCGCGGAAGTCTGCTCATGTTTTTGAGTATCGTGTCAAAAAAGCGTACGCCATCGCCCAAAAGTGAGTCGTCCGCAGCATCGCTGTGCTTTTCCATGCCGGTTAAGAACAGGCTGACCGGATCCATGAATGCGTCGTAGTTCATGACGCTGTCCCACTGCGTCCCGTCCAGCCAGGACAGCGGATCGCCGTAGTGCTCGGCAAGGATGAACGCGTCCGGATTGGCGGCGCGCACATGCTTTCTGAACCTTCGCCAGAACGAATGATTGAAAGAGTCCGAATGGCCGAGATCGGCCGCAACATCCAAACGCCAGCCGTCTGCGTTGTACGGCGCAGACACCCATTTCATGCCTATTCGCATCACCTCGTCCACAAGCTCGGGCGACTGTTCGTAATCCAACTTGGGCAGCGTCTCAAAGTTCCACCACCCTTCGTAATCCGAATGGCTCTCATCCGGGCTGTTAAAACGGAAATATTTGCGGTACGGACTCGAAACCGACTGGTACGCTCCGTCGGCATAACCCTCTTTATCGAGGTATATACCCTCTCTGTCCATCCATTTATTGAAAGAGCCGCAATGGTTGAACACTCCGTCTATTATAATCCGCATTCCGCGCCTATGCATATCCGCCGCAAGTTCGGCGAAGTACGCATTGCTCTTTTCTAAGTTGACTTTTGATGTTATGCGTTTTATATACCTTCTCGCATAGCCGTTATGTTTCTCCCAATCGAACATGACATACGGCTCGTCCTCTTCGATTATCGCAAAGTGCGGGTCTATGTAATCATAGTCCTGAATATCATACTTATGGTTAGACGGGGAAACGAATAGCGGATTGAAATATATGGCCTCGACGCCTAAGTCAGAAAGATAATCCAGCTTGCTGCGCACGCCCTGCAAATCGCCGCCGTAGAAGTTATACACGTCCAGACTTTCCGGATACTTGTTTATATCGGTTATTTTGCGCACATGCGAGCCGGTGTAATAGTATTCGCCGTTCTCCACATCGTTTTGTTTTGAGCCGTTTAGGAACCTGTCGACAAAAATCTGGTAGATCACCGCGCCTTTTGCCCAATCGGGCACTTTAAACCCCGGCGTGAAGAAGAAATTATACTCCGCCTGGTTGTTCTCCGCCCAGCCAAGTTTGTTGTAGCACACTTTGTCGTCATCGTCATAGACGACGAAGTAGTAGCTCACCCGATCGTCCGTACACGTCATATCCACGGCGTAATAGTCGAACGTGCCGTCCGTATGCGTTTTTTTCATCTCGCGCTTTATACCGTTTATCACGGCGTACGCAAGCTTTACGTCATTTGCGAGAGTGCGCAGGCAAATTGTCACCGTATCGCCATTCACGGGCTCGTACGGCGTACGGAAACTCTCTGTTTCGTCGCTGAAAAGCGCCATTCTGTTTATCATGATAATATCTGTCCTTTTTACCCGAAAAAGCCCTTTTCAGCCCTTTCCCGCACGGGAAATAACGCCCTTCCTTTCCCGGAAATTCTACCACAGCGCATAAGCAAAGTCAATATGCGCGCTTCACGCCCATTACACTGAA
>CAYLIO010000050.1:0-5366 GCA_964383655.1 uncultured Clostridia bacterium | reverse complement strand
CGCGCTTCACGCCCATTACACTGAATTAAGCCTTCAAAAAAGGCATATCCCGTGCTTTATTGCGAGGGATTATGCCTTCATTTTTTTACGGCGCGTCCGCCGTCTCTTTTTCTTTGACCTTCTTTACATTCTCCGCCGCGTCTTTTTCGCTCTTTTTTCCCCTGCCTATGACCTGAGCGTAGTCATACGCTCTGTCATGCACGATGGGCTTCCATTTGACGCGCATGAAGACGGCTATTATGCTAAGAATTACGTCTATCGAATCGAACCAGAAGAAAGTGAACACGCAGAATATCTTCTTCCTCGTGCTGCAGTGGATATGTTTCCGCTCGCGCAGGACGACAAGCGCCGCGTTTATCACATATTGGGCATATGCCAGGGCCGCCATGCTAACAATGTTTAAAATGAAGTCCCGGCTCAAAAGCCCGGCTGCCGCAGCGATGGCAGAATCGACTGCCGTACCGGCGACTATCCCCGAAATGAGTCCCGCCAACGCAGATATGCCGGCGATAAGCGCGGCAAACAGCCCGCCGGGGAAATAGTACCAGAACATATCGTAGTTCGTCCAAGCATTTTTTACGCTTTTGGAAGTGAATATACCCTTTAAATTGCGCAGATTATATTTGAGAAAGACAATCAGCCTGCCCCTTGCCCAGCGCAAGCGCTGTCGCCACATTACAAAAAAGTTGTGTGGCTGTTCGTCGAAAAACTCAGCATCCTCGCAAAAGAGAACCTTCTTCCCGCTCGCCACGATGTACTGTGTAAACTCAGCATCCTCCGTGAGCCCGGTACAATGCCAGCCGCTTTTTAAAAGCTCCGACCTTACCACATAACCCGTGCCGGCCAAATGCGTACACAGCCCGAGTCTGCGCCTCGGTCTGTGGTATTGCACCGTGCTGCGATAGAAATGTATTCCGTACGACGCAGAGATGAAGTTTGTATCAAAATTTTTTGTATTTCTGTACGTAGCGACAATGTCTGCATCCTCTCCGAACGCATCGTTCATTTTATCCAGCCAGGTAGGCGCAAGCACGTTATCTGCGTCAAAAAAGGCAAAGCCCGCAAAACTGCAGATATCATAGTCGACGCGGATCATGTCGAACAAAAACTCCAAGGCATATCCCTTCCTCGCCTTGTTCGGGTCCTTATTGAACCGCTCGTAAACAACGCAGCCCATCTCACGGCATATCTTTGCCGTATTGTCCGTGCAGCTGTCCGCACACACGAATATCTTTATCTTGTCGGCAGGATACTCTTGGGCGTGTATACTCTCTATGAGCTTGCCTATGACTCTCTCCTCGTTGCGCGCACAGACTATGACGGCATACCGCCGCTTGGTCGTGTCCGGCTTATATGTCACTTTGCGCGATAATAAACCTATTATCATATACACAATCCGGAAAGCCATAAGCACGACAACCGCCGCCGTACACGCTTCCAAAACCGTATTCAGCACTTCCATATTTTTTTTTCGCATTCTCCGGCCTGAAACACGGGGTATTCCCTCGTCATTCAAAGAGTCTGTACGTCTTTTCCCCCTATACTGAAAGCCTCTGCTATTTTTTCATATTCCCCGGCCGTTTCTCTCGCGACTTCTTCCCATGCGTGCACAAGTTCGGAGCACCTTTCGCACACCATTTCATGCCCGTCGTCAAAGAGCTTCTCTATCCTGTCCGCCCACACTTTCTCGTTCATCGGCGCAGTATATCCGTTAACTCCGTTCTCTATCTCCTCCGCCGAGGCCGAGCCCTCGGGTACGAACACGGGAGTGCGGTAAGCCGCAGCCTCGCGTATGACCAAACCGAAACTGTCAAAGACGGACGGGAAAAGCATGAGATCGGCCCGTGCGTACAGCGCAGCCAGCTTCTCTCGTTCGCCTATAAATCCGGTAAAGACGGTCTCGCTCGCTATCCCGAGCTTTTTTGCGTACTTCTTATCCGCCTCTATCTCATTGCCGGCACCCGCGATTATAAACTTACAGTCGAAGCCTCGGCTTTTTAAAACAGCTATCACCCTTAACGCGAATTTTACATTCTTGACCGAAACGATGCGCCCGACGAACAGCAGCACTCGTTCTTCGGGCAAAAGACAGTAATTCTTATTCGCTGACTTTGCTAATTTTTTTATTTCATCCTTACCGGCCTTCTTCATGTCCGTGCCGTTTCGCATCACCTTGATTTCGCCCTTATATCCGTACTCTTTCAGGGCCTCGGCTGCACTCCGGCTCACTGCCCACACATACTTTACCCTGTTTATGTTACGCATGATAATCTTCATCAGAACGGCCGTCAGTATCCGTGAATGCGTAATGCGCATAAACTCGTCTTTAAACTTAGTATGGAATGTATACACTACCGGTATGCCGTGCTTTTTCCCGTATTTGCAGAAGAAGGCACACACGGCAAACGGCGAGTGCGCGTGAAGTATATCCGGCTTGAACTCGTCTAAAAGCTTCTTCAGTTTTTTGTCCGAGCCCGGCATGGAATTACGGAAGTCCATAAACGGCACCGGCAGCGCACGGTTGTGGAACACGCCGGCACAATACTCCGCATCCCCCTTTTCGTCCGCCTTTTTTCCGTAGCTCGGCACAACTATTTTTACGCTGTCACCATTCTTTTCAAGCTCTGCGCTTAAGCTTTTCACGACGTTGGTGACTCCGTCCACCTGCGGATACCACGCATCCACGCCCGACACTATTTTTCTATTCATTTTTCTTAGTCTCCGCAGCTGCGCCATGCTCCGCATTCAGGCTTTTCACGCTCGTTTTACCCTTTCCTATATACCTTACTACAATGTCGATAAAAGATATTGCCAGCCCTATTATTATGTACATATAGTACGTCAAGAATCTCCACACCAGCAGCGACCATGCGAGCGACGCGCCCGTCGTCACTGCCGAGAACGCGAGAACACCCACGCCCTCTATGACACCTGAATTCCCCGGCGTGGGAATAATAGATACGCCGAACGTCGTGATTATGTTGAGCACGAAAACAGTCAAAAATTTACCTGACACGTCGCATGAGAGCGCCTGCATGGCAAAGTAAGGCACCGTGAAAACCAGAAAACTCTCCGCAAAGCACATCAAAAGAAAAAGTATAAGCTGCAACGGCCGCGCCGCGATTATTCTGAAAGAGACGATAAAGTCGGTGACCGTCTTTATCGCCTTCCCCATAGTTTTTTCCTTATCCTTTACAATCCTCAGCTTCGCGCCGAGACTTATGAACCGGCTCGTCAACTTTCTTGCAAACTTCGGGAAACATACAAAGAGCAGGATAAAGAGAGGCACGATGAGATTGAATGCAAGCCCGATCCAGCCGATCACATAAAACACACTATATTCGGCCGACAGTATATTCCCGGCAATGCTCACTATCATGCCGCAAGCGCCCACGATAATGAGGGAGAATATGCTCCCGAAATACTTTATGAGCACGACAGCCGATGAATCTGCGCCGCTTACGCCCTTTGTGGTCATGTAATAGATCTGCATCGGCTGTCCGCCTGCGGCAAAAGGCGTTATGCCGTCGTAGTACTTGCCTATAAAATGCGTCTTTAAAGCGATAATCGGCCGCACTTTTCCTATAACCGTCTTGTTGAGTATAAAAAACTTGAGCAACTCGACCGTCACTAAGCCGAGTATAACGCACAGAAGTATGACCACTCCCACGGGATCGATCCCGCCGAACACCTCGCCTTCGGACGGGAGCTCGCCGGATATACCGAACAAGCAGTATATTCCGATCGCGATGAGCGCTATGAGCACAATCGTCCAAACCCGGGAGCGTCTCTTTTTCGGCGGTGCGTTGCTTTCCAAAACTTCCGGTACAAATGACGCGTCCTCCTTGTCGGCCTGCTCATTTGTTTCCTCTCTTTTCGTCGTCTCCCGAGGCCTCCGAACGGAATCGTTCTCCGCTTTGCCGGTCGAACCCATCTCGTTTTTCTCTTCTTCCGAATCCACCTGTTTACTCCCGCTTTTATTTATACGCCCGGCAGGCGCTCACATTTATGCTTTTGCATTAACGTGCCCCGACGCTTATATCATTATACCAAATAGGAACGATAAAGTACAGAAATACCGGCCATAATATTTTGGTTCGCGGGAATGAAAAAAGGCACCCGGGAAAGCCGCTCTCTCTTTCTTTCGGATGCCTTTAAACCCCAATATTTTTTCGCCTGAGAAATATACCTCTTTTTTTTATTTCGCGCGTTCCCCTTTACCCATAAAGAACAGCGCAACCGTGCCGGGTCCGCTGTGCGATCCTATGACGGCACCTATGTTGTACACCTCCACCTTATCCTTAAGTGCGGGGAATGCCCCCTCTATCATATCCTTGAGCATCATGGCTTCGCTCTCCATCATGGAGTGGCTTATATAGCACCTGTCGGCATAATCCATGCCGCCCTCCGCCTCTGCGCACATGCCTGCAAACAGTTCCTTAACCGCCTTTTTTCTGCCGAGCGCTTTTTTGCACACCTCGAGTTTTCCGGCCTTGTTTACATCCATTATAGGGCAAATATTGAGAATCGAACCCAAGGTTGCCGCAGGCCCGGAAATTCTGCCGCCGCGCTTAAAATGCGTGAGGTTTGTAGCAAAGAAAAGATGTATGACGCGCAGCTTGTTTAACTCAAGCCACTCTTTCAGTTCATCGATTCCTAACCCCTGCTTTTTAAGTTCTGCCGCTTTGTCCACGAGAAGCCCGTACCCGGATGACGCCGCGAGCGAATCCACGATATATACCTTACGCTTAGGATATTTCGCCGCCATCGCCTCCCGTGCAGCCACGGCCGACTCCCAGCCGCCCGAAAGCCCGGACGAAAATTCTATGTGCAGAAGATCGCAGCCCGATGCCAAAATAGGATCGAAGATTTCGCACAGCTCCTCCGGCGTAACCTGCGCCGTGGTGGGCATGGCACCTCTGCTTATTCTGCCGTAAAACTCCTCGGGGGAGGACGATGTGAAAAGGTCATCCTCATAGTCCTTCCCGTCAATTATGTAGTGGTACTTCCCGCACCCTGCAGCGATTTTGGAAATCTTCTCCGCCGTGAGATCTGTCGTCGAACAGCACGTGATTTTATAGTCCGCCATTATTGTTTCATCTCTCCCATATAAATATTTTTCGGTCTTCCAAAAAACCTAGGAAGCCGCCTCGAGCAAAAATAAACCTCGATTTATCTTGTTTATTCTATTATGATACGATTTAAAAATCAATAGGTTATATCCCCTTTTTTTATTGCCGGCGTCTACACTTTAAACAGAGCGCTCTACCGCAATGAAACGCCGCTCTACTCACGGTAGAACAAGCAAAAATTAAAGACGCCGCATCCCCGCCTTGCAAATCAGCGATGATGCGACGCCTTTTCTG
>CAYLIO010000049.1:0-9928 GCA_964383655.1 uncultured Clostridia bacterium | reverse complement strand
ATGCGCCGGGAAAAGTAAACTCGTCCAAGCGATAAAAAGGCGCTTGTTTGTGACTAGTGAATTTGATTAAAAAGTCCTTGACAACTCGTTTCGGGAGAAACGAAAGAAGAATCGACCGAAACGCTCGATGAGTCAGTTGTCGGGGAAACGGAAACACTCGACGAGAGCATTGGTGAAGAAACAGGGACGCAGGACGATGTGGCAACGGAAACTCCTGTCGAGTCCGGCGAAGGCGAAGTTGAGGCCACCGAAGATTCAGACGAGTCTGTTGAAGAAGATATAACGGACGAGGCCGAAGATGACGGCGGAAATTCGGGGACTACGGCGGTAGTGTTGCTGATACTGTTCGTTCTGCTTGTAGGCGGAGCCATTGCCGCCGGGATAATCTATAAGAAAAATAAAAACAAAAATAAAAAAACGGAGGATAACATAGCTTATGAATTTTAAATTATTGGCGTCGTCCGGGTTGGACGGCAGTCTTGCAGAAATTGTCGAGAAACTTCAAAGTCTTATCGACAGTTTTTGGGTGTACATAGTTATTGCGCTCGCTGCGGTTGTTGTTGTATGGGGTGCGTATATCGGCATAAAGATTGCCATAGCCCACCGCAATGAGGAAAAGATTAACGCGAAAGACATGGTAAAGCAACTCATTATCGGTATAGTCATTATCTTCGTAGTGGCTATGGGTGCGCCTCTACTCATAAACGGTCTGTCCGCATGGGTCAGCGCTTAAATCGTAGGATGAAAAAGGCGGCGAGATATTCGCCGCCTTTAAGTTCTGACAAAGTTAAGTTTTGCTATTTTTAATAATTTCAAGCATTTCTCTTGGAGTGACTATAAAGGGTTTGACAGGGAAATGTTTGATGTTTCCTGTAACGAGAAATGAGTTGTTTATATCCTGTGCCGTCATTGCAACTTCGTAGAAGACGGTATCATGGGGATCAGGCAGTTGCTCGTTAAAATGTTCGGCATTTATCAGAATGCCGCGTTTTGGGAGTTCGCCCAACAAGTTTAATACAGACCTTTCAGAAAAGTTAATTTTCTTTCGCAAAAGGACTTCTGTATACTCGTTTAGAATTTCGCCGTTGAAGAGTGGGACAATACAGCCGCACAAAGCTTCATTCAGAATATGCCATGGTGCGCTATCCTTTTTGAGCATTGCAGATACGAGAACATTGGTATCAATAACAGCATAAAATTTCATGCGTTATTCCGCTTTGCGTTCTTTTCTGTATGCGGCAATTTCAGCATTGATTTCATCCAAGGATAAATCAGTTAAGCCGTTTTGTTCTGCCTGCATATTCAGTTCAGTCAATGCCTGTGTCGCTTTTGCGGCATTGTACTCATTTTGCAAAGTCATGGGGAAGGGGATACCCTTTTCCATAACAGAGCGTTTCAGGAACATTCGCACGGCAGTAGATAAATCTATACCGAGTTTTTCATAAATTGCGGTAGCTTCGGTTTTGAGTTCTTCATCTACACGAAATTGTACGATAGAAGTAGCCATAATAACCTCCTCAAATAGTTTTATCTGTAATTCAATTATAATACATTGTATTTCAAATGTCAATAGCGCTGTGCAAAAAATAGCAAATCTGAAAGATAGATTAGAGGATAAATGCTAATTTTTTTACAAGAGATTGCCTTGCAGCTCTTTTTATGGCTGTTGCAACTAATCGACGGACTGATGGAAATTTTCTCCGCAATATTAGGCGTGGCAACGGTAGCATATCAGGGTGAGCAAGTTAATCTTATAGAGCTTATCGTGGGCGATTCTACGATAGGAACGGTATTTTGATGTATCTTTATTGCCGCGATAGGGCTTACCTGTATATTTACAATCGTAGGGCTTGTAAAGAACATTATAGCCAACAACCGCAACACATCAACGATAGTCGGCAAATTCTTTTTGGCGTTGCTCGTAGCGATGGCTATGCTAGCGGTCGTAATACCGGGCATTCTCATATTAGATTCTTTTTTGCGGCTGCTTGCAAAGATATTCAATGTAGACAACACGACGAATCTGTCAACGGCAATCTTCAACGCCTGCGTAGGCGAATGGCTGAACGGATATTCTGCGTCGAATATAGACGTTACTTCACTCTCCGTCAGCGAAATTCTCGGCGGATACAATACGGCGCTGTTCGGCATATGGCCGACATCGCGGAAATGCAACGGTATGGTGAATCCTAATACATTTATGTACCTGCCGTGCTCAATCTTGCGAAGCGGGTGTACGAAATTGTATTTGTGCACTTCACAATGACCGTGGCAATGTCAACGTTGCCGTTAGATGACGGCGTACGGTTCAAAAACCGGCGCGAAACGTTCGTAATCAAGATAGTGCTTGCATATGGTGCGGTGCTTGCAGTAAACATATTTGTTCTGATACTACCGATTATAAACGGCGTTCAGTTAGACGGTGTGGGCAGTTTTGGCAATGCGGTGTTTACTATCTTTATGATAGTGGGCGGTGCAATGCTCATGCCCGCAGGTCAGGCATTGTTTGCAAGACTTTTCGGACAGGCAGACTATATGCGTGCGGGCGGCGGATGGCTGCGAAGCGCGTTTTACGGCGGCAGAATTGCGGGCGCAATGACGGTAGGCCTTGCGGTAAGAGGCGTCAGAGGTATCTCCCATGCAGTAAGAAGCAGAAGAAACAGATCGTCAGACGGCGGTAGTTCTGAAAGTTCCGATGACGACGGCTACAGGTACAGCGACGGCGGAGGAGAGGCAGGCGCTGCGGATAGCGGCGGCGAAACAGATGAAGGAGAGGATGGCGGTTGAGAATTATACCTAAAAAAATCAAGGTGAAGAATACTGTATGGAAATGTTACTCAATGGCGGACGTAATAGTTGCGCTTGTCATGTTTGCAATCATATTCATTATGATTACGGCGGGTAATTGGGTGTTTGCAATCATTATGGGCTTGGCGGCAGTCGTCATGTTTATGCCCACGCCCGACGGCATTTTCTATACATTCATATTTGAAAACATAAAATTCCTGTTCGCCAAAAAGAAATATACGGCGGACGCGAAAAATCCCAAAGAGAATATAGATACTCTCATTGGGCTGAAAGAAATCAAATCAAACGGTTTGCTCGCATACAGCGGCGGTATGTATGGCAGGGTGATTAAGGCCGGACAAAAGAACTTCGGGATAGAGGACGTTGTGCAGCAAAACATAGACATTAACTACATAGCAAACGCACTAGAACTTCTCGATGCTAATCAGAGCGCGGACATTGTAAAGATAGACCGCCCCGTAAATTTAGACGGCTTTGCAAAGGACATCTTCGATAAACTTTCCGTTCTGTACGAAAGCGACGATTACAGCGACATAAAGGAGATAAGGCAAAACATATTGCAGGAGCGTATCGACCGCATAGACAAGCTAAACAATATCCGCAAGCAGTACCTTTCTGACTATTATATCATCGTATATGGCAGAAACGAGCTTGACTTGGAGAGTACGGCAATCAATATTGCGGGCGAAGTTGCAAAGAGCGGGCTGTCCACGAAACTGTTAGGGCAGCGTGAAGCGGCGGTGTTCCTTAAATACAGTTTTTCGCGTTACTTTGACGAGAGAGGGGAAAAGGACATTGCCGACGAAGATTTGCTTGCATGGGTAAAGCCGAAAGAAGTGGCGTTCCATGGCAACAGATACGTCATTGACGGCACGGAGGCGAGCGTGCTTGCCGTTGCGGACTATCCCTTGCGCGTGAAGAATGCGTGGGGCGCAAAGCTGTTCAATATTCCGAATAACAAAGTTGTCATCCCGTGAGTTCTCACGGGCAAGGAATGCTTGTAGTAACAACGGATCGTGAGAAGCCGGCAAAAGCCATAGCAGGCATATACAAGCCGAAGGGTTTAAGCAACATAACCGTGCTAAGCAAATGTATGCTCCATGGAAAAACCTGAGAGGGAAGGGCAAAACATATATGAGCAGATTACCACATAAACCAAAGGCGTATCCATGGAAACGGAAATAAGGGAAGCGCACAAGGCGATGTTAGTCACGCTTTGAAGCCATGTTGAACCATCGCATGCTTAAGCGTCACGTACGGTGGTGTGGTGGGGATCCCCACCACACCACGATTGCTGTATAGTTTTCCATTATATTTACGCTGTCTCTGTTAGCAGGAAGGTAAATAATGGATTCGAACGATAGACAATATATAACGGATTTATATTTCACCGTCTTTTTTTATTGTAGAATATCCTATATCTGAATACATACAGGCAAATTGCAGCTACTATCACGACAATAATCGCAGTGATTATTATTACTGTGGATATTTTAATCTCAAAAAGGTCAAAACACCTTACCTCTATCCACATTTGATTAATTGCTGACAGGTCATCTCCGAAGTCAAGCATGATAACGCTGCGCTCTATCACATCCTCCGTGGGGTACTGTGAAAAGGCCTGTCTTCCGCGACTGATTGTCCCGCCTGAATATATAGTCAAGCCGTCTTCTGTTTCGCCGGTATCATAATAACCTATAACATCAACGGTATCCATATCCAGATATATTGTGCATTCGTCTTCATCTATTTTGTCGCCAAAAAAGTAACTGACGTCGTATTCGTACAGAGCTTCTATTTCATAATATTCGTCATCCTCAGGATCAGTCACGGCGCCGTAGCACCAATCAAAGTAGTCAAATACTGTTTGCTCTGCGATTGAAGAGCTGTATCCTATATAGTACATGTTCCGTATCGCTATATCAGGACGGGATAGGAAGTTTACAAATGATTCGGCGGCAAATTGACGCTTTTCGTCGCCGTTTATTGCATCTTTGAGCATTACCCAGCCGTCAAACCAAAGGTTGGTACTCTCGTCAGGCACAGAGTACCAAAGATTTGTCTCGTCTTCCTCAGCCTGATCCATTATATATACCGCATCGCCGGACCACTGGAAGTTTGCAACGACTTTTCCCGTAACCATGTCCGTCTTTCCGCTGTCGGTTTCAAAAGAGTATACGTTTTCTTTTATTTGCTTTAAAATAGTCTTGGCTTCGGCGATTGTTTGCTCGTCTGTATCGTTCAATAAAGCGCTTCTGGTGAGAGCTTTCTCTTCCTGTGACATTGTCTCGTTAGAATTGATTGCGTTGAGATCATCTTCGTACAAAATTGAGAGGGCGGCAAAGTAGGCATCGCGCACATTATCCTTGACTGTAATAGATTTGTAGTAGTCGCTGTTGATAAGGATATTCCATGCCGTTACATCACTTTCGTCTTCTATTTCATCATAGTTATAAACAATTCCGGTTGTTCCCCACATATAGCATGCGGCTATGCCGTACCAGCCGTTTTGATAGAATATGCTGTCTTCCGTTCCGTCAATGTATGAAGATACACCGCGTATGTAATAGTTGGTTTCAATGTCAGGATCGAGGAATTCGTCAGAAAAACTTTGAAGTCTATCCTCGTCTAAAAGTTTGATTATCATATAATCCGACGGACAAACAAGATCATAGGTACTTCCGAGTTTCAGTTGGTTATACAAGTCCTCATTTGTACCGAAGGTGGAGTATTCAACCTCAACATTAAAACCGTAATTCTGTGAATTGAACCACTCGGTGAAGTCATCGATTACACTGTTTTCACCTATTATATAATCTCCGGAGTATTCATTTTCTATATCAATTGCTTCATCCTCGTCCCAGTCGCCTTCGTCGATGTATTCTTCCCAATTGGCTACGCGAATGACAATGGTTTCGTTATCCGACGAACATCCGGCTGCCGTTATGGGTGTCAGCGCGAGAAGAGCGGCAAGTCCGAGAGCGTATAATTTCCTTCTTTTCATCAGTGTTCCTCCGTATTTTGTGTTTTCTTCTTTCTGCCTGACAGTACGTTCATAAGAATAACGACAATAACCACTACAAGGAATATAATTGTAGAAAGCGCCCACAGCGCCGTCTTAATTTCCGTCTGTCCGCCTTTTGTGGCGTTGAATACATAGGTGCTGATTGTGTCGAAGGTGGAGGGTTTTGTGTACGTGGTTATGAAATAGTCATCCAAGGAAAGGGTAACAGAGAGAATGAAGCCTGAAAGTATTCCGGGCAAAAGTTGCGGTATTATTATTTTAAAGAGTGCTTGCGCGGGTGTAGCTCCAAGGTCGAGGGCTGCTTCGTACAGACTGTTATCCATTTGTTTTAAACGCGGTATTACCGAGAGATATACGAAAGGAGCGCACAGAACCACATGTCCTGCAACCAGCGGCACGTATGTTTCTTTATTGATGCCAAGCATGACTATAAGAAGCACACATATCGAGAAGCCGGTTACTATGTCTGCATTCACTATAGGAATTTGATTTGTATAGCTTATGAGCTTTCTTGCTTTACGCTTGGAATAGAATGAGCCGATTGCCCCGACAGAGCCTAAAATCGTCGCAATAAGAGCCGATCCCAGTGCAAGGAATACAGTACCGAGAATCATGCTGCGCAGATCTTCATTTTCAAACAACGTTATATAGTTTTTGAATGTAAATTCTCCCATACTTCCGCCTACCATTGTGGCATCCGAAAAACTGTACACCGCAAGTATGAGAATAGGTACATAAATAAATGCAAGGACGAGAACTATCCAAACAGTGCTGAGGATTTGTTTTGCATGCTTCATAACAGTGTTCTCCCGGCGTCTTCGGCCTTATCGTCATTGAACCGGTTGGTTGCAAGCGTTATCAGGAATATAATAACGAGAAGTATTATAGAAATCATTGATCCGTTGTTCCAGTCGTACGCAGAAAAATAGCTGCCTATGAGACTGCCCATAATATATGTGCTGTTGTACAGCATATCCAGCACGACATAGTTAGTCATTGTAGGAAGAAAAACCATCGTAACTCCGGATATTATGCCGGGAACGGAGAGAGGAAGAATTATGTGCATAAACACCCCGAAATTATTTGCGCCGAGGTCTTCGGCTGCCTCGATGAGGCTTTTGTCCAGCTTATTCAGCGAGGTGTAGAGGGGCAGGATCATAAACGGCAGAAAATCGTAAGTCATTCCTATAATTGTATTGAGGAAAGGGTACATGGAGATATTCTGCTCTATTAAGGTGAGCATCTCTTTAAGCGCTGTAATTCTCAGTGTAAAGTTTATCCACATCGGCATTACGAAGATCATTAAAAGAACGTATTTCTTTTTAAATTTACTTCTTGCAAGAATATATGCCACGGGATATGCAATGAGCAGGCATACGATGGTAGCAACCACAGCAACGGCTATACTGTACAGGAGAGTGCCAAGCGTGTTTGAGTTTGTAAAAAAGTTTACAAGATTATCAAAAGTGAACTGACCCGTGCCGTCTGTGAACGCATAATAGATTATAACAATGAGGGGCAGTACAACAAAAAGCACCAAAAAGGCGACGTAGGGGATGCAAAGGTGTTTTCTGTTGAAGTTAAATTTAACTTTTGTCATTTGTCTTCACCTGCCGCAGCTTTTAATGTAAGTTTTATCTTATCGGGAGGAATTACAAGACTTACGATATCGCCCGTATTCCAAAGGTCGGGGCATGAAAGAACGTAATCTTCCTCGTTTTCATCCGTCCTTACTATATAACGGTAGTGGTCGCCCTTGTAAATCATAGAAATAATCTTTCCTTCAGCGCCTCCTGCGTCTTTTTCGTCGCTCATAGTTATGTCGCGGAAAGCCACCTCAACGTTTACTTCGGCACCCGTAAGGTCTAACTTTTGTCCGTCGGCCGTTATGAGATATTCATCTTCATCAAGGTGAGACCCGGGGTAGAGCTGTGTCACGTCGCATTCAAATTCACCGTCGCCGAACCTTACGGTATTGTTCTTCGTAATCACCCCGTCGTATCTGTTTTCGGTGTAGTCATTGGCCATTATATGTATATCATCCGGTCCGATACGCATGCCGATTACCGTGCCGGGCTCGGCATAGGATGTGTTTTGGATTACTATTTCGTATCTGCCGACTTCAACGGTTATTTCATAGTGAACGCCCTTAAAGACGGTGGAGATTACCGTACCTTTAATCTGGCCCTCGCCGGGTTTGCAAATTGCAATGTCTTCAGGCCTCACTACGACGTCGACATATTGGTTTATTTCAAAGTCATCGACGCAGTCGAATTCCGCTCCGCAGAACTTTACCTTCAGCTTATCTACCATTGCACCGTTGAAGATGTTGCTCTCTCCTATAAAGTCGGCGACAAACGTGTTTGCAGGCTCGTTATAGATGTCGGTGGGGGTGCCTATCTGCTGAATCTCGCCGTCATTGATTACGACTACCTTGTCACTCATCGTGAGAGCTTCCTCTTGGTCGTGCGTAACGTATATAAATGTGATGCCAAGTTCCTTGTGCATCTCTTTAAGCTCGATCTGCATCTCCTTGCGCATTTTAAGGTCCAATGCGCCAAGGGGCTCATCCAAAAGAAGTATTTCAGGTTCGTTGACTATAGCTCTTGCTATGGCGACTCTCTGCTGTTGTCCGCCGGACAGAGTGGAGATTGAGCGCTTTTCAAATCCTTCGAGGTCAACGATATCCAGTACGCGGCGAACCTTCTCGTCAATCTCGCTTCGCGTAAGATGTGTTTTCTTCGTAACCTGCCGGCCATTTTTGTCGGTGTACGTATAATCGATTTTTTTGTTCTTAAGACCGAATGCTATATTTTCATACACATTGAGGTGCGGGAAAAGCGCATAGCGCTGGAATACAGTATTGACAGGCCTCTTGTTCGGCGGCAGCGTGCTTATATCCTGCCCGTTGAGAAGTATCTGACCGGATGTGGGTATGTCAAATCCGGCAATCATTCTGAGTGTCGTGGTTTTACCGCAACCGGACGGGCCGAGAAAGGTCACAAACTCGCCTTTTTGTATGGTGAGATTGAAGTTATCGACCGCGATGGTGTCATCAAACTTCTTGCAAACGTTTTTCATTTCAATTATGGTGTTTGTCTGGTGCATAACTATTTTCTCCCGAGAATGATATTTTATAATCAGAAATTAGGCGGCGATGATATCCATAGCAGTTTCGCCGTGTTTTTGCCTGCATTCGATACAAAGTGAGTGGTGTTGGCCTTATAATAGAAAGTCTCGCCTTTTTTGCAGATATACGACTTCTTTCCTAAAGTTATGCGTATTCTGCCCTCAAGCACATATCCGAATTCCTCGCCTTCATGCGGAAAGTCTTCCGCAACCGAGGCCCCGGGCAGCAGTTCTAAAAGGACGGGTTCCATGGTATTTTTTTGTGCGTTTGGTATAATCCACCGCAAAATTATACCGGCATCCCTCTTTTCGATAAAATCTTCCGCGCCGAATACTACGCGCTCGTCATCCTCTTTCTTGAAGAATTCGGCAAGGTCTGTACCGAGTGCTGCCAAAATATCGCACAGCGTGGCGATAGATGGGGAGGTAATATCGTTTTCCAGTTGCGAAATATATCCCTTTGTAAGTTCGCACCTGTCGGCAAGCTCTGCCTGTGACAGGTTCAGCTGCTGTCGGAGCTGTTTTATTTTACTGCCGATTTCCATATACAGCATGTCTCCATATATTAAACAAAAAGTTTACAATAATTAAACGCTTAGCGTTTTTAAACAAAAAGTTTAGTATTAGTAATCGCATAGATTATATTGCATGGATATAAGGCGTGTCAATAAATTATTAAAGGATTTTTAAAAATTTAAATTGATATATTTTTTAAAATTTCATAAAGGTTAAAAAGGCTATGAAAAAAAGACCGGGCGCAGGGAAATAAGGCTTTTGAATTTGAGCATTCGAGAGGTGACGACGATTTATACAAATCAAAATGTTGTCCCGTCTTTGGTAGTTAACGCTATGTGACTTTGGGAGGCCGAATCGTTATAAAACCCTGAAAGACCCTGGGAAACAGGGCCTTTTTTCTTGGTATGACGGGCATGCCGTCAGTCTGTGGTGAAAGTCCACCGGGGCGTA
>CAYLIO010000048.1:0-9984 GCA_964383655.1 uncultured Clostridia bacterium | reverse complement strand
TTTAAGTCAACACTTTTTTCGATTTTTTTTGGTTAAGCGTCATTTTCCGGTGCCGCAGTCAAAAGGTTCTGCAGAGTATTTTTCTACATCATTACAAATTATGGAAAATCAAAATTCTCATGCCTTTTCGTCCCCATTTCTCAATTCTTTGACGAGCGCCATAACATAAACGATGGCGCGTTTTAAAAGAAATGGCAATCGAAAAGCATGAGAACAATTGTTCAAGCGACGTATCCCAAAGCTTGGATATTATTTTTCTCTTTTTTTGTTTAAAATCTGCTCAAACACAACCCCGTAGAAGTGGCTGTCCGGCGTTGCTCTCAAACAATCCTGCACAAACACAGACGCCTTGTCGGAAGCGCTCTCAATGTTCTCTTCTTTAAGGTACTCGCCGGTAAATACAGACGCGAATACGTCGCCCGTACCATGCGAGCTTCTGGGAAGCTTCTCGCCCATAACATAGCTCACCTTCCCCGCTTTCGACACAGCTTCGCCTATCTTACCGTCCAGTTCCACGCCTGTTACGACTGCAGTTGCCGATGTTAGCTTTGAGAGTGCTTCAAGCACATTCTCCACATACGCTTTATCGTACCTTTCCATATACTCTGTACCCGTCATAAAACATGCCTCGGTAAGATTGGGGAGAATGATATCGGCACGGCGCACAAGGTGTGACATGGCCTTCACATACTCCGCATCGAATCCGCCATACAGCTTCCCGTTATCCGCAAACACCGGATCTATTATAACCAAGCTTTTTTCCGCTGAAAACTCGTCGAAGCACCTCTCAGCCGCCGCCATAAGCGAAATTTTTCCTAAATATCCTAAAAGAAAGACATCGAATTTAAACTCATTCTCTTTCCATACACGAAAAATGTTATCCATCTCGGGAGTCAGATCCAGATAGCTCCACTTCTTGAACATCGTATGATTAGACAGCACCGCTGTAGGCAACACGCATGTCTCAAAACCGTACGCCGAAAGTATCGGCAACGCAACCGTCATCGAACACTGCCCTACACAAGACAAATCCTGCATTGTAAGTATCTTTTTTTCACTCATGATATACAATCTCCCACTAAATATCTCCGCGCATGCATTCCCGCCGGCGCTCTAATCCTGATTATACATCATATTTTACCATCACCTGATATTATAAATATAGCCAGTTTTATATAATTTTATAATACCAGAAGAATGCCTGACAAGGATTTTTGTAAAAAAAGCCCTCGGGGCCGACCGATTTCGAACAGCTCCGAGGGGGAGAAAAAAGGATTTTTACGAGAGAGGCTTTTTGCCTCGCCGCGCATTGACTACAGTATAGCACGAAGATGTAAAAAGCATGCACGGATTTTGTAATACCGAGGTAAAATTTATAATCGAGCCGAAAAATCTCAATTTTAAAGCTTGGCTTTAGTCGGCATCAATCGATGTGAATGCGAATTTGTTAACGTCGAAAAGCCCCTCGTCGGTCACTCTTATCTCGGGAATGACGGCAAGAGCTGCAAATGAGAGCGTCATGAACGCATCAAGACCGCGATCGACACCCATCGAGTAGGCCGTTTCGGACAGCTTTTCAGTCAGCGCAGCATGTTCGGATGCAGGCCTCGAGCTCATGAGCCCCGCTATATCTAAAGGAACGGAGTATGCTTTACCTTCTTTTATTACGACCATACCGCCGCCTATGCGTTTAATTTCCTCAACAGCGGCCGCCATATCCTCATTGCTGTCTCCGGCAACTATTATATTATGACTGTCGTGTGCTACCGTCGTTGCGATTGCACCGCCTTTCAGCCCATAGCCCTTCATAAGACCGAGACCGACCTTCCCGCTGGCAAAGTGGCGCTCCACCACTGCAATCTTTACAAGATCGCTCCCTTTTATCACGACGTCGCCGTCTGCGCTTTGTACATCGCATACGACGCATTTGGTGGTAAGGCTGCCGCGAGTCGGCTGTATGGTACGCGCTTTAGCGCCATTTAACGATATTCGGAAAATATCCGGCTTAACCAAATCTATATGCACGGTGTTTTTTACATATCCCGGCACACGTTTTACGGGTACAAAGAGGGGTCTGCCCTCCTCGGCCACAAGTCTGCCCGCCTTATACACCTGTCTGCATTCGAACTCCTCGAGATCTGAAAATACCGCGAGATCGGCGTCATAACCGGGAGCTATTGCACCTTTTCCGTCAAGTTTATAGCATTCGGCAGCGTTGAGCGTACACATGACAACCGCTATCTCACCCTTTATTCCGCATTTTACCGCAGTGCGGAGCACATGGTCCATATGCCCCTCAACGGCAAGATCTCCCGCGTGTCTGTCATCCGTACACAGTGCAAACCTGCGGAAATTATATTCATTGACCGCAGGCGCGAGACGCGGCAAGTTTTTTGCCGCCGAGCCTGCAGGCATAAGAACATACATACCTTTAGCTATTTTTTCAAGCGCTTCTTCCTTTGTCGTACACTCGTGGTCGGCGCGTGCGCCGGCATAGATATACGCATTCAGCGCCTCGCCCGTAAGCGACGGTGCATGTCCGTCTATGAGCTTGCCGCGACTTTTGGCCGCAAGCAATTTTTTTAGAGCCTCCTCGTCGCCTGCAACGACGCCGGGATAATTCATCATTTCTCCCAATCCATAGAATCTATCGCCCTTGAGCGCCTCGTCTGTATCTTTTGACGTGAGGACGGCACCGCTCGTTTCGAATGCGGTTGCCGGTACGCATGAGGGCAACATGAGTTTCACTTCCATGGGGGTACGCGCGGCTGCCTGCCTGATATAATCGGCGCCGGCTAAACCGCACACGTTGACTATCTCGTGCGGATCGGCTATGATAAGCGTCGTTCCCCTAGGTACCGCAAGCGACGCAAATTCCTCGGGCGATATCTGAGAACTCTCCAAATGCATATGCGCATCAATAAGCCCCGGAATAACCACGCCTTTATCGGTCATGTCTATTTCTCTTTCGCCGCTATATTTTCCGACCCCCGCAATTTTTCCCTCGTTTATGGCAATATCCGCCATTTTAAGTTCTGCGCTGAATACATCGAGATACAATGCATTCTTTAAAACCAGCTCGGCCGCATTCCTGCCTGCGGCTGTATCCACAGCATTTTTTAACTGCTTAACATCCATAGTTATATCTCCGTTTTTTAGTTTATAGCAATGTCGCCACCGAATCGTCATGGAGACACTTTATCTATAACCTGTCTCATCTGCATGGTGTACGGGTCAAAAGGTTCTGCAGAGTATTTTCGCCTCATCATCACAAGATATGGCAGAAATTACCCGCTATATACGCCGAAAAGCTATCAAATTGCCACATAATATAAAATTTTGAGGTGCTGTAGATAGACGGACTTTTATTAACGTTCGATTTTGCCATAACATCTTTAAAACTTGAGCAAAGGAAGCTTCTCCGCCTCTTTCAACGTTACCCCGGAATAATTTATGACGACAGTCTTTTCGCATCCCTCCCTCGGTGAAAGAAGATAATCCGAAAGACACCTTATATTTATCCCGACAGTTTTCGCCTTCTCTTTTATCTCGTCGTCGGAAGACGCAGACGGGAATTTGACGGTAAAATGCAGTCCGCTGCCCGTATCGCACACCTCATGCGGACATTTCATATTCTCCAACTTTTTTAAGAGAACGTCCCTCACGCTGCGGTAATAGTTTTTCAGTCGGCTTATGTGCCGTTCAAAAATCCCTGAGGATATCATGCGCGCAAGCGTTTTCTGCTCAAACAGAGGGACGGCGCTGGATGATGAACCGAACAGCTCAAGATACTCGCCGTACAGCGCTGGAGGAAGAATCATATACCCGATGCGCATAGACGGCGCCAGTGTCTTTGAAAATGTATTTATGTAAATTACTCTGTCCGGACACAGTCCATATATATTCTGCAGCGGTTTGCCGTATAGTCTGAACTCGCTGTCATAGTCATCCTCGACTATATACCCGCCGCGTCCCGTTACATAGTTTATAATTCTTGTTCTTGCCGAGGCAGGCATTACCGCACCCGTGGGGAACTGATGGTTAGGCGAGATATGAACGACGTCCGGGCCCGCCTTTTCCGTCTCGGCGCAGTCGATCCCCGAGCCACCGACATCGATAAGCGCACAACGTGCGCCGCTTAGCGTATAAGTCCTGTAAATTTTTCTGTAACACGGATTTTCTAAGGCGTACAATTTATCCCGCCCCAGCAGCTGAACGACGACGCCGTACAAATACTCAGCGCCTGCTCCTATGACTATGCATCTCGGATCAACAAAAATACCGCGCATTCTGTACAAATAGTCCGCAAGCGCTTCTTTAAGCTCCATATCCCCGTCACACGGCACACGCTCCAAAAGATGTTCGCCGCAGTCCGATAGTACGCCGCGCATAAGCTTCGCCCATGACGAAAACGGAAACAGTTCTGCAGGTGCGCTGCCCTTCACAAAATCTGTCTCGTAACTTGTCTCTTTTTCCCTTTCAAGCGGCGGGGTGAACATTTTGCGAGTGTAGCGCATTTCTATTTCCGCCACATAATACCCGCTTCTTTCCTTGCTCGTTACATATCCCTCTGCCAAAAGCTGTTCATATGCCGTCTGCACGGTTATCACGCTGACGCCCAAATCTTGCGCTAAGGTGCGCTTGCCGGGAAGCTTTGTGCCCGCACGCAATCTGCCGCCCAATATATCATCCCGCACTAAAGAGTACAATGTATAATATTTGTTCTTTCCGCTTAAATCATAGTTGAACACAATCCCGTGCCTCTTATCCGGTATTAGGCTAAAAGCAGACTTTTAATGTTTTTTGGTTCGACCGATTTCTAATCGATTTTTAATAAAAAATGGATGCGCAAACAGCAAACGCTCGGCAAATTTCATGATTCCTATACATGATATCGGGGTCAAAAGCGCACAAAAAACAAGCCTTATAGCCATAACGGGTAAAAAATTTCGAAAAATTCAGATTTTTGCAGCGATTTGATGAGTTTTTGATATATATGCGGGGTATTCCTTACCATCGCATTTAAAGTTTCTCCGCTATCGCGTTTAAAAATTCGCGTGAGTTGAGTTTTACAGGGGTTATGCCTTCACGCTTAAAGAGCGGGATAAGGTCCCCCGTCATTTTACCTTCCTCTATAGTCGAGATTACGGCGTTTTCAAGTTTCTTTGCAAATTTTACCAGCGCGTCGTTTCCGTCCAACTCTCCGCGCTTTGCGAGAGCGCCGGTCCAGGCCCAGATTGTAGCTACGGAGTTTGTGGAAGTTTCCTCGCCGTTTAAGTATTTATAATAGTGTCTGGTCACCGTTCCGTGCGCCGCCTCATACTCATAATTCCCCTCGGGGGATACAAGCACGGAACTCATCATTCCGAGAGAACCGTAAGCCGTGGCGACCATATCGCTCATGACGTCGCCGTCATAGTTCTTGCAAGCCCACAGGACACCGCCCTCGCTGCGCACGATGCGCGCGACTATGTCGTCTATAAGGGTGTACATGAAATAAATTCCGGCCTTTTCGAACTTTTCTTTATAGCTGCTTTCATATATTTCATTGAATATATCCTTGAATCGGTGGTCATATGTCTTAGAGATTGTATCCTTTGCCCCGAACCAGAGCGGTATCTTATTCTCCAAGGCATAGTTGAAGCAACTTACGGCAAAGCTTTGGATGGACTTATCCAAGTTATGCACTCCTTGCACAATCCCGTCTCCGTCGAACTGCTTTATCAGCTGACGAGACACCTCCTCGCCGTCCTTGCCGGTTACGACGAGGTATGCACTTTGACCGGAGCAGGCACTGATCTCCACCGAGTTGTATATATCGCCGTAGGCATGACGGGCAAGCACTATAGGCTTTTTCCAGCCGGGAACGTACGGTGTTATGCCATTTACTATGATCGGTGCGCGGAACACGGTGCCGTCCAATATACGCCTTACCGTTCCGTTCGGGCTCTTCCACATCTTTTTTAGCTTGTATTCCTCAACGCGTTGCGCGTTGGGAGTTATGGTCGCGCACTTTACCGCCACTTTATACTTCTTCGTGGCCATTGCAGCATCGACGGTAACTTTATCGTCCGTTCTGTCTCTTTCCTTAAGACCTAAATCGTAATACTCTGTCTTAAGCTCCACATAAGGCTCGATCAGGATCTCCTTGATCCATTTCCATAGAACACGCGTCATTTCATCGCCGTCCATCTCTACGATAGGCACGCTCATCTTAATTTTAGAGGACATGTGTATCTCTCCTTTCGAAATATATTTTTATTTTTCACCCAATATTGCGCTTGTTTTTTATGCATTTGTCAAAACCGAACTTTGTTCACATCTATGCCTCGTTCAAAATACGCCGAGATAAAGAACGGCGTCGCCCTCTTTCACTGCCTCTTTCAGTTTGTTTTTTGCGTCTTTAATCGTATGCCGTACAACAATCTTTTGCGGATCACCTTCGGCCTCGAGGTATCCCTTTTGTATCAGACGCGAACATGTTTCCCCGACAACGATGACGAGATCACTCCCTGCAAGTGCTCTGCCGAGCTCTTTATTTTCATCATCCGAAAAATCGCCGTACCTCACTATTCCGCGCGTTATAACAATCCTTCTGCCGTCAAAGGCTTTTAAAACCTCCAAAGCGGAAAGTGCGCCTTTAAGGCACGAATTATAGCCGTCATCCAAAATATTCAGCCCGCCGCACTGTTCAAAACTCAGTCTGTGCTCGACGTACTCAAGCTCGTCCGCCGCAGCCGCCATGTCTTTCGCACTCACGCCGAGCTCTGAAGCAACCATTGCGGCGATAGCTATGTTTTCTGCAGCGGCGGCACCTAAAAGCTTTGTACCGACACGCATCTTTTCTCCGCCTAAATCAATTGTAAAGCAAGTTTTGCCGCAAGTTATTTCAACATCTGAGGCTATGCCGCACACATTCAACGCACAATCAATGTCTTTAAAATACTTCTCGATGTCGGATGTAATATATATTCGTTCTGCAATACCCCGCATACACTCGGCTTTTTCTTTTATCATTCCCGCGTGTTCCGGATATATGCCCGTAATCACCAAAAATTTAGGCGTACATATTCTCTTTATACTCCACATGCCGCCCGCGCCGCATATATCGGTCTCCGCTATAAGTACATCGTACTCCCCTATTTCATTACCGCGTACGGCTTGACATAAAACTTCCGCAGCACTGCATGCGCAGTCAACACAAAGAACTTTATACTTTTTTTTCAGCATGGAAAAAATTATGTCTTTGACACACGTTTTACCGCAACTTCCGGTTATGACTATCACCGTTATGCCGGATTTCGCAATTTCAGCCGCCGCTTTTTTTTCGCACGCACGGCTGAAAGGAGTCTCGTAAATCTTCGCGATAAGATTTGAAAGGCATATAAGAGGCAGAAGCAAAACAGGCAATATCGAAAGAGCGCAGTATCTGAGCACGTTAAAAAGACCCGAGCCCCACACCTCGGCGGCGAAATTGAGAAGCACGACTAAGATGTACGATACGACTACACATACAAAAAACAATACTTTCTTTAAACGTCTGCTCCGTTTTGAGCGCGTCGCAGGCACGCAGGTCACAATTTTACTGTCCGCAGCGATATACAATCCGAAGAAAAGCACATACATGGCAAGCCCGATAATCGCTGCCCGGTCGCCGGCAAACGAGAAGCACAGCGAAACGACCGCCGCTGACAAAAGACAAAGTCCGGCTAAAAGCAAAAAGCGCTCAAACGTCATGTTTGCGCGTTTCACCGCTCGGCGCATGAACTCTTTTCCGTTGTAGCCCGAACGCTCAAGCATGATTATAGGTTTTTCGGAAGACAGCGCAAGCAGCGCACCGAAACAGAGCGCTATAACCACACATTCGAGCGTCTTGCCGCCAGATATAAAAATACCCATATTTCTCCCTGTTACTGCTATATATTCTTTAATTTACACAACCCGGTATTTAGTACAAAGGAAAAAGTCATACTATTTCCTTCGCCATAACCAGGCAGTCCTCGCCGTCCGGATAATACCTGGTGCGCGCGTATACCCCTTTAAACCCGTGTCTTAAATACAGAAGCAAGGCCTGTGAATTTGAAACTCTCACCTCGAGGAAGACCTTCTCCGCCCCGCGCTCTGCAGCGACCTTTACAAGCTCTTCCAAAATAGCGCTTCCGACACCGGATCTGCGATAGTTCTCCGCTACTGCGATGTTGTCTATGTCGGCAGTATCCACATTGACGGTAACTCCGCCATAACCTGCTATATCCCCATCATCATCGCAAAGCACGCCTATAAAATTATCGCTGTCTAAGCTATCGGCAAGCATTCTATAACTCCACGGGTCTTTGAAACACTCCCTCTCCATCTCTGAAATTTTTAATATATCCTCGAATTTCCAGCGCCGTATATTCATTTTCTGCCCTCCTCCGCCTGTGACTTGCGCACATAAAGAGCATGCATCTGTCCGAACGCACAGCCTGATTCAAGTTTCTTTTCTACGGCTTTTACAAGACATTTATCCGCGTCAAGCCGGGTATATTCCGGCAAATCAAGCCCTTGAAATCCGTACAGCGGCAAACGGCGCTGTACGAGCTCCTCATTGCTTATATATACCGGTCGGCCGGGCCGCATACCGTCATATTCGCACGCATAGAAATGTCCGTGTGCGGCGTCCGTAAGCACAATAAATTTACCGGACACATCTACGCTGTATGCAATAAGTTCGAACGAAGTGAGCGGCATACAGGGTCTGCCGAGCGCAAGAGAAAAACCCTTAACCGCAGATATCCCTATCCTTATCCCCGTAAATGAGCCGGGCCCCGTGACGGCGCAAAAAAAATCACACTCTTCTATCTTTTGACTAACTTCGGCCAAAGCCGAGTCAATTTCATCCATGAGCATCACAGAGTGCCTGAGAGCGCAGTCCGGGTTAAATCTTAAAGCACGTTTCCCATCTTTTACCGCAAGCACCGTAAGGTGTGAAGATGCGGTATCCACTGCTAAGTAATTATTGAATTCCGCCAAACCCGTCACCGTCCTTTCCCGTTTCGCTCAGTATACTATCTCGCGGTCATTGCCGCCTAGATTTTTTATTACAATCTCCTTGCAGTCGTGAGGCAGAACATCCGCAATATTCTCCGCCCATTCTATTAAACACACGCCATCGCCATAAAAATAGTCTGTAAGACCGAGCGCCTCAGCCCGTGCCCCCGAAGATAAACGGTAGCAGTCATAATGGTACAGCTTGCCCTCATAGTCGTTCATATACGCATAAGTCGGACTGAGAATCTCATCCTCTATCCCGAGACCGCGCGCTATACCCTTCGCAAAAACTGTTTTGCCCGATCCGAGGTCGCCCTTTAACAGAACAACATCCCCCTTTTCAAGCGTTGCCGCATACTCCTTTGCAAAATTTTCAGTTTCTTTATCCGAATGCGAAATAAAAACTGCCATACACCTGTTATTATAGCGTGTAAGGCAGTTTTTTGCAAACAGATTATTCATTATAATGACGGTCGCTTTCATAGGGCAGCCGCTAAAACGAAGTCATGCACAGACTCTAACGCCCGTCATTTCGCGAATGCTTCTTTTTCCCCGGAGCAAATCTTGCGTTTGTTGCTTTAATAAGCCGGGAAAGAGGCTTATAAAGCAGCAGCGTGGCTACAGATATGAGCGCTGCCTTGATCAGATTGAACAGAACGGCTAAGTACCAGACATCCAAGTAAAAATCCATCCCATCCTTCCATGTCCCGCCGAAAAAGACCTTGAAATAAAACGGAAAATTAAGCAGATAATTTATAGGCACAGAAAAGACCACCTGCAAAATCGTTCCGCATAGCAACGACAAAACAACCGGCTTGAGCCCCTTATGTTTCTTATATACGAAAGACGGAAGCAGCGCATACGAAAGTATAAACAGAATATTCGCGAGCTCGCCTATTCCTACCGTCTGCGAAAAGAACAGTCCGTACATCAGCTCCTTGAGGCAACCGACAA
>CAYLIO010000047.1:0-10391 GCA_964383655.1 uncultured Clostridia bacterium | reverse complement strand
ATAAAGGCGGAACGAACCGTGTTTCATGTTCTTGATTTTCGCGTCGGGGTTTGGTAAGATTTATTCGAGTTGTTTTGCATTTTCGGGAGGGTTATTATGGCCAACATACTTGTGGTCGAGGACGATACCAATATGCGCATTCTTATCAATGCGCGGCTTAAAAACAAATACAATATTATACCTGCAAAAGATGGATATGAAGCACTGAATATATATGAAAACGGGAAGATCGATTTGGTGCTTACCGATATCATGATGCCCGGAATGGACGGATATTCTTTCGTGGAGACCCTTCGCTCGCGGAGCGAGAATGTGCCTGTCATCATGCTCACGGCTAAGACCGGACTCGCGGATAAAGGGCACGGGTTTGCCGTAGGTACGGATGACTATGTGACAAAGCCTATAAATTTTGAAGAGCTCGTCTGGCGAATCGATGCATTGCTGAGGCGCAGCAAGATAGCAAACGAGGGTAAGATAACGATAGGCGATGTAACGATCGACAAAGAGACTTTTTCCGTCATGAGCAAAGATGAAACGGTTGAGCTGCCGTCAAAGGAATTCCAGCTGCTCTTTCTACTTCTGTCATATCCCAACAAGATATTGACAAAAGAAAATATTCTGGATACCGTCTGGGGTTATACATCCGAAAGTGATGAGAACACCGTTCGTACGCATATAAACAGATTGCGCAACAAGTTTGAGAGCTATCCCGAATTCGAGATAGTTACTGTTCGAGGCATAGGATATAAGGCGGTAATCAAGAAGTGAAAAATAAAAGCGAAGATAAAAATAAAAAAGAACATATATTCAGAAAGTGGGTCGGATTTGCAAAAAAGAAGATATTCAATAACCGTACGATAATCGGCTTTCTTTTCTGCTTCCTCAGTCTTTCTATTGTGGGAGAACTCGTAATATTCTTTCTTCTGCCGAACGAATTAACGGATCAAATACCCTTTCTCGTTGTCCCTGCGGTTGCGCTGTGCATAACGATAATAATCATACACAACTACAGGCACAACAACAAACAGCTGGACACGCTGACAGATGCTTTCGAAAGAGTTTCATGCGGCGATTATAATGTGTCCCTCGATGTTCCGCGGCGCGGCGGATATAAGGTTATATACCGGAATTTTAACAAAATGGCCAAGGAGCTGTCCAGCGTGCAGATTTTAAAGGATGGGTTCATTCAGGACTTTTCGCACGAGTTCAAGACGCCTATAGCCTCGATAAACGGCTTTGCCAATCTATTGCTCGAGGGCGATCTTACCGAAGAGGAACGAGTGCAATATCTTAAGATTATAGCGGACGAGTCATCCAGACTTTCAACGCTTGCCGAGAGTACGCTCATGCTCAGTCGTCTGGAAAACCAGCAGTTTGTAGGCGAGATAAAGCCCTACAGGCTGGATTTGCAGGTAAAAGAATGCATTATTCTGCTTGAGCATGAGTGGGCGTCGAAGAATATAAGCATTGTCTCTGACATCGATGAGGTTGAATTCAACGGGAATGCGCAGCTTATGCAGCAAGTTTGGGTGAACCTGCTCGGAAACGCCGTTAAGTTTACTCCTCAGGGCGGAGAGATAACGATATCTCTCAAAAATAAAAACGGCGGTATAACTGCCTTGATTTCGGATAACGGAATAGGTATGAGCGAAGAGGTGGCGCTGCATGTTTTTGATAAATATTTCCAAGGCGACAGCTCCCGTTTCACGCCCGGCAACGGACTCGGTCTTGCAATAGTCAAGCGTATAGTTACGCTCTCCGGCGGAACGATATCGGTGGAAAGCCGCGATGGCGAGGGGAGCACGTTTATAGTAGAGTTTGCAAAAGAAATTCAGGATTGATGCGCAAGCGCGGTATCGCTATGCGTGTGTATGTGTGCATTGATTTTGTCTGACGAATCAAAGGCAATAGTTTCATATGTGCTTTTCCTATAAAAACGAACGGATGTCGAAGAATAAACATAGACATCGCATCGGGAAAGCTCGGCCATAGTCTGAACTCGAGGTCGGATTTACTGTGGCGACGAGTGCGTGATCGGTAACGTTAAATATAAAAAAATTCAAACAAAAATTACTATATGCCTGCAGAATATTTGTCAATTTTTGCGGACGGTGGTATAATGGACAAGCGTTTAGATATTTTTTTATCGATTTTTTTACGGTCGATAAAACGAGTTTATGGTATCCATGACGCTTTTTTTTTGTGTTTATGCGGCCGTCTTTTCAGAGTATAAAGGCCGGCGGGCTGAACGTTTTAAGGTTTACGATAAAGAATAAAATTATATAGGAGTAGTTATGGCGCAGTTCACTTTTGAGGGAACCCGAGAGCAGGAAGAAGAGCTGAAAGCCTATATCGCTGATGTAAAGAGCGAGAAGGGTGCGCTCATGCTTGTCATGCACAAGGCCAATGATATCTACGGATATCTGCCTGCCGAGGTTCAGACAATTATTGCCGACGGGCTGAATATTCCGCTTGCGGAAGTTTACGGCGTGGCAACATTTTATTCGCAGTTTTCCTTAAAGCCTAAGGGCAAGCATCGCATAAGCGTATGTTTAGGTACGGCGTGCTATGTCAAGGGTTCGGATAAGGTCATGGAAGCAGTTGAAAAAGAGCTTCGCATTTCATGCGGCGAGCTTACTCCGGACAGGAAGTTCTCGCTGGATAACTGTCGCTGTGTAGGCGCGTGCGGTCTTGCTCCCGTAATGGTCGTGGATGATGAGGTCTACGGCAGACTCACTGAAAAGCAGGTCAAGGAAGTTCTTGACAAATACATGGAGGAGTGATTGTGCTATGACCTTTGAAGAATTCGAAAAAAAGAAGGCGGAATACGAAGACCTCATTAAAGTAAGAAGAATCGTACGCGAGCAGGCCGAAAAACTTGCGCCGAATACGGCATACCGCAAGCAGGTGCTTGTATGCTACGGCCCCGGCTGCATATCCAGCCATGCGCCTAAGATAGTGGAACAGCTTGAAGAAAGTTTCAAAGAGCTCGATATAAAAGATGTTCTTATCGTTAAGACGGGCTGCTTCGGGTTGTGCGCGCTCGGCCCCATAATGATTGTTTATCCCGAGGGTGTTTTTTATACGCGCATGACGGCCGAACGTGCAAAGGAGATTGCCGAAAAGCATCTTATAAAGGGCGGAAAAGTTGTCAAGGAACTTCTCTGCGAAGAAACGGTAAAAGAGGACGGAACGATAATTCCGTTTGCAGAAATTCCCTTCTACAAGCACCAAATGCGCGTAGCGCTCCGTAACTGCGGCGTCATAGACGTTGAAAGTATCGATGAGGCTATTGCGGCAGGAGACTATTCAGCACTTGCGAAGGTGCTCAAAGAGATGACGCCGGATGAGGTTATAGAGGAAGTCAAGGCGTCAGGCCTCAGAGGTCGCGGCGGTGCCGGATTCCCTACGGGCATCAAGTGGGCTTCGTCCAAGGCTGCACCGGGAGATGAAAAGTATGTCGTGTGCAACGCCGACGAAGGCGACCCGGGCGCATTTATGGACAGAGCTGTTTTGGAGGGCGATCCTCACTGCGTTCTCGAAGCTATGACCATAGCCGGTTATGCGGTAGGCGCACATGAAGGATTTATTTATGTGCGCGCGGAATATCCCGTAGCCGTACAAAGATTGACGATTGCCATAGACCAGGCTCATAAGTTGGGACTGCTCGGCAAAAACATTCTCGGAAGCGGGTTTGATTTTGATATTTCATTACGTCTCGGCGCCGGCGCGTTTGTATGCGGCGAGGAGACGGCTCTCATGAAGAGTATAGAGGGCAGACGCGGCGAACCGCGTCCCCGTCCGCCGTTCTCTGCAGTAAGCGGCGTGTTCGGCAAGCCGACGGTTCTGAACAATGTCGAGACATGGGCAAACATAGGCCCGATAATTCTGAACGGCGGAAAGTGGTTCGCGTCCATAGGTACGGAGAAGAGCACGGGTACAAAGATATTCGCGCTCGGCGGAAAGATTCATAATGTAGGCCTTGTAGAGGTGCCTATGGGAACGACGCTGAAGACCATTGTATACGACATAGGCGGCGGCATACCTGACGGAAAGAAGTTCAAGGCGGCTCAGACCGGCGGGCCTTCCGGCGGGTGTATATCTGCCGAGCATATAGACGCAAGCATGGATTTCGATAGTCTGAAGGCTATAGGTTCTATGATGGGATCGGGCGGACTTATCGTAATGGACGACGAAACCTGTATGGTCGACATTGCCAAGTTCTATCTTGATTTCACTGCGGATGAGAGTTGCGGCAAGTGCAATCCCTGTCGAATAGGAACAAGACGTCTTCTTGAAATTCTGACAAGGATTACGGAAGGTAAAGGCGAAGACGCAGACCTTGACAAAATACGCGAACTGGCCGGATATATGCAGTCGTCTTCTCTCTGTGCACTCGGGCAGTCGGCGCCAAACCCCGTTCTTTCGACGCTGAACTCGTTCACGGACGAGTACAAAGCGCACGTGCACGACATGAGATGTCCTGCAGGTGTGTGCAAGTCGCTGCTCAATTACTACATACTTACCGATAAATGCCGCGGCTGTACGCTGTGTGCGCGTAACTGTCCCGTTCAGGCCATTTCCGGCTCTGTAAAATCACCTCACATCATAGATACGGTAAAATGTATCAAGTGCGGTCAGTGTTTGGCGCATTGTAAGTTTGACGCCATAATAAAGAGGTAAGGAGAGCAGAGTCAATATGATAAATTTGAAAATAAACGGTATACCGGTTTCCGTTCCGGAAGGTTCGACTATACTTCAGGCGGCGAAACTTGCCAATATAAGAATACCCACCTTATGCTACTTGAAGGATGTTCAGTGCGTAGGTTCGTGCAGAATGTGTCTGGTAGAGGCGACGGGTGCGCGCGGTCTTGTGGCTGCATGTGTGTATCCCGTATCCGAGGGTATGGAAGTAAGCACCAACACGCCTAAGGTGCGTAAATCAAGAAAGATGACGGTGGAGCTCATTCTCTCCACACACAAGAAGAAATGCCTCTCTTGCGTTCGCTCCATGCACTGCGAACTGCAAAAGCTCGCGCTCGAGTATAATGCGCATGAAGATGAGTTCGGCACCGAATATATCGATGAGCCCGTGGACGATCTCTCGACCTCGGTTGTGAGAGATAACTCAAAGTGCATTTTCTGTACAAGGTGCGTTTCTGCGTGCGAACATCAGACCATAGGCGTTATCGGGCCCAAGCAAAGGGGTTATGCAAAGATAATAGGTTCACCCTTTGATGTGTCTTTAGCTCATACGTCCTGCGTAAACTGCGGGCAGTGTATCGTTGCATGTCCCGTAGGTGCGCTGTATGAGAAGTCGGCTGTTGCCGATGTGTGGGGCGCTATTGTGGATGAGAGAAAAAAAGTGGTATTCTTTACAGCTCCTTCCGTGCGCGCGACCTTAGGCGAGGCATTCGGTTTGCCTGTAGGCACTAACGTTGAAGGCAAGATGGTCACCGCAATAAAGCAGCTTGGCGATGTCAAGTGCTTCAATATGGACGTAACTGCCGACCTTACCATAATGGAAGAAGCGACGGAACTTATCGACAGGGTGAAAAAAGGCGGAACGCTGCCCATGTTCACGAGCTGCTGTCCCGCGTGGATTAAGTTCGTTGAACATTACTATCCTCAAAATATACCTAATCTGTCCAGCTGCAAATCGCCTCAGGAGATGTTCAGCGCCCTGCTTAAAAGCTATTATTGCAAGAAAGAGGGGATTAAACCTGAAGATCTGTTCGTTGTTTCCGTCATTCCCTGCACGGCAAAGAAGTTTGAGCTTACGCGCGAGGCGAACGGTATGTACACAGACGTCGCGCTTACGACGCGCGAGCTTGCCAAGATGATAAAAGAGGCGGGTATAGACTTCGCGAACCTACCCGACGGCCGGTTCGACGACCCGTTCGACGAGGCGTCCGGCGGCGGTGCGATATTCGGCGCTACCGGCGGAGTAATGGAAGCGGCATTAAGGGTCGCCGCGAAGGAACTCGGCGACGGTGACAGTCCCATTGTTTTTGAAGAAGTACGAGGGACGCAAGGTATAAAGGAAGCCGTATATACACTCGGCGGCGTCACTGTAAATGTTGCGGTTGCGCACGGATTGGGAAATGCGAGAAAGGTAATAGAGGCTGTAAACAGCGGTGAGAAGAATTACACGTTTGTGGAAGTCATGGCATGCCCCGGCGGATGTATAAACGGCGGCGGACAGCCGTATATTCACGATGAGGTGCGTAACAGCGTAGATCTTAAGAAAGTGCGCGCACAGGCGCTGTACAATGCAGATAAGAAAAATAAGATCAGGAAATCCGACGAGACACCGGCCGTAACCAGGCTGTATGAGGATTGTTTTGATAGGCCGAACAGCAAAAAGTCGCATAAACTTTTGCATACCGAATATACGCCGCGCTCTAAATATTAAACATGCAAAGGCAAATAAAGCTCGGCAAAATCTAAAACAGTTCAGCAAATAAAGTTTTGTAGCAGCGTGAAATCCGACCGGATTTCACGCTGCGTTTGTATGACGGGCAGGATTGAGGCTCACGGACTGCATGCATTGCTGCGTGCGAGAGTTTTTTCTGCGCTCAAGGCGAAAAAAGGAAGCAAAATCATAGTCTTGCGGACAGAAATCCGGATATCGCCAATTAATTTTTCCTGATATAAAAAGCGCACCTTGAGCACAAGCGTGTTTATAAGCTTTTCGATATTGCTATTGATTTAATGAATATCATATGGTAATATAAAAATGTAAGTTTTTTAACATATTTTGTTCAAACATAACACATTTATTTACTACGTCGGAGAACTTATGAACAATAATTTACTGCTTATAATCGTCGGTGCGGCAGGCATACTTGCATGTGCTTATGCGTTATTCAACTATTTCACCGTAAAGAAACTGGAAGAGGGTACGGATGAAATGAAGTCAGTTGCTTCCGCTATACGCGGCGGTGCCGGCACATTCATAAAGTACGAGTTTAAAGTCGTGGCTGTAATAGGCGCGGCCATAGCATTCGTGCTGGGTGTATTTATAAGCTGGCAGACCATGCTCGCCTTTATTTTGGGCGGAATTTTGAGTGCGCTCGCCGGGCTCGCGGGGATGAAGATTGCGACATATGCAAATGTACGTGTGGCTAACAAGGCGCGAGAGAGCGGAGACCTCGGGAAGACGCTTAAAGTTGCGCTTAAAGGCGGCTCGGTTATGGGGTTATGCGTAGCCGGATTTGCGCTTTTGGGTGCGCTTGTCGTATATCTCGTTTTCGGGCTTGCATTAGACCAGATATCGGATGTTGCGCAAGGCGCGGATGAGGCGAACTGGCTAGGGTTGCCTGCGGGATTCACGATGACTCTGTCGGGATACGCGCTCGGGTGCTCGGTAATTGCTCTTTTCAATCGAGTAGGCGGAGGTATATACACAAAAGCTGCGGACATGGGCGCGGATCTTGTGGGCAAGACGGAAGAGCATATACCGGAAGACGACCCGAGGAATCCGGCGGTTATAGCGGACAACGTCGGCGACAACGTCGGCGACGTAGCAGGTCTCGGGAGCGATCTTTTGGAAAGCTATGTAGGCGCCATGCTTTCAGGGCTTATACTTGCGTGCGAGCTTTTTGAGCACGAAAGTATAACTACGCCCGGTTTTATGCAGAGCATGATGCTCTTCCCGATTATATTCTGTGCGTGCGGACTCATCGCGTGCATTCTCGGACTCGGATATGTGTTGCTAAAGCCGAAACTTTCCCAAAAAGTGCATACCGAACTCAATTTGGCTACATGGTTGTCGGCCGGCCTTACCGTTGCGGCGGGGTGCGTCGTTTGCCGGGCGCTTTTTAAGGATTACACGGCTGATTTCGAGAGTGCCGGCTTCGTCGCCGGGGCGTTTTCGCCATGGCTGGCGGCGGTATTCGGCATAGCGGCCGGGGTCGCGATAGGGTTTTTGTCGGAGTACTATACAAGCTATGATAAAAAACCGACAAAAAAAGTTGCAGAGGCGTCTAAAGAGGGCCCTGCTCTTACGGTTACGCAGGGCATGGCCAATGGTATGATAAGCTGTATGCTTCCTGTGGCCGTTCTTGCCGTTGCGCTGTATGCGTCGTATGCGCTTGCGGGATTTTATGGCATATCCTGTGTTGCGATGGGTATGCTTTCCTTTGTTGCGGCGACTGTCTCCGTGGATACGTACGGCCCGATTTCAGATAATGCCGGCGGCATAGCCGAAATGAGCGGATTGGATGAGGGCGTCAGAGAGATAACGGACAAGCTGGACAGCGTGGGCAACACGACGGCGGCTATAGGCAAGGGTTTTTCTATCGGTTCGGCTGCACTTGCCGCAACCTCGCTCATGGTCTCATATATGTACGCTTTTTCGGACGGAATGACGCCGGAGCTGGATATCATAAATCCTATTGCGCTATGCGGTGCTCTCGCGGGTGCGGCATTGCCATTCCTTTTCTCGGGTCTTCTCACGGAGGCTGTGTCCAAGGCGGCAGGGAAGATTGTGAACGAGGTCAGACGGCAATTCAGAGAGATAGCAGGGCTTATAACCGGAGAGACCGGACCTGACTATAATACATGTATCAAAATTTCTTCTCGGGGTGCACTTAAAGAGATGAAGTTGCCCTGCATTCTTGCCGTTGTGTTTCCTTTGATTACAGGTTTTATATTCGGCGCTGAGTTTGTCGGCGGACTGCTTATCGGCGCCACGTTGACGGCCGTTATGCTGGCATTGTATGCAGGTAATGCGGGCGGGTCATGGGACAACGCGAAAAAGTATATAGAATCCGGCGGACTGGAGGGGTTCTCCAAGGGTTCGGCCGCACACGATGCATCCGTAGTGGGAGATACCGTGGGTGATCCGCTGAAAGATACCGTGGGTCCGTCGCTTAATATTTTAATCAAGATAATGTCGACCGTATCGCTTGTCGCCGTTGTAATATTCGGGCAGTACAACCTGTTCGGCCTTTTTATGTGAGATGCCATAAGGTGAGCATGTAAATACAAATGACGAGACAGGAAATTATAAAGTATACAGAGAGTCTCGGCGGGGCCGTTTTGTATTACCCGTTCGAGAATGATTTCACATCGCTTGCTGCGCGTCACGGCGGTAGCGGGAAATGGTTTGCGCTGTTTATGGATGTGCCGTCGGTAAGTCTGATAAAACAAAACAAGGGAAAGCAAGCGGCGCTTTATAAATTGTTTGAGAATAAAAAGTATATCGAGGCGGTAAACTTAAAGTGTGATCCCGTGCTTTTGGAAATTTTGAGAAATCAATTTGTCGGGGTGATGCCGGGGTATCACATGAACAAGAAGCACTGGATAACCGTGGTTCTTAAATCGGATGTGCTGGAAGATAAGATGAAGGGACTGATTGAAATGAGCTATGATATCACCCGAAAGGGAAACGGGAAATAATGAAAGACAGGTTTAACATCACATCCGTCGACAGATGTACGGTTTCATGCGGCGATCTCGATTTTTCCGCTATAGAACGGCTCGGGAATGTGCGTTTTTATGATCTTCTTACCCGAGACGAGCTTAAAAAAGCAGCGGCGGATGCGGATGCGCTCCTCGTAAACAAGGCCAAGGTTACAAGGGAGCTTATCGAAAAATGCCCGAGGCTCAAATACGTGGGTACTTATTCAACCGGTTTCAATAATGTGGATATCGACGCTTTAGACGAGCGAGGAATTACGTGCTGTAATGTCCCGGGCTATTCGACGCAGGCCGTTTGCCAGCATGTCTTTGCCCTTTTGCTCATGTGTGAGGGGCACACGAACAGATATGCGGCATCGGTTGAGGCGGGAGACTGGATAAAGAGCAAGACGTTCTGCTATTTGCCGTGGCAGATGAGAGAGATATACGGCAAGACTTTCGGCGTGTACGGATTCGGGAATATCGGACGAGCGGCAGCATCCGTTGCGGCGGCGTTCGGGATGCGTGTAATCGTTCATACGCGTTCTGTACCGAGAGACTGTCCGTATGAACTTACGGGAGCAGAGGAGATTTTTTCGGGAAGCGACTATCTTTCGCTTCACTGTCCGTTGACCGAAGAGACGGCAAAGATAGTAAACGAGCGTACGCTCGCGATGATGAAGCCGACGGCTGTGCTCATAAACACCGCGCGCGGCGGACTTGTCGATGAATCGGCGCTTGCCGACGCGCTTAAGGGCGGCAGGATAAAGGCGGCCTGTCTGGATGTGCTGGAAAGCGAGCCGATGCGTCCGGATAATCCTTTACGCTTTGCTCCGCATTGTATAATAACTCCGCATATAGCATGGGGCCCGAGGGAGACAAGGGCGAGGCTTGTGGAAGAGGTTGCAAAGAATTTGGAACTCTTCCTTTGCGGGAAGCCGAGAAATGTCGTCACGAATAAAACCCGTCTTTTTGAGTTGACCCCC
>CAYLIO010000046.1:0-10462 GCA_964383655.1 uncultured Clostridia bacterium | reverse complement strand
CCCGACAAAAAGTCAATCGTCTGTGTTGCTTTTGAGTCAAAATCATGGTAAAATAATTAAAGAGTAATTTTAATCGCTGCGGGAGATAGGTATGAACAAAATCAAGCAGTTGCATGAGCGCAGGGAACGTCTCATCGGGTCCGGCAAGGCGGTGAGGGCGGACATATCGGCCCTCGTCGATGAAGGGAGCTTTGTGGAGCTCTCGGCTTACAGCTTTTCGGATAGTGAATTTTATACAGAAAAAGCGCAAGGCGAAGGCGTTGTTACAGGATTTGCGACAATTGACGGTTTCTCGTTTTATATAGTCGCTCAAAACCCGGAGGTTTTGAGCGGAGGCGTTTCAAAGGCCAACTGCAGAAAGATATCGAAGTGTCTGGACGCCGGCGAGAAGAGCGCGGCTCCCGTTATTTATCTTTTAAGTTCTAAAGGCGTTCGAATAGGCGAGGGGGTCAATGTTTTAGAGGGCATGGCTTCGGTATTGAAAAGAGCGGTGGCTTTGAAGGGTTCGGTTTTACAGTTTGCCGTAATCTGCGGCGAGGTGTACGGGCAGACGGCGGCGCTTGCAGGAATATGCGATTTCAATTTCTTTATTAAGGACAAGAGCGTGCTTGCGGAGAACAGTCCGCTCGTCATCTCGGCAAAGAGCGGAGTAAATCTTTCAAAGCGTGAATTGGGCGGAGAGGACGGGCTGAACAAGTCCAATCTGGTATCGTTTGACGTCGCGTCTATTGCAGACGTTCGCAAAACCGTAATCAAAATTGCGGATATTCTCGCTCGGGATATTTCGGACGGCGCAGGTCTCAACGACGTCGTGCCCGAGCTCAATAAAAGCGTGTCTATCGAAAATCTTCTTAAATTGTTCGATAAAGACATGTATATAGAGACAGGTGCGCTTTTCTGCCCCGACGTTAAGTGTGTTTTGGGTAAAATAGGCGGAATAACGGTTGCGGCCGTCATGTTTGACGGGGATGAAGGCGTAAAGCTCAACGTGCAAAAGGTGAGAAAGATCAGGGATTTCGTCGAGTTTGCGTGCTGTCGCGATATACCGCTCGTGAATTTTGTAAATTGCACGGGGCTTGGTGCCTGTATCGAAAATCATAACAGTTTAATTCTCAAAGAAGTGTGCGAACTTATAAATATTCTGGATTGCTGCGACAAAAAGATTGCAGTCGTAACCGGCAAGGCGACAGGTTTCGGGTATACGCTGTTTGCAGCCAAGAGTATGGGATACGACTACAATTTCGCCTTTGCTTCGGCAAAAGTAGCTCTCTTTGACTCTGTTGAGGGCGCCGAGATAGAATTTGCAGGCGTCGCGACGGATAAAAAGAAACTTCAGAAAAGATATTCGGAGGAAAATTCCGACCCCGTAAACGCCGCTAAAGACGGATATATGGACAATATTATAGAGCCTGCGCTTGCAAAGCAATATCTGGTTGCTTCTTTGCAGATGCTTGTAGGAGAATGAAATGAACAGACTGCTTGCACTTTTTACCGGCGATGACGGGATTACATATTTCGAAGATAATGCGGAAGCTTTAGTGTATGCGCTGGTCGGATTTGCCGTCGTCTTTACAGGAATTATAATCCTTATCGCTATTTTATATCTCGTCGGGTTTATATTCAGAAGAGTTGACTTAAAAAGCGAGACTAGAAAAAAGGAAGAGGCAGGAAAGGAAGCCGAAAATAGTACGGACGACGAGATTTCGGACGAAGTCAAAGCAGCAATCATCGCTGCCGTAATGATGTATTACGAGAATGAAAAACCGCGCTGCGAGTTTACCGTTAAAAGAATCAAGAGGTTATAAGGAGATAAAAAAGTTATGCGTAATTTTATCGTGACCATAGACGGAAAGAAATACTCGGTCGGAGTTGAGGAAGTGGAAGAGGGTGCAGCCTTGCCCGCAGACAGGCCTCTCGAAGCCAAAAATACCGCGCCGGAGCCCAAAGAGACGAAAAATGATCTTCCCCGGGGCGGAGAGGAGCTTGCCTCGCCCTTTCCCGGACTTATCAAGAACTTGCTTGTCGCGAACGGGGCAAAGGTTACAAAGAATCAGCCTGTTATCGTGCTTGAGGCTATGAAGATGGATAACGATATAACCGCGCCTTGCGACGGGAAGATAAATTTTGCCGTGGCAAAGGGTGCAAACGTTGAGACGGGCACTGTTCTTGCGGTAATAAGCTGAAGCGGAGGACAAATCTTATGCAATCCGGTTTACTTGCCATAGACATCGGCGCGATTTTCGCCGATCTCTACGAGCAGATGGGTTTTGCGAGCGGGGACTGGCAGAATTACGTGATGCTGCTTATTTCCTTCGTGCTTATGTATCTCGCGATAGTGAAAAAATTTGAGCCGCTGCTCCTTCTCCCGATAGCTTTCGGAATGTTTCTCATAAATATTCCGGGCGCGGATGCCCAGCTCTGGGGTACATATCCTACGGACGAGCTCGGAAATGTTACGAGCACGGCCTACGACGACGTGGAAAACCGAGGTCTTTTGTGGTATCTGTACTACGGCGTGGACAAGGTCATATATCCCCCGCTCATATTCCTCGGAATAGGCGCCATGACGGACTTCGGGCCTCTCATAGCCGATCCTAAGAGCATGTTAATCGGCGCCGGTGCGCAGATGGGAATCTTTATAGCGTTCGTGCTTGCAATACTTCTCGGGTTCTCTGTCTCCGCCGCGGCGTCCATTGCCATGATAGGAGGAGCGGACGGGCCTACGGCGATATACGTTACCAAGCAGCTATCCGAGTCTTACTTGCCGGCCATTGCCATCGCTGCGTATTCGTATATGGCGCTCATTCCCATAATCCAGAAACCGCTCATGCGCGGTCTTACGACTCGCAAAGAAAAGATGATCAGAATGAAGCAGCAGCGTAAGGTGAGCAAGATAGAAAAGGTGCTCTTCCCGCTCATCGTCACGCTCGTCGTGGGAATGTTGCTTCCTTCGGCCATAGCGCTTTTAGGTATGCTCATGCTCGGAAATCTGTTCAGAGAGTCGGGAGTGGTCGAGAGACTGTCCTCTCAGGCGCAGAACGGGCTCATGAATACCATAACGATATTCTTAGGCGTTTCCGTAGGATGTAAGGCAACGGGCGAGATGTTCCTTGCCGTGCAGACGCTCGAGATTATAGCTTTAGGTCTTCTGTCGTTCATATTCGGTACAATCGGCGGAATACTCGTGGCTAAATTAATGTGCAAGGTTACGAAGGGAAAGGTTAATCCGCTTATAGGTTCGGCGGGGGTGTCGGCCGTTCCCATGGCTGCAAGAATTTCGGAGGACGTCGGGCGCGAGTACGACTCGCAGAACCATCTTCTCATGCATGCCATGGGGCCCAATGTAGCAGGCGTCATTGCTTCGGCTATAGCTGCCGGGTTCCTTCTGGCAAGCTTCTCGCTCTATGCGGATCCCGTCTCTACCGCAACTTCGGTAGAGGCGATATTGGCAGTTGTTTAAATTGACGTCTCTCGACTAAGGCGATATAAATAAATTTTTGTTCCGGAGATATGATTATTATGTCGGCTCAAAAACAGACAAAAAGTAAAAAAGTATATATAACCGATACAATTTTGCGCGATGCGCATCAGTCGCTTGCCGCGACGCGCATGCGCTTTGACGAGATGGAGCCCGTCTTGGAGCAGCTTGACGATATAGGCTACTACTCGCTTGAGGCATGGGGCGGAGCGACGTTCGATACATGCCTGCGCTATCTTTGCGAAGATCCGTGGGAGAGACTCAAGAAAATTAAAAAGCACTTAAAAAAGACGCCCATTCAAATGCTTCTGAGGGGTCAGAATCTTCTCGGCTACAGAAACTACGCAGACGATGTGGTCGAAAAATTTGTGGCTAAGGCTATAGAAAACGGCATAGGCGTAATAAGGGTTTTCGATGCGCTCAATGACGTGCGCAATCTGGACGCGTCGATCAAGGCCATAAAAAAGTACGGAAAGGGCAAGTGCGTTTGCGAAGCCGCCATTTCTTATACTACGAGTCCCGTGCATACGACGGCATACTTCGTAAAACTTGCAAAAACGCTTGAGGACATGGGCGCAGACAATATCTGCATAAAAGACATGGCAAATCTCCTGCTTCCTTTCACGGCGCATGAAGTCGTGAAAAAGCTGCGCGCAAAGCTTAAAAGCGAAACGAAGATACATATCCATACGCACAACACCACCGGAACGGGCGATATGATCAATCTTATGTCGGTTTTAGCCGGTGCGGATATAGTCGACTGTGCGCTGTCGCCGCTCGGCAACGGCACCGCAAATCCTGCTACCGAGCCCTTTGTGGCAACGCTTAGCGGAACAGAGTACGATACGGGGATCGACATAAACAAGCTCCTGCCTATAGTAAATCATTTCAATAAAGTGGCAAAGAGGCTTCAAGACGACGGGTTTATCAGCGAAAAGGTAAGGCGGATAGACATAAACACGCTTCTTTACCAGGTTCCCGGCGGAATGCTCTCCAACTTAATCAGCCAGCTAAAGTCGGCAGGCAAAGAGGATAAACTTATGGAATGCCTCGCCGAGGTGCCGGTCGTGAGAAAGGATTGCGGTTATCCGCCGCTTGTTACGCCTACCAGCCAGATAGTGGGAACACAGGCCGTATGGAATGTTTTAAACGGCAGGTATAAAACTATTACGGCACAGTACAAAGATCTTTTACTCGGCAAGTACGGCAAGGTGCCGGGGAATGTGTCTTCAGAAGTGCTTTCACTGTGCAGCCGAAACGGCGAAAAGAGGATAACGTGCAGGCCGGCAGATATGCTGGATAATGAATTGGATAAACTGACCAAAGAGCTTACGGACATGGGTTACCGTCAAACGGAAGAGGATGTTTTAAGTTACGCGCTCTTTCCCGAGGTTGCCGTAAATTTCTTCAAGTGGCGCTGCGCTCGCACGAGCGGAGTGGATAAAGACATGGCTGCAAATCCGGACGGTGTCTATCCGGTATAACCAAAATTACGCAAGGGGATAAGCGGGAGCGGTTTTGCTCCCGCTTTTTAAGAAAATTATGAAAGTTGCGGTAATCGGCGCCGGCGCATCCGGTCTCATGGCGGCATATGCCGCCGCTGTACGCGGGTGCGACGTCACGGTTTTTGAAAAGAACGAGAAGGCCGGGAAGAAGATCTATATAACGGGCAAGGGGCGCTGCAACGTAACCAATGCGTGCGAGCCGGACGAGTTCTTAAACCATGTCGTTCGCGGCTCAAAGTTTCTTACCAAAGCCATAATGAGTTTTCCGCCCGAATCGCTTATAGCCCTGCTGCAAAGAGCCGGTCTTAAACTTAAAACGGAGAGGGGAGCGAGAGTCTTTCCCGAAAGCGATAAAGCGAGCGATGTTACTAAATGCCTCGTAAATCTCTGCCTCGACGCGTCCGTTAAGTTTAAATTTAACCATAAAGTCGAAGGAATATCAATTTTGAATAGTACTATGCGTGGCATAATCGTAAAAGGAGAGCTGCTTTCTTTCGATAAAGTCATCGTGTGCACCGGCGGGCTTTGTTATCCTGCCACCGGCTCGGACGGGGACGGGTATGCATTTGCTCAAAGTGCGGGGCACAGAGTGGAAAGATGCGTGCCATCGCTTTGCGGCGTCAATCTTTCCGGGGATTATTATAAGTCCATGCAAGGACTGTCGCTGAAAAATGCGGGGCTCAACGTCTTTTGCGGCGGGAAAAAGGTCATATCTCTTTTCGGCGAGCTGCAATTTACGCATTTCGGGGCGTCAGGGCCGCTTATTTTAACGGCTTCGGCGCACATAAATCGTTCGGATTATAATGATGTCAAGCTCATGCTTGATTTTAAGCCTGCGCTTTCTTTTGAGACGCTGGAAGCGAGGATTTTGCGGGATTTTGCCGAGGAGAAGAACAGAGATATTTCCAATTGTTTAAAAAGGCTTCTGCCTGTATCATGCATAGCAGAAATTCTCTCCAGAAGCTCTATTTTGCCCTATGAAAAGGTCAATTCCGTAACTAAAGCGCAGCGCCGGGTTTTATTGACAAACATTAAAAATTTTGATATGCTCTTTTCGGCTCTGCGCTCGTTCGATGAGGCTGTGATTACGAGCGGCGGGGTTGATTTGAAAGAGATTAATCCCAAGACCATGGAGAGCAGGCTGGTTAGCGGCCTGTATTTTTGCGGAGAGGTGCTCGATGCGGATGCGCTTACCGGCGGGTTCAATCTGCAAATTGCTTTTTCCACGGGGTACTGTGCGGGAAATTCTATAGCAGGGCTTTAGACACATAAATAAAAACTTTTTTCGGAGGATGAAATGAGGGCGATACGCGGAGCGACTTGTGCGGACAGCGATACTCCGGGCGCTATACGGGAGTGCGTCAAAGAACTTCTCGAAAACATCGTAAAAAGCAACAATCTTTCAAGTGAAGATATTGCATGTATCATGTTGTCGAGCACGGAGGACATCCGCTCGTTTTATCCCGCGAAGGCAGCCAGAGAGGCAGGGTTTTCAGGCTGTGCGCTCTTTTCCTCTCTCGAACCTCCCATCGAAGGCTCGCTGCCGCTGTGCATACGCGCACTGGTGCTTGCCGAGGGCGAGGGAAAGGGCGTGTCGGTTTACTTGAAAGGTGCAAAGATCTTAAGGCGAGACATGTCGAAAAAGCTTGTTGTAGCGCTGGACGGGCCTGCGAGCAGCGGAAAGAGCACGGCGGCAAAAAACTTGGCTAAAAAGCTGAATATTCTCTATCTGGATACAGGGGCCATGTATCGCGCCGTGGCGCTTTATTGTCAGCGCTTAGGCATAAGCGTTGACGATGAGAGTGCCGTGTCTTCCCTTTCGGAGAACATTGATCTTAAGATAGAGTACAGTGAAGGGCGGCAGATAACGCTTCTTTGCGGCGAGGATGTATCCGAGGAGATAAGAAAGCCGGAGATTTCGGATATGGCTTCGAGAGTTTCGGCCTACGGCAGCGTCAGACGCAAGATGGTCGAGATGCAGCGCAGAATCGCTGCGTCCATGCCTTGCGTCGTGGACGGAAGGGATATAGGGACCAATGTTTTGCCAGGCTGCGAATACAAGTTTTATGTAACGGCTTCCGTCGAAGTCAGGGCAAAGAGGCGGTATTTGGAGAACGAGCAAAAGGGATACAAGGTTTCGCTTGATGATATCGAAAGCGAGATAAGGGAGCGTGATAAGCGTGATTCCGAGAGAAAAATCGCACCGCTTTGCCGTGCACGGGACGCCGTCGTGGTGGATACATCGGACATGACGCCCGAACAGACGGTCGAATATATAATGAATAAGATTCAGGAAAAGGTCTGATGAGAGCAGAAAGAGAAGTTTCGAACGATGAACGCGCTGCGGACAAAAGCGCTGAAAAAAGCTTGAAAAAACAGAAAAGAGAAGACAGAAAATACAGAAGGTGGTTTACTTTTCTAAGGTTTGTGTCGAAGGTCATTCGCCTGTTATACCCGTATAGGATTCACCGCGCGCGCAAAAGTTACGACGATAGGACGTATATTTTCCTATGCAACCATTACAGCATGCTGGATGTCATGCTTCCGGTCGTCGTCACGAAAAAGCCCGTTCACTTTATTGCCAAAATAGATCTTTGGAAAGCGAACAGGTTTTTGAATTGGTTTTGCACGAAGTGTCGGTGCATTCCCGCGAGCAGGGACGGGTCCGGTATGGATGCAGGTGCCGTGATGAAGGCCATGAGGTATCTCAAAAACGGCGAGAACATCGAGATCTTTCCCGAGGGGACGAGAAATAAAAGCGATGAGGACTTGCTCCCGTTCAAGGGCGGATTTGCCGCCATTGCGATAAAGACACGGACGCCGATCGTGCCCATAGTTCAGATGTCCAAGCTTAAGCCTTTCAAAGTCGATCACGTGTTCGTGCTCGAGCCTATCGAATTTTCCGAGTATTACGGAAAGAAACTGACGGAAGAGGATATAGCGGAATGCGAGAACAAGCTCAGAGAAAGAATGCTTGCCGTCTTTGTTGATTTCAGGGCGAAAAAGAAGAAACGACATATAGAAAAAGAAAAAAAATGAGAATTATAGTCGCTCAAAACGGCGGTTTTTGCGCGGGAGTGAGACATGCCGTGGATACGGCGCTCTCGGTGGACGGGCGCAACACGTATGTGCTCGGTGAAATAATACACAACCGCTTCGTTATAGAAAGTCTTGCTGCGCACGGCGTGAGGCAGGTCGAAAGTCTTGACGATGTGCCTTCCGGGGCAAACGTCATTTTCAGCGCTCATGGCGTGCCCCTTTCCTTTTATGACGTGTGCTCATCGCGCGGGATTAATGTCATTGACTGCACATGCGGCCTGGTTAAACGTACGCAGAGAATCGTAAAAGAACAGTACGATAAAGGCAAGGCTATAGTCATAACGGGCGAAAAGGTGCACCCCGAGGTTATAGGTCTGTCCGGCTGGTGCAACAACACCGCGGAGGTGGTCGATTCGGAAAATGCGGACCTTTCGGCACTGGACGGGAAAGAGGTGTGTGTGGTCAGCCAGACCACTTTTTCAGCTGTCAAATTTGAAGCTATTGTGGAAAATATAAAAAAAGAACGTAAAAAAACAGTTGAAGTTTTTAATACTATTTGCTATACTACAACAGGACGCCAGGCGGAAACCGAGAGGATTGCTTCCGTTTGTGAAGCCGTAATCGTGCTCGGCGGAATGAACAGCAGCAATACCAACAGGCTGTACGATGTAGCTAAGAAGTATTGCGGGCATGTCTTCAGACTGGAAAGCGCCGGCGATTTCGATTATTCGAAACTAAAAAATTTTTCAAGTGTAGGTATCGTTTCAGGGGCATCAACCCCGGATGCCCAAACCCGGGAGGTTCTTTTTAAAATGGAAGAAGTCAGCAAAGAAGTTCAGACGACAGAGGCTGTCGAAGAAGAGAAAGCAGTATCCGAAGCGGCAGTTGCCTCTGCTGAGGAAAACATTGATTCCGAGAAGGCGGAGAAAAGCGTCTCGACTTTAGAGGTTGCACCGACAGAGCAGGAAGAAAGCGTCGAAAAAGTACAAAGCGCCGAGGCAGAGACTTCGGAAGATCCTTCTCCTGCCGAGACGGAAAACGCGGCAGAGGAGAGCGAAAAAGCTCCCGAGACCGCAGAGGAGCCTGCAGGAGCGAATACGGAGTCTTCAGAAGCGGAAGCTGCGGCTGAAGAGTCGGCTGAGTCTGCAGAATCGGAAAAAGCGAGCCCTGCTGACACGAACCCCATGGATGCCGTCGTTGCAAAGATAGACAATGAGTCCAGGTTCAAAAGAGGACAGATTGTTACGGCTACCATATCCGACGCCACGGAGGACGGGCTTAAGATTCTGCTTCCGTTCTCGAAGTCGGAAGTTCTTTTAAGCAAAAACGAGCTTGACTGCGACGAGTACGCCGTTTCAGATTATAAGAACAAGATAGGTGACACCATAAATCTTCTCGTTGTTGAGCTCAAGCCTTCGCTCAAGCTCTCCGAAAAGGAGATGAGACGGCGCGAAGAAGAGGATGCGCTTATAGCCGAGATTGAGACGGGGAAAGATTTCACGGTTGTGTGCACGGGATTCAATAAGGGCGGACTTACTTCGAGTTTAGGGTCATATCAGGTGTTCGTTCCCGCGAGCGAAATAAGGCCCGGCTATGTCAAGGATCTCGAGAAGTATGTAGGAAAGACGCTGAGGCTGAGAAAGCTTGAGGGGAACAAGAAAGACGGCAGAAGAAAGGAAATAGTTGCTTCTCAGCGCGTAATTCTCCAGGAGGAGAAAGATGCGCGCGATGCAGCGAGGGCTGCAAAGGAAGAAGAGTTTTTCTCGAATATACATGTCGACGATGTCGTTGAGGGTAAGGTTGAGAGAGTCACGAACTTCGGTGCGTTTGTATCGGTAAACGGGTTTGACTGTCTCGCGCATATTTCAGATCTGTCTTGGACGAACATTAAATCGGTGACGGATGTGCTTGAGATAGGCAAGACGTATCAGTTCATGGTGCTTAAGGTGGATGCCGAGAATAAGAAGGTGTCCATAGGTTACAAGCATCTTCAGCCCAGACCTTGGGATGTGGTTGCCGAGAAGTACGCCGTCGGCGACGTTGTTCACGGTACGGTTGTGAGAATAATATCTTACGGCGCTTTCGTCGAGGTGGAAAAAGGCGTGGACGGACTCGTGCATGTGTCGCAAGTATGCAACGAGAGAATAGATACTCCTGCGTCCGTGCTCAAAGTGGGCGATGAGATTGATGCGAAGATCGTGGCTTTAGACGTATCGGCGAGGAAGATGAGTTTATCTATAAGGGCGCTTCTTCCCGAAAGCGAGCAAAAACCGCCCAAGACGCCTAAAGAAGGCGAGCGGGAAAAGCCTGCAAGAAAGCAGCGTATACCTAGGAAAAACGACGATGATGAGATAGGTAACTGGAGCGAGGGGGGATCGGTTTCGACTTCGCTTGCGGACATTCTCGCTAATGCGGAGAAGAACAATAAGGAATGACATAA
>CAYLIO010000045.1:8679-10883 GCA_964383655.1 uncultured Clostridia bacterium | reverse complement strand
GGCGATATAGGCACAGGGCGCAATCATACACATGCTTTTGACCCCGATATCATATATATGATAATGTCAGGATCAAAGCTACACAAAAAAATGAGCTCTGTACCAATAGCACTTTAAAAAAATTTTGTAATAATGTTTTTTCAAAGAGCAACCGAAGTTGAATTATCTTTAGCCGGCTTTAAAAGTCTGTCTTTAAGATTTGCCATGCTATCTTTATATCCGAACAAATCTACAAAAAATATATTTACGTTAACGCTCTTGTCGTCGGCTAAAAATGGCGCTATGTCAATATCCGCGCCGCTTGAAGGGTAAATTAAAAAGCATCCTGCTACATCTTCGGCTCTAGGTTTTACCCGGTACTTTTTGTGGTAAACATACATCTGGTACATATCGCCCTGCGAAATACCGAAATTCACGCCCGGGTCGACAGAGAGAAGTTTCCATTTTGTATCGAGAATATAGGTCTTGCCGCCGCCACGCACGACTATATCGGGGCGCAGACGGAATTTTCCCGGCTCTTCGAACAGCCAAATGGATTGCTCTTGCGTACTTACGCTATATCCGTCACCCAATACCTTTGCAAGCTCCTTAGCAACGTAACTTTCAAACAGCTTTTCCATTGGAAAAAGCAACGCCTTTGCGTATTGCTTGCCCGCAAACATTGAAAATGACTTACCTGCAAGAAACACACCGCACCACTTTATCGCCTCGGCATAATGTTCCGTCCCGCGTTCGCGGCAGGAACTTCGCAGATCACCTTCATAATCGGTAGAGAGCGCTACTTCATCAAATACAGAGAGGAGCGCACGTAAATCGGACTGGTTGGCAAACGAATATGAGCGCTGTTGCAGATATTTGATCGTTGATTTTATGAGTTTATTTTCTGCACGATTGGCGTTGAATTCGTCATAAGTAACGAAAAATCGTTCCTTGTGCACCATGTTATACTTTATTTGTTCTCCGAAGAGCATTTTGCCCTTGTAGTAATGCCGGTTTTCACTCACCGCCTCATAACCGCACCGAACTCCGCGCCTGACGATTGCATACACCTCGTCTACGAACATACGGATAAACACCTCGAACAGCGGCAGTCGGGCAACGTTAATATTTGCCGACTGATTGATTTTATAGGGCGCAGTGCGCAGACAGCGCAACATTTTTACCAGCAGTCCGCGCACGTCTTTTTCATCATGGTTGCCCCTGCCTATCTTGGGCAAAATCTCTATAGTGGTGCCGTCGGCGAGGGTAATCACGCCCACATAGTTGCAGGCGACGGCATATTTTTTGCCGTTTTTCGATTGAAGGCGCATGACCTCGGTAGTATTTTCGCCGTCGTTTTTATTCGAGAGAATAAAGTTCTCTAAAAGGTCGAACTGCTTTTGCGAAATATACAGAACGTTTTGCTCCCTTCCCCTTTTGTCGCTGTCTGCGGCGATTTTATCATATTCGTAGATAACCTTTGACTTAACCATTTTCGTTATCCGATTAATCGTTAATTGGCGCATATACGCCTATGTATGCCTGCGGCTCATCAAAAGCCTCTTCATTTATCGAATAACTTTTGTTTCTTTCGCCGAGATCGTCATCAGTACTTCCAAATAAATCGCTGTAGCTTATTTCATTACTTTTTATAAACCTAAAATCGGCATTTCTCTTTTGATTGTCACCGAGAACGAAGCAGATTTTGCCGTAATCCTCATAAAAATATTCCTGCAGCAGCGGAATTATTTTATTGCGGAAAATATCCGCCAGCAGTTCAAATGAAGGGTTATCCTTTAATGGCATAAAATATGCATGCCCTATTGTGTGCTCGCGGTCATAGAGAACGGCAATGCGCTCGTTTATTTTTGTAAGCATTTTTGCGATATTAACGCCGTCAATAATAATATCCCTGTCGTCAGAATACTTCAACGCGTTATAGTCAGGCATCATTTCTTCAAATGTAAACCTGCGGCGCAAAGCTGTATCTATAGCGGTAATCGAACGGTCGGCGGTGTTCATTGTACCTATTATGTAGACGTTATCGGGCACAGAGAATGATTTCTGAGAGTAAGGCAATTTTACGCTCATTGCCTCGCTCGCACCTTCGCGCTTGTTGTCTTCAATGAGGGTAATAAGTTCACCAAAAATCTTTGATATATTCCCGCGATTTATTTCGTCGATGATAAAAACATACTTACCCTTTTCAACTGAAGTTTTAGCAC
>CAYLIO010000045.1:0-8579 GCA_964383655.1 uncultured Clostridia bacterium | reverse complement strand
CTCAACGTTGTAAATAATATTCTCGCCATCAGTTGAAGGCTTTATACCTTCAATAAACTCTTCATAGCCGTAGGACTGGTGAAAAGTGATAAAATTTATTCTGCCTTCCGACAACAACTTGTCGTATTCATTTTTGACATCCTTATAATCTTTCCCCGCCCAATTTCCACCTTCTATTATTTCGACGGCCTTGCGAACCGTGTTATAAGTTTTACCCGTTCCCGGAGGACCGTAGAGAATTATGTTTTTAGATCCCATATTTATTTTCACCTCTTTTGGAACAGCATTGTTAATTTCACTACCCTGACGCTTTCCTGCCTCACTCAAAAACTCATAGTATAGCTGAAAACCGCGTTTTACATCATCGTCAACTCTTTCATGTTGAACATTTTTGTTGCAATCGGCAAAAACAGCACTCTCTCCTATCTCAAACGGTGAATTTGAACCTTTGACGCCATACTTCCCCCATTGTTTTTTTAATCCTCTTATATAACCTTTCGCTGTTTTACTTGTTATGCTATCAATGTTACCTAAATACTTTTTGAACTCCTGCTCTCTCTTGTAATAATCAAATTGTTTCTCATAAATAATTAATGCCATTGCAAAACGAATACTGTCGGCGTCAGGAATAAGCTTTTTCATTTGAAGCATAATAACACCGTTTTTTACAAGCTTACTTTCATCGGGGAGTTTTACACACAGCAATCTTGCAGCCCAATTTAAAAAATAATCATTGTAATATTCTGCTATCTTATTCGGGAATAGAATATGAAAATATTTCAACAATATACTGTACGGATAATATTGTTTTTTATTAGATGTCCAGTAGCATTTACTTTTTTTAGATGAGCAAATAAGACTAATTTCGTTAGAAAGACGCTCATAATCCCGCTGCGTATCAAAAGTTTCAGATTGCAACTTATCACAAACACTTAAGATCACATCACGAACTTCTTCAGCGATTTCCTCCGCTTGTTCCTCAGAAATTTGCTTTTTTTCTTTTGTTCTGTAATCATAATACCCGTCATTTGAAAGCTTCAAGCCATATTGCTTAGCTGCGGAAACACCGCCAAATGTACCTCTTTTAATTCCATTGGCGGAATTACTAAACTCAAGCCACGAAAACATACCTAAAAAACCAATCTTGTGCGCAATGTCTTTACCAGCAAATAGTCGTTCCGCCAATTGCTTCTTTTGCAGTGTCCGCAATACATCAGGCCCATATTTATTTATAAAATCTTCCCTGATATTAAACAACTCATCGCAATTGCAGTCATTACTAACATAAATTTCTTCAATCCTACTATTTGTACTGTCCATTACAATATCTCCTCGTAATTATTTTTATCATATCACTACAACCGTAAATGTACAATCCCCATCCTAGCCCATCTCACATTGCGTCGCCAATTTTTGCTTTACTTCTTCGCCGTCAACAGTTTTGCTGTTTGTCAGATCGAACAGACCTTTATTAATCTGTTTCGCTTCATAGGTCCTGCGCATAGTCCGTTCGTAATATTTAATATCCATCACAACTAATCTGCCATAGCCATTTTTAGTAACAAAGACGAACCCATTTTCATTCATACAAAGTCGCTCTATCTCGACGGTATTCTTTAAATCTGTCTTCGGAATGATTGTCGTTGATTTTACCTACATACTAAAAAAAGCAAAAGTTTAATTTCATTTTTTCTATCTGATGCAGTTATCGAGAAACCTCGACTGCTTACAAGAACGAGTAGCGGAATTCACATCTTTCACGCCACCGCACGTGCTACTTAAACTTACAGCGATTCAGCATAATTTCAAAGCATCTCTTTTACTTTTTGTATTCTACTTCTCTTGCTATGAATTGTGCTTTATATTTCCTCATCTGACAAGATGAATTTCAGGGAGAACAATCAATGTTTCCTTGTCGTCTTCCCTATCTTTCCAATATACACAATACTGCACACGGGCTTGCTCTACATGATAACCTTTTTCAATAAATGTGTCCATCTTATTTTTCATATTGGAGGAAATCCTACCGACAGGCACATCACGATTATTATATCTTGCATAAAAAGACCCATCTCGCCAAAGTAATTTATCTCCGCTCTTTAAGCGATTAATTATGTTCTGTTTATCTTTAAAAAAGCCTAAATAAACATCTCTATGCGTCATTAAAATATCAATTTCGTTCGGTTCACCATACTCAACATCGTCATTTTGAACATCTGCATAATCTAAGTCCATATCATCAAACAGCGTAAGATTGCTATGAATATATAACTGATTCTTTGCACGTGTTAATCCGACGTAAATTTTACGTTTCTCCTCATCGATTTCGCGATACACATCACTCAGCAATAAATAAACATTATCAAATTCGCGTCCTTTTGACTTATGGATGGTCGATACAGTTATATAAGTACCGTCGTCCTCATAAAAATCTTCAAATTTAGATTCAGCAAAAAACTCAAACAAGTCTGTCTGGTATTTTGCACGCATATCGACTTTTTCAAATTGCATCAATGCACGCAAACACTGTTCTAAACAAGCGCTGCCGGCATATCTCTTTTTCAATATAGTCATTGCATTTTTCCAAACATCATCTGAAATCACAGGTGTCTGCGCGTTTTGCCTTATCTCGTTCAAAAAATACCTGATTTCTGCAAGATCGGACAGACGAAAACCATCGAGCGATTGGATGAGGCGTGCACGACGGTTCTGCTGCTTTAAAAGTCTTACAATACGCATGGCCTCTTCATTAGTATTTGTAAGTACGCCGGTACTCCCGCTAATTTGGTTTTTCAACAGCTGCCTGACAAGCGGAATTTCCATATTGCGGGAGCGATATTTTGTAAGGCTGACTACACCTTTTTCTTGATGAACGGCAATGTTTCCTTCTTTCTTTAAACGCCCCTTCATTTTTTTTGCAAAATCATTGGAGAATCGAACAATATTTTGCATACTGCGAAAATTTTCAAGAAGATTATATTGTACCGCACCATAGTCTGTGATCAATTTTTTCATATACACAGAATCGGAACCACGGAATGCAAAAATATTCTGATCATCGTCTCCGACAGCAATGACACGCATGTCTTCGTTTTGACGCATCAGCGCTTCGATTAACGCAAAGTCATCTTTACTCATATCCTGCGCTTCGTCAATAACAACGACTGCTTTTGCTATACGTCCTTGCTCAACCTCACCTAAACGAATCATCTCGGCGGCGTCATGAACGACGGTGTCCGATTCCTGTGTGTTTCCCGGTCTGCCAAGCAAATCAAAACAATACGAATGAAATGTACGGATATCGACAAAATAAGTTGCATTGCCTGTCAGTTGCATTAAACGCAGCTTAAATTCTGTAGCTGCCGCACGAGAAAATGTCATCATTAAAAGCTGCTCATGCTTGACTTCTTCTAAAGAAAGAAGAGTGGCGAGTTTATGAACCAAAACGCGAGTCTTCCCGCTTCCCGGACCTGCGGTAACAACAATATATTTTGAAGTATTATCTTGTATAATCTTAAGCTGTTTGTCAGATAGTGCATCAAAATATTTATGAAATGTCCTGGCTGTTATATTTCTTTCAATTTCAGAGGCTCTTTTCCCCTTGAAATATTTTGAAATAAAACGCTTATATTCCATATGGAAATAATCTGATACAAATCGCAATGCAGCATCATAATCTTTCACCATAAGATTGGCATATTCACCTACAATATGAATCTGCTGGATCTTTTGCTGATAGAATTCATCCAGCTGTCGGTAATCTTCTGCCTTATATTTGATTTTATTATCTAAAACCAGACGCTTGATCTCGATGCCGTTATAAGTAACAAGAAACCCGCCTTGCAATACAATCGCGCCTACCTTAGACAGATAAAGTAGAGCATCTTCAATCTCTTCCAACCGTACCGGCATCGCCATCGTGATAAGCGATGTCTCTTTTTGAAATGCCTGCAACAGTCCGACAAGAGAAAAAGTGACGGGGATATTCTCCGCATGCACTCGGTTCTGTCCACTCAGACGAAACAATTCCGAAATAAGAAATTTGCAAATCTCCGCTCTGGTTTCCAACTTGCGCTTAAACTCATCTTCTTCATACAGCGGATACAAACTGATATGGTTTTGGGTAACGCGTCCTGTTTTTTTGATATATCCTTTGATCGTCCAGTAGTAAATGATCGTGCGTATATTTTTAACACTTGCCCCCGCAACATCATCATTTATTGCCTGATCGTTCAACGTTTTTACCTCATAATCGCCATGATGTTGATACATTTTTTCGGCAATATATCGTTCCAATCGAAGAAAACGCTCTAAATTCAATCGGATTTTATTTTCTGTGTCGAAACGACGAATAAACGCTGACATATCCTTAGTATCAGCCAAAAGACCTATTTGCCGCATCGTATTCACCAGTCGAATCACCACGCGCTTGTCAAGACCGAGATTGTCTGCGAGATAATCGATGCGAGATTCAGCATCGTCATTACCTGCCTCTGCAATACTGCGTGCCGAAATCAATGACTTGATAATACGTTTTGCACTTTCCTTATCCTGTTGCTCCAAAAGATCGGATGCCTCTATAACTTTGAGCGCATCCGACATACTCTTTACCTGAATACCTGTCGCATAGACATGCGGAACATTGCGCCCTCTTTTCACATAACCGGCCGTTTCAAGCGCAGATATTGCCGTCCGGACGCGGGTCTCAATATCATTGACTGTATCGTCCCAACCTGCTTGCCGTGCAATTTCAAGCGCCGAACACTGAATGACCGGACATGTTTTTGCGAGGTCTTTGATCGCCTTCCATACCTGTTGTATATCGCCGATACTCAACTTGGTTTGATTAAGCAATATAAAATGCTTATCAAGATCGTCATTGTTAAACAAGACACAACATTCTGCCTGTATGGAAGGTTCACGTCCCGCACGCCCCGACTCCTGCACATAGTTTTCAAGCGAATCGGAGATGTCAAAATGTACGACAAGGCGGACGTCCTTCTTGTCGACACCCATTCCGAATGCAGACGTTGCTACAATACACTGCACCTCATTTTTTAAAAACCTTTCTTGGTTAGCGACTTTTTTCACCGTTTCCATCTTCCCGTGAAAAGGAAGCGCGGAAATGCCGTCTGTTTGCAAGCGTTGAGCGAGCTTTTGTGCCCGACGGGTTCTTGAAACATAAACAATTGTGGGACAACTACGTGTCGTTATAAGCGATCGCAGATAGTTGTATTTATCATCTTCCGTCTCGGCAAATATCACATTATAATGTAAATTGTTTCGTTCGGCTGTCGTCGCATATATTTTCAGATCAAGCCCAAGCTTATGCTTAAAATAATCTTTTATATCGCTAATAACTTTCTGTTTTGCCGTTGCTGTAAAGCAGGATACAGGAATAGGCGCAGAAAGATTCTTATTTGCCTGAAGATTTTTTATAAAATCCCCGATATACAGATAATCTACACGGAAGTCTTGCCCCCAGGCAGAAAAGCAATGTGCTTCATCGATAACGAATCTCACAACATTCCGCGAACGCATAAGGCTTTCAATCGTTGCCGAACGTAACTGCTCAGGGGAAATATACAAAAGAGAAGCCTTGCCGCTCCTTACCCGCTCTACTGCTTCCTGCCGCTCGATCGGACTGAGTAATCCGTTGATTGTAACCGCATCGGCAATCCCTTTCTCTTCAAGGTTATCGACCTGATCTTTCATAAGAGATTGCAATGGCGCGATGACAACGGTAAGCCCATGAACGGCTTCCCCTTCCATGATTGCAGGAAGTTGGAAAGTAACGGATTTCCCGCCGCCTGTGGGAAAAATCGCCAAAATTGATTCTCCGCACAATGCCGCTTCCGCCGCCTTTTGCTGCAGAGGTTCACCGTCATATGTGCGAAAATCTTGAAAACCGAAAATGCGGTTTAATTGTTTTTTTGCATCGCGTTTCTCTTTGCAATATCTGCATACACCGCAAGAAGTTTGGCGTAATATTTTATTTACATTTACCACGTTCGGATAATTCTTCAATACCCAAGGCGGAGCAATCGAATCGGTATCACCACAATTAATCAATGCCAATACATACGCCAATTCAACGGGATATTGTTTTATCAAATTGCCTATATCTGTTCGATCGCATATTTTTCCCGCAAATGCATTACGGATATGATAATCGTAAAGCGGATAAGGTTTGTATTCGATATATTTAAAAAATCCTTGAAATTCTGAAAATGGATATAAAAGCGCACAAAACATATGCTTCATACTGTTCGGAAGTATATAAAAAGCATCTACTTCTTCATAGAATAAATCACGTGCTTTAATAGAATCGTTTAAAGGATTATTTAATTCATCGCCTTGCAGTTTATCATCCTTTACAAGTCGATGATAAGGTTTTTTAGGAAAAAGTAATGGAGAAAGATACAGAGTGTCTATGCTTGTAAAAGAATCAAAAGCAATGTACTTCGCAAGATATTTCAAATCATGATGCACAATATTATGCCCACACAAAAAACAGCCCTGTTGAACAAAATCCACAAAAGAGCGGATATCGTGGGAATGAAAGATATCGCCATTTTCTTTTATCGCGCCGAGATCTTTGATTTTGTTATCCGTCTTACTGATCTCAGCGTCAATAAAAATTACCCCTTTCCCTTTCATTGCGCATTCCCCTCATTTGTTTTTCTACTGATACACACTGAAACATTCAAACTTTAAAATATCGCTGGTTGCGATTTGTCGGCGTATCCGGATCGGTCATAGCAATCAACCCGGCTTCCATAGCCGGCTTCAAATAGTTGTCTCGAAATGTCATGCGGGATTTTAATCCGAGTTTTTGCATAAGCTCCATCGCAGACAATGGATACGTTTCAATGACTGACATCAACGCCTTGATTTGATTACTGATATGATTTTGATGGTTACACACATCTTTCGCAAACTCTGCCACGGCCTTTTTTATGACTCGCAGCATGAAAATGATAAAACAGTTTGACTTGCCTTCCGCCGTGGATAGCCTGATTGCACGATAATATTCTTTTTGATTGTCTCTGATGACACTCTCGATAGGTATCCATTCAAAAACAGGTCTCCAACTTGCAAGCAACGCCGTTTGCCAAAGTCTGCCCATTCTTCCATTACCATCCGCAAACGGATGAATAAATTCAAATTCGTAGTGAAATACGCTTGAGCGAATCAGCATCTGAGTTTTACTTATCTTCATCCGGTCAAAGAGTTGCTCCATAAGTCCCTTTACCATATCATACGACGGAGCGACATGAATAACCTTTCCCTGTTCGTTGATAACCCCGACAGAATTTGTACGAAATTCGCCGGCTTTTTCAACAAGCCCATGCATCATAACGCCGTGCGCCATCTTTAAATCGTTAAAAGAAAACGGATCAAGCTCAGGCAACATATTATAGGCAATAAACGCATTTTTGACTGCAAGAATATCGTCCTGCGGTCCTAAAACGCGCTTACCATTAATGACGTCAGTAACCTGTTCTAAGGAGAGTGTATTATTTTCAATGGCAAGCGAAGACTGAATGGATTTAATACGGTTCACTCTACGCAGTCGCGGCAACCTTTCCAAATCATTTATGTTGCTTAATCTGCCAAGGTCTTCCGATATCTCCGACGTCAGATCTAACATCTCTTCTGTAATATCATATGGCGGGATATACTTATCCATAACCAACCTCAAAATCCTGTTATCTCTATTATTGCATGGTTTTTCAATATCGTCAATACTTATATATTTTCTTGGCTGTTTTGATATATAGTTTTTAATTTGTATTTAGTTCATATTCTTGTGCGGGAGCACCGCTGTTCCGGAGGAACGAAAAACCGCAAGTCAGGTGGAAGGGAACCGTTAAATCAAAACAGGATACCGTACAATAATATATAGGCAATCTATTTACTTTCCTAAATATACCAAACAGGTATTTGCAAAATGTTATCACGCAACGCACCGGGCCGGGGACAAGTGCATATTATCGCTCCCATTCCGCGCTTTTTATCCGGTATGCCGTCGAGCACTGTAAACGCAGCCGTTTCATCTGCCGAAACGCGAGTGCCCTGCTTTATTTCTATCGGGTACAGCACTCCGTTTTCCTCGATTATCAAATCTATCTCCCTCTCGCTCTCCACGACCTGCCCGCCAGACTTTACCCGCCGCTTGTCTTTGCCGCGGTAATACGATACGCAATAACGGTAATCTATGCCACGGTTGGAGTAAGATTTTAAAATCTCGGAGATGACGAACGTTTCAAAGAATGCCCCGCTCATGGCGCCGACCGCCAGCGTTTCGGGCGTGAGCCACCTGGTAAGGTATGCCGCAAGCCCCGTATCCCTGAAATAAATTTTTGGCGTCTTTATCGCTCTTTTGAGTACGGACGACTGGTAGGGTTCGAGAAGATAGATTATGCCCGAAGCTTCTAAAATTGAAATCCAGTTTTTAACGGTTGTCTGGTCTTTACCTATTTCGTCGGCGATATTCGAGTAATTGAGCACCTGCCCCGTGCGGGCGGCAACCGCCACCATACACCTGCGAAAGTCATCTAAATTCTGTACGGCGG
>CAYLIO010000044.1:0-10991 GCA_964383655.1 uncultured Clostridia bacterium | reverse complement strand
GTATATGGCAGAGGGTGTGTAATGACTAATGAGACTTGTGCCGGGTGCTTTAAAAAACAGGAATTGACGTTGTCTTCGCTATTTTTTGCTTTGCAGTCGGCTCAACCCATACTCCCTTGGTTCGCGACTGTTGCTTCAATCACAGCTGTTACGGTTTGTTCAAGATTAAGTTTGTTGCAGTCAATCGTTATATCTGCATACCTTTCATACAACGGGGCGCGTTCGGCAAGCAATTCATTGAGTGTCTCACCGCATTTTTTCATTACGACGCCTCTGCAGAATATATCCTTGCCTGCAAGCCTTCTTTCAAGCTCGGCGGCATCTGCTTTAAGGTAGACAATCTTGCCTATAGATTTAAAATGCATCATCGCCTTATCGCTGTATACCGCGCTTCCGCCGGTGGAAATCACGCACCTGTCGGCAAGGATGGAGCAATTGACGCGCTCCTCAATTTTTATAAAACCATCAGCGCCTTCTCTTTTTAAGATGTCGCAGAGAAGGGATTTTTCTTCATTCTGAATTACCAGATCCGAATCTATGTAGCCATAGCCTATTGACTTTGCAAGAAGTACTCCTGCGGTACTTTTGCCTGATGCAGGCATGCCTATTAAAACGATGTTTTCCATATACCGAAATTATACAAAAAATACTCCGAAGCGTCAACGAGCGCGAATGGGGGATAAATATAATTTCCCGCTATAAAGACAGCAGTTTTCCTGTTTAAAATTCAGGTCGCGATAATAACAGCTGCCAAAAAGCAGCAATTTTGATGAGCGAAGAACGACAAAGAAGCGAAATTTTCGCTTAAAGAAGTAAGCATGCTTTCCATGCATACCTTGAAGTTTTCTTATCGAATTCTTTTCAAACGCTTATATGTTGAACCTGAACAGAATGACGTCGCCGTCTTTAACCACATAGTCCTTGCCTTCAGAGCGGACTTTGCCCTTTTCTCGTGCGCCGTTGTATCCGCCGCACTCAAGGAGTATCAGCCAGTCCACAACCTCTGCGCGTATAAAGCCTCGTTCAAAATCGCTGTGTATTTTACCGGCCGCCATGGGAGCTTTAGTTCCGCTGACGATCGTCCAAGCTCGCGTTTCTTTCTCGCCTGCGGTGAGGAATGAGATAAGACCTAAAAGAGAATAACTTTTCTTTATCAGTCTTGAGAGACCGCTCTCTTCAAGGCCCAATTCTTCAAGGAAAATCTCGCTCTCCTCGGGCGGCATTTGAGAAAGCTCTTCTTCGGTTTTTGCGCAGATTACCAGAACTTCGCTGCCTTCATTTTCGGCATATTTTTTCACCTTGACGACATTTGGTATTTCATCTTCAGACTTTCCCATGTCCATTTCCGAAATATTGGCGGCGTATATAACGGGTTTAGCCGACAAAAGAAAGAGATTATCAATGTACGGCTTTTCTTCGTCAGAACATTCGAAGAGTCTTGCAGGTTTTTCTTCACTGAGAAACTTGTTCAGTCTCTCAAGCACGGCAAACTCTGCGGATGCCTCTTTATTTCCCCCGCGTGCAGGGTTTCGCACCTTGTCCTCGCGTTTTAAGACGGCCTCGATATCCGCAAGTATAAGCTCAAGCGTTATTGTCTGTATATCGCCGATGGGGTCTATTTTATTATTCACGTGCGTTATATCGGCATTTTCGAAGCAACGTACCACATGTACTATCGCGTCACATTCACGGATATGCGAGAGAAACTTATTTCCGAGTCCTTCGCCCCTGGACGCACCTTTTACAAGTCCCGCGATATCTACGAATTCAATGACGGCAGGAGTGACTTTTTTGCTGTTATACAGTGCTGCGAGTCTGTCAAGCCTCTCGTCGGGAACGGCTACGATGCCTACGTTGGGCTCAATTGTACAGAAGGGGTAATTGGCAGCTTCCGCCCCTGCGTGTGTTATTGCGTTGAAGAGAGTCGATTTGCCTACGTTCGGCAGGCCTACCACGCCTAATTTCATGCTTTAAATCCTCGTGAAAAACTGAAAATATTATATCCTATTTTTGAAAATTATCAAAACGCTTTACAGCTTATGTTGCCAAAATTTAAGCTGTATGCTAAAATTATTTTATCAAAAATGACGGAAAGATTTGGTATGGATTACAAGAAATATATTGCACAAAAAATCGACATCGGCGACATAAACAAGCAAGATATTGCCATGCATATTGCCATGCCTCCGAATCCGGAGATGGGCGACTATGCGCTTCCCTGCTTTAAATTTGCCAAGCAGTTACATAAAAATCCTGTGGCGATAGCTCAGGAGATTGCGTCGGTATATCCTTCCGATAACATTGTGGAGAGCGCCTCGGCTGTCGGCGGCTACGTTAACTTCCGTATAAACAAAAGCGCTCTCGCCGAAGATGTAATAAGAGAGATACTTGAAAAAGGCGCCGCATACGGTTCATCTTCGGAAGGCGACGGTAAAACCGTATGTATCGACTATTCATCCGTAAACATAGCCAAGCCCTTTCATATAGGTCATCTTTCCACAACTGCCATAGGCAGCGCATTGTATAAGATTTTCAGGTTTTTGGGATATAACGTCGTAGGTATAAACCATCTTGGCGACTACGGTACACAGTTCGGAAAGCTGATATGTGCGTACAAGCATTGGGGCGACAAAAAGAAAGTGGAAGAGGGCGGAGTACACGCCGTAAACGAGCTCTATGTGCGTTTTAATTCAAAGGCGGACGAGCAAATGCAGCGTGAGGCGCGTGAGTACTTCAGACTGATCGAGAGCGGTGACAAAGAGGCTAACGAACTTTTTGAATGGTTCAAAGATATAACGTTAAAGTATGTAAACGGCATCTATAAGCGGCTGGACGTGCACTTTGACAGTTACGCCGGCGAGCGCTTTTATACCGATAAAATGCAGCCGGTGATAGACGAGCTTACGGAAAAGAATCTTCTTAAGGAAAGCGAAGGCGCACAGATTGTCGATTTAGAGCCGTGCGGCATGCCGCCCTGCCTTATTCTGCGTTCCGACGGCGCATCGCTTTATGCCACGCGCGATCTTGCTGCGGCGATATACCGTAAAAACACATACGACTTTAACAAATGTCTCTATGTTGTGGCATACCAGCAGAACCTGCATTTCAGACAGGTGTTTAAAGTGCTTGAGCTTATGGGCTATGACTGGGCAAAAGATCTTGTTCATGTCGCGTTCGGCATGGTTTCGCTTGAGGACGGGGCCATGTCCACGCGGGAAGGAAGAGTTGTCTGGCTGGAAGACGTGATTGACAAATGTATTAAAAAAGCATACGCGATAATAGACGAAAAAAACCCTTCGCTGGAAAATAAAAACGATGTCGCTGAAAAAGTCGGCATAGGCGCCGTTCTTTTCGGTGCGCTGTACAACGGCAGAATAAAAGATATCGTCTTTTCATACGATAAGGTGCTCAACTTTGACGGCGAGACAAGCGTCTACGTCCAGTATACATGCGCCAGGGCCAACTCTGTCATTGAAAAGGGCGGAGTACCCGAAAGCTACAGCGCGGAAAATCTTTTACCGCAGGAGGCTGAGGTCGTGAAGGAACTTGCCGCTTTCAAAGATGCCGTCAGAGAGGCTGCGGATAAGTACGAACCGAGTATCGTCGCGCGCTACGCCGTCGATCTCGCGCAGAAGTTCAATAAGTTCTATTTTGACTGCAAGATTCTGACTGCCGAAAACGAAAAGAAAGACTTCCGCCTCATTCTCACGGCAGCGACCCTGAGGACGCTCAAAAATGCTCTCTCTCTTTTAGGGATAGGCGTCCCGGAGAAGATGTAGTTATGTTGAAAGTCGTTATTTTTGACTTAGACGGTACATTACTCGACACGTCGCGCGATATACAAAAAGTTCTGAACGACTCGCTTGCGCATTTTTCGCTTCCGCCCGTAACACTCGATGAGACGATACAGATGGTAGGCGACGGTGCGCGTAAGCTCATAGAACGTGCAGTTCCGAAGAACAAATCCGGCCTCATTCGGTCCGTCTGCGAATATTATGTATCCAAGTTCGCTCGATGCGACAATGCGCTGACTACACTTTACGACGGCGAGGGCGATGCGCTGCTTACGCTCAAACGCTTCGGGATAAAGCTTGCCGTGCTCACAAACAAACCCCTCAAGGCAGCCGAAAAGGTCTGCGAGGATAAACTGGGCGCATATAAATTCGACATGGTCGTCGGACAAACGGGTGCGCTCCCGTTGAAGCCTGACCCCGAAGGAGCGCTTCATATAGCAAAATCACTCGGCGCATCTCCGGACGAATGCGTACTTTGCGGTGACGGCGAGACAGATGTGCTTACATCCATAAATGCGGGTATGCACGGAATAGCCGCACTTTGGGGTTTTCGTTCGCGCAGCGTGCTCGAAAAAGCAGGCGCTACGGTTTTTGCGCAGGACTTTACACAATTTTTGCAAATTTTACAAACAAATTTTCTCCCAAACGCTTGATTTTTCATAATTCTGCTGATATAATCTTATTAAGATTGATTTTCAATAAGAAAATCTATAAAACGTAAGGAGACGTAAAGAATTATGAAAAGATGTACTGTATGCGGCGAGATTGTAGCCGACGATGTTGAAGTTTGCCCTATTTGCAAAGCAACAACTTTTGTTCCCGTAGAAGAGGCGGAAGCTCCCAGGTTTGCATGTGAGCATCATGTGGGCGATGGCGTTGTCGATGATAAGATTGTCATGGACGGACTTCGCTCAAATTTCACCGGCGAGTGTACGGAGGCAGGCATGTATCTCGCAATGGCGAGAGTGGCTGAAAGGGAGGGATATCCCGAAGTTGCCGAGGCTTATAAGCGCTATGCATACGAAGAGGCCGAACATGCATCCAAGTTCGCCGAGTTGCTCGGCGAGGTTGTGACAGACTCCACCAAGAAGAATCTTGAGCTGCGTGTTGCTGCTGAGCAGGGTGCGTGCGAGGGCAAGTTCGAGCTTGCAAAGCGTGCTAAGCAGCTCGGATATGATGCCATTCACGATACCGTTCACGAGATGGCTAAGGACGAAGCTCGTCACGGCGCAGGGTTTGCGGGGCTTCTCAAGAGATATTTTGGCTGATAATATTATAAATTCATAGAAATCTTCGGGTTGTTTTTATCGCCCGTTTTTTTGAAATTGTTTTGTCTGTACGGCGGCGTTGGGGAAAACCATTGCCGCTTTTTTATATTGACGCACGCGGCTTACAGGTGATAGAATTGTTGCCATGAAACAGGTTATAAATGTCGTCGGTGCGGCTTTTGTGGATGGCGGAAAGGTTTTTGCGGCAAGGCGCTCCTACGGCAGTGAATATGTAATACACAAATATGAGTTCGTCGGCGGAAAAGCGGAAGACGGCGAAGACGAGCCGTCTGCGCTTGCGCGTGAGTGTCGCGAGGAACTTGATACCGAAATATCCGTAATAGATATTTTAGGTCGGTCAAGGTACGAGTATCCCGACAAAATAGTCGATCTTACCGTATACCTCTGTTCAATGCTTTCCGGATACGACGCAAAAGAGCACGAGGAGTGTGTGTGGCTGTCCATAAATGACACCGTGAGCGAGGATTGGGCGCCTGCCGACAGAAATATACTCGATATACTTAAGGCGCGTTATACAAAAAAATATGCGCTTATAACGGGTGCGACGGGATATATAGGGGCTGCCTTTTGCAGGGAGTTTGCTTCCCGCGGTGAAAATCTGTTTATTACCGGAAGAAGCGCGTCCGGGCTGTCAGAGCTTAAAACGGAGCTTTGCGTTAAATTTCCGGATATCAATGTCGAATGGTTTGCTTGCGATCTTGCGGATGAAAAATCACGTGAGGCGCTCTGCCGCTACGGCGCAGGGTTTGTATTTTCGCGTATCGTAAACGTTGCGGGCGCAGATATACAAAAGGCGTTTGAGAAATACGACGAAAAGAAAATATTGTTTCAGACGCGCATTCTCTTTGAGGCAGCAGTATCAATGACGAGATTTTGTCTGAGCCGCAGGGCGGAAAGATTTACTGTTATCAATATATCCAGCATGTCAGGACTCAATTCCATGCCGTACTTCGCTATATATGCCGCGCTTAAAGGTGCGCTTACATCCTTTTCGCTCGCTGTAGGTGAGGAATATAAAGGCAGCGGGGTTACGGTGACGGCGGTATTGCCCGGTGCGGTATATACTCGACCTGATGTCAAAGAATATATAAAAAAACAGGGCGTGTGGGGTAAAATTGCCGCAAAAACACCTGAATTCGTTGCGAAAAAGAGTATTAAGGCTGCGGAGAAGGGCAAGCGCAAATATATACCGGGCGCAGCAAATAAAGCCATGCGTGTATTTGCCGCGCTTATTCCGGAGAGAATTCGTCTTAAATTTATAGCGGCAAAATGGAGCAAAACCGAGAAGGATGCATTCTGAGCGTATATGTTTTGTTTGACGCTGTCTTAGTTATAATGATAAAATAAACAAAAAATACCGGGCGGAGGTGACTGTATTGAGCCGGGCTGACGAAATTTTTATATCAAACATGAAAGACATTATAGAAAACGGCGTATGGGATACAGACTTAAACGTCCGACCTAAATGGAGTGATGGTGTTTCCGCACATACAGTAAAAAAGTTTGGTATCGTAAACAGGTACGATTTAAGCAAGGAATTCCCCATACTTACGATCAGACGCACGGCTTTCCGCTCATGTATAGACGAATTGCTGTGGATATGGCAAAAAAAGAGCAATAATATTCATGAACTGAGCTCACATATCTGGGATCAGTGGGCAGATGAGAACGGCTCAATAGGAAAGGCGTACGGCTATCAGTTGGGTGTAAAACATGTATATAAGGAGGGGGAGTTCGATCAGGTAGACAGGGTGCTATATGATTTAAAAAACAATCCTGCGAGCAGAAGAATTCTCACAAATATTTACACGTTCGCCGATTTGCATGAAATGAATCTTTATCCCTGCGCATATTCCATGACGTTCAATGTGTCGGGAAATAAGCTGAACGGAATACTCAATCAGCGTTCCAACGATATGCTGACCGCTAATAATTGGAACGTGGTACAGTATGCAGTGCTCCTTATCATGTTTGCTCAAGTCTCAGGCTTAGAGGCGGGGGAGCTGGTGCACGTCATTGCGGATGCGCATATTTATGACAGACACATCCCGATAGTAAAGGAAATTATTGAAATGCCGCGCTTTAACGCGCCTAAATTGGAAGTAGACACATCAATCACTGACTTCTATGATTTTACCGTGGACAGCTTCAAGCTGATCGATTATCAATGCAATACAAAGAAGTATACTATTCTGGTAGCGGAATAGTATACTTTAACCAATTTTAGGCATTGATTCGATGTACTATGCGTGAGATAATATCATATTTTTCTACCAAATCGGTTTATATACAAAAAATATTAGAGGGAAATGATGAAGGCGATTTTACACGCGGACAGAGAATGGGGTATAGGAAAAAACAACGGGCTGATGTTTTCCATACCCGCAGATATGAAATTTTTTAAAGAAACGACGATCGGAAATGTTGTCGTGATGGGTTCCAATACACTCAAGTCTTTCCCCGGGGGCAAGCCGCTCAAGGACAGAGTGAATATCGTGCTTTGGCCGGATGGCGAAAAGAGGGATGGATGTACGGTGGTTTTCTCGCTGGACGAGCTCTTTGAGGAGATTGGGAAGTATCGCAAAAACAGTGTGTATGTAATAGGCGGCGCAATGATGTATAAGACGCTTTTGCCGTATTGCGATGAGGTGCTCGTAACAAAGGTGGATGCCGTCGGCATGGCGGACACGTTTTTCGAAAATCTTGATAAGAATGAGGATTTTTCACTTATCTATGAATCTGAGCCTGTTGAAACAAACGGATATACGATACGTTTCACTACTTATAAAAACAATGCCGTAAAGGAGTATTGAAAAACATATAAAGTTCTGTAGATTATTTTTAAACCCGGAATCTGTAAACAACCCGATATATACGATGAAAAGACTCGTCCAAATATCGTAAAATATTTGTTTTTGACGTGCTGTAAGCGCAGGGGATCGATTTAATGTGCGGAATGCACCACGATATCATATAAAACTTTAATGAAGATAGGTGATTCGTGATATGATGAGATTTATCGTTGCATCTTCTGCTCCGTGCATTAACCTCATAGAACAATGAATTTTAGTTGAATATAAAAGAATTCCCGTCGCTTTTTTTAGGCGGCGGGAATTTACGTCTTGTTAAATTTATTCAGAAACAGGTCATGGTGCATGCAATCGCCATTGCTCCGGGGCCTATGTGGCATGAAACGCTGATGGAAAGAGGATCGATGATCTCGACGGGCATGCCCAGTGCATTCTCGGCTTCTTCCTTGAAGCTTTTGATTTCGTCGTCATTATCGGTATATGCCATATACAGTTTCATTTTTCCTGCGGCGCATTGTTCTTTGAATCTTGTTTCCAGGTCTGTTTTGATTGCATCTATCATAATTTTTCTTGCTTCGCTGAGCTTTCTGGTTTTCTTATAGGTGTCAAGTTTTGCGCCCTGTATCTGCAAAACGGGTTTAATTTTTAACAGAGTGCCGATTGCCGCGACGGCGGGGGTCAGGCGACCGCCTTTCTTGAGATATTTGAGCGTGTCGACCATTATGTATATGCTTGACTGCATAGATGTCTCAATAAGCCAATCTACGACTTCCTTTGCGCTTTTTCCTTCTTTTAAAAGGGTTATAGCGTCAAAAACCGAACTCTTTTGCGTAACAGATATTCTTTTATTATCAACGACAAATACTTTGCCCGCAAAGTTTGATTCCGCCAGGTGAATAAGCGATTGGCACGTCTGCGAAAGGCCGCTTGACATCGGAATATGTATTATCTCATCATATTCTCTTAAGATTTCAGTCCAAGTATTTCCGACATCGTATGTACTCGGCTGTGAAGTGGAAACTTCGCAAGAATCATCTTTAAGTTTCTCATAAAACTGTTCATGAGTGAGAGTAATGTCGTCCAAGTATTGTTCGCCGTTTATAAAACAGGGCATCGGAATAACATATATACCCAGCTTCTTAGCTTCGGATTGTTTGATGCCGCTGTTGCTGTCCGTAACAATAGCTACTTTCATGATTAAGTTGTCCCTCCTGAAATGAATATAAAAAAACTTGAGGCAATTTTACTATTTTTTTTAAGTCAAGTCAATAAAAAACAGGCCTGCTCATGAGTGAACGGGCCTGTACGCAGGTCAGGAAATCATAGTTCAGCGATTACCTCGATTTCAACCAAGGCACCTTTAGGTATATCTTTCACAGCCACGCAGCTTCGCGCAGGGTATGATGTAAAGTATTTTTCATATACAGAATTGAACGCTGTGAAATCAGCTATATCGGAAAGAAAACAAACTGTTTTAATTATTTTATCCATGGATGAGCCGGCAGCCTCGATGAGAGCTTTTACATTTTTACAAACTTGGTCTGTCTGGCTCTCTATATCCGACGCCTCGATTATTCCGCTTGCAGGATTTACAGGGATTTGACCGGATGCAAAAACAAGCGAACCGCAGATTTTTGCTTGAGAATATGGCCCGATGGCCGCAGGAGCATTATTTGTTTTAACCGTTTTCATCCGTTAAAGCCTCCATGAATTTCAATATAAAAGCATAGCAAAAAAACATCAGACATCCACCAGTTTAAAACCGGAAGATGTCAAGCTGTTCCTGATTTCCTTGATGTGATCAAAATCACGCGTTTCGATTTGCAGTCTGAGGTAACATCCGTTTACATCGGAGCCTTCGTGGCTGCGTTCATGATGAACGGATGTAACGTTCCCGCCGCATCCTGCGATTATAGCAGAAACGGCGACAAGCTGTCCGGGTTTGTCAACGAGTTCTATGGTCATTGAAGTAGTCCTTCCGGACATCAGCAGTCCGCGGTTTATGACGCGTGATAGAATTGTAACGTCAATGTTGCCGCCGGATATGAGACATACAACATTTTTATCCTTGATATTCGGTATTTTATTAAACATTACGGCGGCAAGAGAAACGGCCCCTGCGCCTTCAGCGATCATTTTTTGTTTTTCTATAAGAGCAAGAATTGCGGCACATACTTGGTCATCCGTTACATCTACGATTTTATCGACATACTTTGAGCAGAATTTATAGGTGTTTTCACCCGGCTCTTTGACGGCAATTCCGTCCGCGATAGTGGAAACAGAAGACAGTGTTTTAATCTTTTTGCTTTTTAAAGATTCAATCATGCTTGGTGCGCCTGCCGCTTGTACGCCGTAAACCTTTATATTGGGATTCAGCGATTTAACTGCAAAGGCAACACCCGAAATAAGGCCGCCGCCGCCGACGGGAACGACAATGGCATCAACGTCCTTAAGTTGATTCATTATTTCAAGTCCGATGGTGGCCTGTCCCGCAATAACGTCTGTATCGTCGAAGGGATGGATAAAAGTATATCCTTTTTCGGCTTTAAGTTTTTCCGAGTAATTATGAGCGTCGTCATATACTCCGGGAACAAGCACGATTTCCGAACCGTAGCTTCTGGTGGCTTCGACTTTGGAAATAGGTGCGCTGTCGGGCATGCAAATAACCGATTTAATTCCAAATTTTTGAGAAGCTAAAGCAACGCCCTGAGCATGATTGCCTGCAGAACATGCAATGACGCCATGAGATTTTTCCTCGGCCGTAAGCTGAGAAATTTTATAATAAGCTCCGCGAAGTTTAAAAGAGCCGGTAAGCTGAAGGTTTTCAGTTTTCAGGTATAGCCTGCTACCGCTTTGCTCAGACAAAGTAGGGGAGTAGATTATATCTGTCTCACGTGCGACGTCTTTCAAAATATAGCTTGCGTGATAAACTTTGTCCAAACTTAACATAACATATTCCTTGCGAAACAAATATTGTGGTTATTATATTAGTAAAAAGAAAAAAAGTCAAACGCTTATAGTCAACCTTCTTTCAGGATGATACATACAAAAAAGAAGGATAAAAAAAGGGAGGGGTATTGTTTTGGCAAAGAAAATAA
>CAYLIO010000043.1:0-12012 GCA_964383655.1 uncultured Clostridia bacterium | reverse complement strand
TGTATAAATTGGCTCGCACTTTGGGTTGTGACATAGAGGATCTGCTTGAAAATCCGACCGGAGTTAAAGAAACAGCAATAAAATGAACCGTTTTGAACCGAAACGGGATATGGAGAGCGGCAGGTATGCTGAACTCTGTGCTCACCAAGAAAATATTAGTGGGCAGACTTGGATATTCGTCCATGACTGCCCACTATCTGAAAGTACGTGTAAACTATTGAGCGCATAGTACCGAACGGTACGCTGCGCGGTGTGGAAGGGGAGGATAAAATCTCCCCTATCCGATCATATTTAGGTTCAAGCGCAATATTTTGTGTCGATTACCCGGTCATTCCTTCTTGAACGGCAACAGCGACTGCAACCGTAGCGCCTACCATGGGGTTGTTACCCATACCTATAAGGCCCATCATTTCGACGTGTGCGGGAACAGAAGAGGAGCCCGCGAACTGTGCGTCCGAATGCATTCTCCCCATTGTATCCGTCATGCCGTAGCTTGCGGGGCCTGCGGCCATATTGTCGGGGTGCAAAGTTCTGCCTGTGCCGCCCCCGGACGCGACGGAGAAGTATTTCCTTCCGTTTTCGTTGCACCATTTCTTGTATGTGCCTGCAACGGGATGCTGGAAGCGTGTGGGGTTGGTAGAGTTACCCGTGATAGATACGGAAACATTCTCAAGCTTCATGATTGCAACGCCTTCGGGAACGCTGTCTGCACCATAGCATTTTACTTTTGATCTGGCACCCGACGAGAATGCGACCGTGTCGGTAACTTTTACCGTCTCGGTGTAGGGATCAAAGATTGTCTTGCAATACGTAAATCCGTTCACTCTGGAGATTATATAAGCTGCATCCTTACCGAGGCCGTTTAAGATTACCCTTAACGGTTTTATGCGCACCTTGTTGGCGTTCTCGGCAATTTTGATTGCGCCCTCTGCGGCGGCGAAGGACTCGTGTCCTGCAAGAAAGCAGAAGCAGTCGGTGTCATCGTCAAGGAGCATTGCGCCGAGATTGCCGTGACCGAGACCCACTTTCCTGTTTTCGGCAACGGATCCGGGTACGCAGAAGCTTTGAAGTCCTATGCCTATGGCGGCAGCCGCATCGGATGCTTTTTTGCATCCTTTTTTGATGGCTATGGCGGCGCCTGCAGTGTACGCCCACACGGCGTTATCGAAACAGATCGGTTGCGTTCCGCGTACTATTTTCTCGCAGTCCACGCCCTTGGACATGGCGATATCTCTGCATTCTTCTATGCTTTTTATCTTATATTCTTTGAGAGTTTCTAAAATTTTCTTTTCTCTTCTTTCGTATCCTTCAAAAAGTGCCATTACTGTTCAATCTCCTTGTCCGTTCTGGGGTCGATATATTTAACTGCGCCGTCTTCCTTAGAATACCTGCCGTAAGTTCCTATCGATTTTTCGTACGCCTCGGTGGGGGAGAGGCCTTTCTTTATAAAGTCGGTCATTTTTCCGAGCGAGACGAACTTGTAGCCGCAAACCTCGTTGTTTTTGTCCAGCGCCATGGAGAGGACATATCCTTCAGTCATTTCAAGATATCTCACGCCTTTGAGTTTGGTGCCGTACATCGTGCCCGTCTGCGAGCGGAGACCCTTGCCGAGGTCTTCAAGTCCTGCGCCGACAACCAGACCGTCCTCGGAGAACGCAGATTGAGTTCTGCCGTAGACTATCTGAAGAAAAAGCTCGCGCATCGCAGTATTTATTGCGTCGCACACGAGGTCGGTATTGAGCGCCTCGAGAAGGGTTTTACCCGGCAAAATTTCTGCGGCCATGGCGGCGGAGTGGGTCATGCCGGAGCAGCCTATGGTTTCCAAGAGCGCCTCCTCAATAACTCCGTCTTTAACGTTGAGCGTAAGTTTGCATGCTCCCTGCTGCGGCGCACACCAGCCGACGCCGTGGGTCAGACCTTTGATATCTTTGATTTCTTTTGCCTGAATCCACTGTCCTTCTTCAGGGATAGGTGCCGGGCCGTGTTCAAATCTGCCCGAAACACCTTTGGCAACACAAATCATACTTTCAACTTCTTTTGAATATTGCATTATGTGTTCCTCCTAAATATTGGCGGCTTTCATACCGCTGTGCTACATCGAAAAAAGTATACCATAAATATTTCTTTCAGGCAATGTTTTTGCCTCACAACAACGTCTTAACGCCGATAAAATTTTTCGGCGTGAAACGGGAAAGTTTATTTCCGCTTTGGGCGGATCCCGAAATACTTGTTTACTATTCGGAGTTTTGTATTATAATTATATTGAAAAGGTACGAGGGGGATGTGCTCGGGATGCTTTGTCAGCGATGCAAAAAAAATAAGGGGACAATCTCATACAGTGAAATAATAGACGGCAGGGAAGTGGGTTATATTCTCTGTCAGACTTGCTATTCCGAGATGTTCGGCTCCATCAATACGGCGCTGAACAACGATATTTTAGCGGGGTTGTTCAGTTCGTCCGCACGTGTGAAAAAGAGGATTGTGTGCCCCGCATGCGGGATGCGCTATTCGGAGTTTGAATTGACCGGACTTTTGGGCTGTGCCTCGTGCTACGATTATTTCAAAGACGAGCTTATGCCATACATCGAAAAAATACAGGGCAAGGTCGAGCACGTCGGCAAAGTGGGCGAGAATGATATCGAACAGGAGCTTAACCGAAAGTTAAGAATGCTTCAGGAAAAGCTGGAGAATGCCGTAAGAGAGGGGCGCTACGGCGATGCGGAGAAAATAAATAAAAAAATTTCAGAAGTGCGTGAGCAAATAGATACGAAGGAGGACGGAAGAGATGGCTGAGCTTTCAGACGGAACCTTAGTGTCTACGAGGATAAGACTTGCGCGCAATGTAGAAGGGTATCCCTTTCCGTCGCATCTTAAAGATGAAAAACAGGCAAAGGAAATAATAAGGACTGTTTCTTCCGCGTTGAGCAGGATCGATGATTTTAATTTTCAATTGAAATACATGGATACCATCTCCGAACGAGAGGCCGATTCTTTAAAGGAAAATCATCTCATAAGCCCCGGTCTCGTCGAGCGCAGGAGAACGGGTGCGGCGCTTATAAGCAGCGACGGCAGCGTATCCGTCATGATAAACGAGGAGGATCATCTCCGTGAGCAGTGTATCGTCAAAGGCATGCGGCTTAAAAAGGCGTATGACACCATTTCCGATATAGACAGCAGGATAGGCAGATCGATTAAATTCTCGTACGACGAGCAGCTCGGTTATCTCACGGCATGTCCGACCAACCTCGGAACGGGTCTGAGAGCTTCCGTTATGCTGTTTTTGCCCGCTCTCACCATAAACGGCAGCATGCGCGAGGTCGTGCGCAGCATATCGCGCCTGGGGCTTACGGTCAGGGGTGTGTACGGCGAGGGCAGCGATGCGGAAGGGTATATGTATCAGATAAGCAACGAAGTGACGCTTGGTGTCACGGAAGAAGAGATTATTTCCGAGGTGCAAAGCATAGCCCGAAAGTTGTGCGATCTCGAAACGGCCGAAAGAGGCAAACTGAAGAAGGGAAAAAAGCAGCTTGCGGTGAAAGATAAATGCTTGAGAGCTTACGGTATTGCTACTAACTGCGCGATCCTTTCGTCGGACGAGCTGACCACTCTCGCGGCGGATATAAAACTCGGCGCGTGTCTCGGGTATATAAATATAAAAAATGTCAATCAGGTTGACGAGCTTGTCATACAGATGCAGCCGTGCAACATAAAAGAAAGGGCGAATAACGACAACATAACGCCCGAGGAGAGGGATATCTATCGTGCCGAACAGGTGTCTGCCCGGCTGAAGAAACTTACAGGGGAATAGTAAATAAGAGTACACATCGGTCGGCGCGGATTGGATTTGAGCGGCGGGCGGCAATCAAATATAAGGAGATCGGAGGCTATGGAAAATTACAAGAGATTTACAAAAAACTTAAGTGAAGTTATAGAGAAAGCCGAACAGGCTGCAAACATGTATAACAGCAGCTATGTGGGTAGCGAGCATATCGTGTTTGCCATGCTGAATACCCCGGACTGCACCGCGTGCAAGGTGCTTACGTCCTGTGGCGCGGAGGAGCCTTTGTTTCGTAAATATTTTGCGCATTCTATAGAGCACAATTCAAATATAAACGGCTTCACGCCGAGAACCAAACATATGTTGATGAAGGCGGTGGAAACAGCCGTATCTCTCGGCGGCGACGATGCGCTGGCCGGGACCGAGCATATGCTCTATGCCATTGTATCTGAGCCCGGCTGTCTTGCAATGAATATACTTGCAAGCATGGGTGTAAGCCGCACCCGTTTAGCTACCAAAATCGAGGTTGTGCTTCAGGATGGCCTGTCTGATGATAATCCGGACGAACTTACCGAAAGCGGTCCTTTCTTCACATTTTTTTCGTTCGGCGGCAGACAGCCCGAGCAGCGCCAGACTGCGCGTCAGGAGAGGAAACCTGAGATGGCGGGCGACCTCGACAAGTACGGCGTAAACCTCACGCAAAAGGCGCGTGAGGGTAAGATAGATCCGGTCATAGGCAGGAAGAAAGAAATTGACAAGATTATACAGATCCTTTCTCGCCGTACCAAGAACAACCCCGTTCTCGTGGGTGAGCCCGGCGTCGGAAAAACAGCGGCGGTAGAAGGTCTTGCTCAAGCTATAGTCAATAACGCCGTGCCGGACCTTTTAAAGGACAGGATTGTCTTTTCGCTTGATTTGGCCAGCATGGTCGCGGGTTCGAAATACAGAGGCGATTTTGAGGAGAGGCTTAAGAACGCCATAACCGAAATCAAGAGCAAGGGTAACGTCATACTGTTCATCGATGAGATACACCAGATAGTGGGTGCGGGTGCAACCAGCGACGGAAGCATGGACGCCGCAAATATTTTAAAGCCCATGCTCGCGCGCGGCGAACTCCAGACGATAGGTGCAACCACCATAGAGGAGTACCGTAAACATATTGAGAAAGATGCTGCCCTTGAGCGCAGGTTCACTCCTGTACAGGTTGACGAACCCGGCGTTGAGGATACGGTGCAAATTCTAAGGGGGCTCAGAGACAAGTACGAGGCGCATCACAAGGTTGTTATAACCGACGAGGCAATCATAGCCGCAGCTACGCTCTCTGACAGATATATAAGCGACAGGTACCTGCCCGACAAGGCCATTGACCTTATAGACGAGGCAGCTTCCCGCGCGCGCCTCAACAGTTACACTCAGCCGGAGGCGGTTAAGGAACTCGAAGATAAATTAAAAAGACTGACGGCGGAGAAAAACAAGGCTGCAAAGGACGAGAATTATTCCAAGGCTCAAAAGCTGGTGGATGAGATAAACTCCCTTCAGCAGCAGATAAATTCGGCAAAAAAAGATTGGAAAGGCGGCGCTCAAACCAATGCGCCCAGCATAGGCAGCGAGGAGATTGCCGATATCGTCAGCAGCTGGACGGGTGTACCCGTGACCAAGCTCACCGAACAAGAGAGTGAGAAGCTTCTGCATCTCGAGGAAAATCTGCATAAGCGCATAATAGGTCAGGACGAGGCTGTCTCGGCCGTGGCGCGCGCCATCAGAAGGGCGAGGGCAGGGCTCAACGAGCCCAACAAACCCATAGGCTCGTTTATATTCGTCGGGCCTACCGGCGTTGGTAAGACGGACCTTGCCAAGGCTTTGGCCGAGTGCATGTTCGGCGATGAAAAGTTCATGATCCGGCTTGACATGTCCGAGTTTATGGAAAAACACACCGTCTCCAAGCTCATCGGTGCGCCTCCGGGATATGTCGGGTACGAAGACAATAACGGCGGACAGCTTACAGAAAAAATAAGAACCAAACCGTACAGCGTCGTTCTTTTCGACGAGATAGAAAAAGCGCATCCGGATGTGTTTAATGTTCTTCTGCAGATCTTGGATGACGGCAGGCTCTCCGACAGCAAGGGCAGAGTGGTCAATTTCAAGAACACCATAATCATAATGACATCCAATGTCGGTGCGAGCCGGATAAAGAAGATGTCTAATTTCGGGTTCCGTTCGGATGCTGATAACGGATACGCGGATATGCGCGAGAATATTATGGAAGCGCTTCGCGAGCAGTTCAGGCCCGAGTTCTTGAACAGGCTTGACGATATAATAATTTTCCGCAAGCTCACCAAAGAGGAGCAGGGCGAAATTTGCGGAAAAATCATTAAAGGGCTCGAAGAGAAACTTAAAATCAAAAATATTTCGCTGAGAATCGCGCGCAGCGCCATGGATAAAATTCTCGAAGAGGGCTACAGCGAAGAGTACGGTGCACGTCCCATGAAGCGCGTCGTTCAAAAACGACTCGAAGACAGGCTCTCGGACGAGATTCTCTCCGGAAATATTTTGCCGGGTGAGAGAGTTACCGTCAATCTGAACAGCGAAGGCGAGCTCGTCTTCCGCTCGGAGAAAAAAGAGTCGAAATAACGGCTGTTAAAGTAAAGACAATTTTTCGTGCCTTTTAAACGATTTTTTTCACATTCATCAAAAGTTTATATTGAGCACATATTTATATGTGTACAATCAGACAATCCCTGTCTCTCGTTTTGTATGCAGAGACGCAGCTGTGTAATAAGACGATTAAAATTGTTAAGGGAAGAACGGAAATGTCTTTTCAAAAATTTTTCTTTGTTGCTATAGATAAGCTTTTCGATCGGGCACAAAACAAAGAACGCCGCGCAGAATTTCGTAAAAAGAACATGGTGATCGAAAAAGATATCGTATATGACGACAGTAACTCGGCGGCGTGTACTCTCGACGTATACCATATTCCGAAGAATGAACCGCAAAAGGACAGGACGCCTGTCCTTTTGTACGTCCACGGAGGCGGTTTTGAGGCGGGCGACAAGAAATATCGCAGACGCATAGCGCACCTGTGCGCGGCAGAGGGGTTGTTTGTTGTCAACGTAAATTACGGGCTGTGCCCGGAGTATAAGTGGCCTGAGCCGCACCGGCACATAGTCGCCTCTTTCAATTGGATAGGTAAAAATGCCGAAAAGTATGGTCTGGATCTTTCCCGTATCATGGTTTCCGGTGACAGTGCCGGTGCGTATTACGCCGCATTCCTCATTTGCATCACGCTGAGCGAACAACTTCAGAAACAGCTCGGCGTGCAAACCCGTCTTAAAATACATGCTGCGGCTTTGGTGTGCGGAGTGTATGAGGTTTCCGTGCTTTTGAGGGGGACGCATCCTGCAGACTTTTCGCGAGCTCTGTTTAAAGACATTGCGGGTATAGAGGCTGAAAAACTTGACACGTATGAGTGGAAAAACCTGTGCAGTGTTACGGAGTACGTGACGGCCGATTTTCCGCCCACGTTCATCTCAAGCTCCAAATACGATATTCTCTGCCCCGGGCAGGCGGAGATGCTTGAAGAAGCCTTCCAAAAACACGGCGTGTATTACGAGAAATATACAGCCACGAAATTTTCGGACAATCACTGCTTTTCCATAAACGGAAACAGCAAGGCGGCAAGGGCGTGCAACAAGATGCTTGCCGACTTTATAGAGCGGTTCAAAAAGGGAAAAATTCATTAAAACACGCACGTTTTTTGTCAAAAAATATGCGGTTTTGCCTTTTTTATCCCGTGTATAATTTTTTAGCGCTACCACAATATATTGGGGCTATTAAATTTTTTTAAGTCAATATATTGAAAATCTATTGACAGCAAGTCTTTCGGTTGATATAATTTCGGTAACTAAAGAACGCTTGCAGCGACTGACGAAACGCGCGGATAACCGCATGGGAGCTGCAAGGGGTGCGATGTCGTTCGTCTGGGCAGTTTTTTCCGGTGCAGCAACGGCATTTTTTTAACCCCTTTTTTTCGATTTTTATACTTCAGAGTATAGTCAAACATGAAGGGCAGAATTCATTCTTTTGAAACGTTCGGCACCGTGGACGGGCCGGGGATAAGATTTGTAATATTTATGCAGGGTTGTCCGTTGCGCTGTCTGTACTGCCACAATCCGGATACTTGGCTTACCGAAGGCGGCAAAATGTACGAGATCGAGGAGACGGTAAAATTCGCCTTGAAGTACAGAAAGTATTGGCGCGGCAGAGGAGGGGTTACGGTATCCGGCGGCGAGCCGCTTATTCAGATAGATTACGTTACAGAACTTTTTCGCGTCCTAAAGAGCGAAGGCGTACATTGCTGCGTGGATACGTCAGGCATAACATTCAATCCGCAAAGCGAGGAGAGTGTAAAAAAACATGCCGAGCTCGCCGAGTGTGCCGACCTCTTTCTCCTCGATATTAAACATATAGACGGCGCCGGGTGTAAAGCTTTGACAGGTTTCGATAATTCAAACACGTTGTCGTTTGCGAAATTCTTGTCCGATAGCGGAAAAGATATTTGGATACGCCAGGTTCTCCTTCCGGGTTATACGGACGATGAGAACGAGCTCAAGAGGACCCGTGAATTTATAGACACTCTTAAGACGGTAAAGCGCGTCGAGGTGCTGCCATACCACACAATGGGAGAGGTAAAGTACAGAAAGCTTGGTATAAACTATGTTTTATCGGGTGTCGCTCCCCCTGATGCCGAAAGCGTCGAGAAGGCTTCGAGGATACTCTGCAGAGCAATGGAACTGCAGAAAAATTTGTAAAAAACCGTTTCGATTCGGTTGACAACAAGACAGATAAAATATTATTATAATTTAATAGTATTTATTATCATTAAGAATTGTTTTAAGACAAGGTTTGAGTCAGGTAAAAGCAGGGGCGGTGTGTGCGTCGTTATGAGAGGTCAGACAGCGTTCGCAGAGCGACCGAGATGCTTAAAAAGCGGGTTAAGGCATAGACAAGAAGACAAGAAAGCAAAAAAAATAAAGCTATGTCCGGAGGCAGAGAGAAGAATATGAGATATCCTCAATGGGAAGGGTTTGTTCCCGGGAAATGGGATAACGGTGAAGTAAATGTGCGTGAATTCATACAGCGCAATTATATGCCCTATGACGGTGATTCAAGCTTCCTTACGTCTGCGACCGAGGCAACGATGAAGCTATGGGATAAGATATTGAGGGTGACTGAAAAGGAGCATAAAAACGGCGGCGTTTTAAAGGCTGAGACATCGGTCGTGTCTACCCTCACGTCTTATGGGCCCGGATATATAGATAAGAGTCTTGAAAAGATAATCGGATTACAGACAGATGAGCTGTTTAAACGTGCGCTTCAGCCGTTCGGCGGGATCAAGATGGCGGAGCAGGCACTCAACATGTACGGATATGAAATAGATCCGCATATCAAGGAGATATTCACCAAGTATCGCAAGACGCACAATGACGGTGTGTACGACGCGTATACTCCCGAAATGCGTACCGCGCGCAGAGCGCACATTCTTACCGGGCTTCCCGATACATACGGAAGGGGAAGGATAATCGGGGATTACCGTCGCGTGGCGCTGTACGGGACAGATTACCTTATCGCGAGCAAGGAGAGGGACAGGCTTAATTTAAACGGAGATATGACGCCGGAAAAGGTGCGTGATCGCGAAGAGATTTCCGAACAGATAAAGGCGCTGAAAAATCTTGCCGTTATGGCAGGGATGTACGGCATGGATATAAGTAAACCGGCGGCAAATGCGCAGGAGGCTGTGCAATGGCTATACTTCGGTTATCTCGGTGCGGTAAAGGAGCAAAACGGTGCCGCCATGTCGATAGGCAGAAACTCGACTTTCTTGGATATCTATATAGAGCGTGATTTAAAGCGCGGTCTTATTACGGAGAAGCAGGCCCAGGAGCTTATCGATCAGTTTATCATGAAGCTTCGCATCGTCAAATTCATGCGTATCAAGGAATACAACGAGCTGTTTTCCGGAGATCCGACGTGGGTAACCGAATCTATAGGCGGAATGGGAGTGGATGGAAGAACTCTTGTAACCAAGAGCGCCTTCAGAGTTCTGCATACGCTGGAAAATCTCGGGTCGGCGCCCGAACCCAATCTTACGGTTTTGTGGTCTGCAAAACTTCCGGATAATTTCAAGAGATACTGTGCGGAACTCTCTATAAAAACATCTGCGATACAGTATGAGAGCGACGATCTTATGCGTCCCGAAATGGGTGACGACTACTGCATTGCCTGCTGCGTAAGCAGTATGCGTGTCGGCAAGGATATGCAGTTCTTCGGTGCAAGGGCAAATCTTGCCAAGTGTCTTTTATATGCGCTCAACGGCGGTGCGGATGAGATTCTTAAGGATAGAGAGACGGGCAAACCGCTTCAGGTTTCACCTGAATTCATGCCGGTTACGGGCAACGGACCGCTTGATTTCGAGGATGTGAAAGGTAAATATGAGCAAATGATGGACTGGCTTGCCGGGCTGTATGTCAATACGCTCAACGTAATTCACTATATGCACGACAAATACAGTTATGAAGCATTGGAGATGGCTTTGCACGATACAGAGGTTCGCCGCTTTTTTGCGACGGGTGTTGCCGGACTGTCGTGCGCCGCTGATTCGCTCTCGGCTATAAAATATGCGAAAGTTTATCCCATACGTAATGAAGACGGTATAATAACCGATTTCAAAACCGAGGGGGACTTCCCTAAATACGGAAACAACGACGATCGTGCGGATGAGCTTGCCGTATGGCTCGTGAAAACGTTCATGACCAAGATAAAAAGTCATGCAACCTACCGCGACAGCATACCCACGATGTCGGTGCTGACCATAACATCCAACGTGGTGTACGGAAAAAATACGGGTAATACGCCGGACGGCAGACGAGCGGGGGAGCCTCTTGCTCCCGGTGCGAATCCTATGCATTCCAGGGATAAAAACGGCGCGCTCGCATCGCTTGAATCGGTGGCAAAACTGCCGTATGAATATGCTCGCGACGGGATATCCAACACATTCTCCGTAACGCCCGCATCGCTCGGTAAAAGCTGAGCTGTAAAATTTAACTTGGAGGTATACATATATGTCGGAAAGAGTTGCTAATCTGGTTGATATGATAGACGCTTATATGGAAGAAGGGGGTCATCATCTCAATGTAAACGTATTCAGCAGGGATACGTTGGTTGACGCACAGGCCCATCCCGAAAAGTATCCTCAGCTCACTATAAGGGTTTCGGGCTATGCCGTGAATTTCAACAGGTTGACGAAAGAACAGCAGGATGATGTGATTTTAAGAACGATTCACGAAAGAATTTGATAGGCTTTAATAAAGGTAAAGGTTCTCATATGTAGCAGCAATAAGGCTTCAACCCAAGTGTTTTCTCTCGGGTCGGAGCCTTATTTTCTTGCGGAAATTCTTTAAAACGGTCAGATGCGTCAAATATCATGCCGGGACAAGCTCTCGCGTGATTTGGCATCAGGGGCGAAGCGAAGGGGTTTTTAAAATTTAAATTCAGAGCAGCGGCGCTCACATTTCGGTTTTATGGAATTTACGCAGTTTTTCCGGCACAGAGCTTGCGGGAATAGTCGGTATTATGGCGCAAGTTCCTGCTTCTTTCGCCGTTGTATAGTACCAAATTTTATATTCGATAAGATCCAGATGCTCTATAATCTCATTAAGCTGTCTTTTGACGTTGTCGCGGTGACAGGTTAGGATATCCAGTCGCTCGTCTATCGTTGAGTCACCATCAATGGCGCACAAAACAAACTGTTTTATATCCTTTATAGACATGCCTGTTTTCTTCAGACATTCAATGATCTTGAGCCACTCGATGTCGCTGTTTTTGAACATTCTCAGCCCGCTTTGGGACCGCTCGACAAAGGGAAGAAGTCCTTCCTTGTCGTAGTATCTCAGCGTGGACGGTGCAACGCCCATCATCTTGGCAGTCTCGCCTATCGTGTAAAACATAAGAAAACCTCATAAATAAAAGTTTTTTTGATGTATTTCTTAAGTTCGGCCGATTTTTTAACGGTTTTTTTCAGAGGATTCTTATTCTTTGATGACTTTGTTCTCTTCGCGAGAATTTCTCTCTCCGGGTGCATATACAAAAATTGCTTCTTCGAATGATCCCATGCAGGCAATGAGTCCTTTCTTTTCGAGTGCGCGATCGAACTCGGTAAAAAGCTTTTCCATAACACC
>CAYLIO010000042.1:0-12269 GCA_964383655.1 uncultured Clostridia bacterium | reverse complement strand
CCAGAATGTCTCCGAGAATATCTTCTCTTTCAATTTGATTGCGTTCTACGATATCCTTAATATACAGCTCGCTGTAAAGGGAAGAAAGATATTCTTTCTTATCCTTATCATCTTCCAGAAAAGGGATGCGCGGCATTCCGCCATAGAGCATATACGCATCCAGAGCTTTCCGCTCGTCGCCGCCCACGTAAGAGTAATACTCACCGAAGGATAACGGATAGACGCGGATCTGTGTCGCCCTGCCGCGAAACTCCGTTGCAATATCCTTTGACAACCCCCCGGAATTACTTCCGATTACATAGACATCCAGGTTCTTATACGCTTTCAGTTCATTCAGCATATCGTAAATGGTAACCTCAATGCCGCCGTTTTCCTCATCCACCACTTTTGTGGTCAGCTGTACTTCATCAATGAAAAGGTAAAACCTTCCGTCCGGATTGCTTTGCACCACGGATTCCACATACTCACACAGCGTAATGGGATTACGGTATTTGTAATACCTCCGCTGGTCAAGTTCGATTTTCAGAATGTGATCCTCAGGAACGCCTTGTTTCAGGAGATAGTCATAAAACAGCTCAAAAAGCAGCACAGACTTTCCGCATCTGCGGATACCGGTAATCACCTTTATTTCCCCATTCCACATATTGCGGATGAGCCTTTCCAGATATGACTTTCTTTCGATCATAAATCTCACCTCTCACTTGCGTCGCTTCCGACGAAACTTTTCTATAGTATACCCCTTTTTTACGAAAAATATCAAGATGTCCGGAGAAGACAATCAAAAACTTCTGACGTTTGCGACGTAAGTACGAGATGGCTTTAGAACTTGTCAAAATTCTCCCGTGTCACAACCGTCTGTATTTTACACCGTCATCGGATTTCTCCGTCCACATATCGGGAACCTGCGCAATCGTAAGCAGATCCGGATCCCGGACGGAAATACCAAGCTCCATACAGTGCCGCAGAAAAAATAGCGTCGTAGTCATTTCCCGCCCACTTCTATCCTTTTTTTGCCGCCGCATCGCTCTTTTAAAAAAGAGAGCTTCCGGAGTCTGCGCATGACCTCGGAAGCCCTTATTTTCAAGTCTTTATCTGTAACCTTTACCCCGGGGAAAGGAGCTTTTCTTTTGCATCAAAATCAGCAGGAATATTGAGGCCGCTAACAGATCAGGCAGCTTCGTAACCGCCTTGTCCGGTATATGCGACGTCTGCTCCTTCATATATGTTTTTCGTCGTGAAAACCTTCCTTATACACCTGCTTCAGTTTTCTTCGCCGCCTTGAGTATTTTCCGCAGTTTCCGCTCCCGAGTTTTCCGCCTCTGCCGGCGTCGCCGTCTCCTCAGGAGCTACGGTTTCGGCCTCATCGTCGCGTTCGGTAACGGCTATTGTTGCAACCGTCCCTTCCTTAAGCCGCATAAGTCTCACTCCGCGTGTGTTGCGGCCTATACGCGAGATATCCGAGCAGTGCATGCGTATGATAACGCCTGTGTCCGAAATAATCATGACATCGTCGTCACCGGTAACCTGCTTCATATTGACAAGTCCGCCGGTAATTTCATTGAACACGCCTGCTTTTATGCCTTTTCCCGCTCTGCCTTGCAGTCTGTAGTCGTCCGGAGAGGTGCGTTTTCCGAATCCGTTTGCCGTAACCGTAAGTATATCCTTGCTCTCATCCACAACCAGCATATCCACAAGTCTTCCGCCTGCGGGAAGCTTCATTGCGCGTACGCCTGCCGTCGCTCTGCCCATGGAACGAACATTGCTTTCAGAGAAACGTATACACAATCCCTCGGATGATGCTATCATGAGCTCGTTTTCGCCTGTGGTAAGCTGGACAGATATAAGCTCGTCGCCTTCGTTGAGTTTAATTGCAATCTTTCCGTTGCGGTTTATATGATAAAACTCCTCTACGGCCGTTTTCTTTATGAGCCCGTCGCGCGTAGCGAATGCTATATACCCCTCCGCACCCTCTTTAAGCGGAATCATCGAAGTTATTTTCTCTTCCTGCGCTATCTGAACAATATTGACTATGGCCCTTCCGCGCGCCGTACGCGCCGCCTCAGGAATCTCGTACCCCTTCACGGAATATACCTTGCCGAAGTTTGAAAAGAGCAATATATTGTCATGCGAGGACGCAATGAACATCGACTCGACAAAATCCTCGTCTTTGGGCCTGTGCGCCGTAACACCCATTCCGCCGCGATGCTGCGCCCTGTACTCGGCGACGGGCAGTCTCTTGACATAACCGGAATGAGTGAGCGAGATAACCACCGTTTCGACGGGAATCAGATCCGCGTCCTCTATCTCGCCGTAGTCCACGGCAATCTCCGTCTTCCTGGGCGACGGATACCTGGCCTTTATATCTAAAAGATCCTTCTTAATAATTTCAAATACACGACTCTCGTTGGCAAGAATGTCTTTATAATCGGCAATTTGAATTTCAAGCTGCGTAAGCTCGTCGGTAAGCTTATCCACCTCGAGATGAGACAATCTGTAGAGTCTGAGCTCTGCCACGGCATTGGCTTGGCGCTCGTCTAAAACGAAGTTCGCCATAAGCTTCTCCACACAGTCGTTCTTGTCCTTTGCCGTCTTACATATCTCCACCACCTCATCTATGCTCGCCTCGGCAATAACAAGCCCTTTCAAAATATGCGCGCGCTCTTCGGTCTTGTTCAGCTCGAATTTTGTTCTGCGGGTGATTATCTCTTTCTGGTGTTCAAGGTAATAATGGATGCACTCCTTCAAATTGAGCACCTTGGGCGTACCATCCACAAGCGCGAGCATTATTATACCGTCGGAAATCTGCAGATTGGTGTGTTTGTACAAATAGTTTAAAACAACCTGCGCGTTTGCGTCTTTCTTTATTTCTATAACAATCCGCATACCGTCGCGATCGGACTCCTCTCGTATATCCGAAATACCCTCGACGCGCTTGTCTTTCACGAGGTCTGCTATTGTCTCTATAAGCCTTGCTTTGTTTACCTGATACGGAATCTCCGTCACTATTATTCTCGTACGCGTCTGATTACCGCTTTGGTACTCCTCTATCTCGCACTTGGAACGCAGCACGATATTGCCGCGGCCGGTGCGGTACGCCTTGCGTATGCCGCCCCTGCCCATTATCGTCGCACCGGTGGGATAGTCGGGAGCGGGGATATAGCACATCAGATCATCCACATCGATTTCGGGGTTGTCTATCATAGCCACGACACCGTCTATGACTTCACCGAGATTATGAGGCGGGATGTTGGTCGCCATTCCTACCGCTATGCCATCCGAACCGTTTACCAAAAGATTGGGGAACCGCGAAGGCAGGACGGACGGCTGCATGCCGGTATCATCGAACGTGGGATAAAAATCAACCGTCTCTTTATCCAGATCCTTGAGCATCTCGGCGGCAAGTTTTGACAATCTTGCCTCGGTATATCTCATCGCGGCCGGGGGATCTCCGTCCACCGAACCGAAGTTGCCGTGTCCCTCTACAAGCGGGAAATTTATGGAAAAGTCCTGCGCAAGTCTTACGAGCGCGTCATAGACGGACGAGTCGCCGTGCGGATGGTATTTACCGAGGCAGTCGCCGACGATACGCGCACACTTACGGAAGGGCTTATCGCTGTAAAGCCCGAGTTCGTGCATGGAATAGAGTATCCTGCGGTGTACAGGCTTGAGTCCGTCGCGCACATCAGGAATGGCACGCGACACGTTGACGGCCATCGCATAGGCGATGAACGAGCGCTTGAGCTCCTCATCGACCTCGATGTCCAGTATCTTGGTTTGTTCGAGTGTCTTTTTAAATTCCTCGGTAAGATCGGGGCTTGTTTCCTTTTTAGCCATAACTTCTCCTTAAACATCCAGCTCTTCTACGAGTTTGGCGTTCTCTTCTATAAATTTGCGCCTGAGTTCGGGCTGTTCGCCCATGAGCAATGCAAACATTCTGTCTGCCTCGACCGCATCCTCCACATTTATGCGTACGAGAGTGCGCTTGGCGGGATCCATGGTCGTCTCCCACAGCTGTTCTTTATTCATTTCGCCGAGACCTTTGTAACGCTGGATCTCGAACTTGCCGTCATGCGACGCCCTGAACTCCTCGAGCGCCTTGTCGTCGTACAGATATGTGTCGGCAATACCCTTGCCCGAAACCTTGTAAAGCGGAGGCTGCGCCGAATACACATGTCCGTTCTCAACCAAAGGGCGCATGTACCGAAAGAAAAACGTAAGAAGGAGTATTCTTATATGGCTTCCGTCTACATCCGCGTCGGTCATTATGATTATTCTGTCATAGCGCAATTTGCTCTCGTCAAAATTCTCCTGTATACCGCAGCCGAACGCCGTTATCATCGCCTTTATTTCTTCGTTCTCGAGCACGCGGTTTATGCGTACCTTCTCCACATTGAGGATCTTGCCTCTGAGCGGAAGTATCGCTTGGAAACGCCTGTCGCGCCCTTGTTTTGCGGTACCGCCCGCCGAGTCACCCTCTACGATGTATATTTCGCAAAGCTCCGGACGCTTGTCCGAGCAGTCCGCAAGTTTGCCGGGGAGCTTGGTACTCTCGAGCACTCCCTTCCTTCTCGTCTCTTCGCGCGCGAGCCTGGCCGCATCGCGCGCGCGCTGCGCGGTAAGACAGCGCATTACGAGCTCCTTTGCCTCGGAGGGATGCTCCTCGAGATATGTTCCGAACATTTCAACGGTGGCTTTATATACGAATCCGCGTACGTATGTAGAGCATAGCTTGGCCTTTGTCTGGCTTTCGTACTGCGCGTCCGCAATCTTTACGGAAACGACGGCCGTTATGCCCTCGCGCACGTCTTCGCCGGAGAGTTTGTCGTTCTCCTTCAAAACACCGAGGCGATGACCCGCATCGTTTATAACCTTGGTGAGCGCCGCCTTGAATCCGTCCAAGTGCGTTCCGCCGTCCGGCTGACGTATATTGTTGGAGAAGGGAAAGATCTGTTCGGCGTAGCCGTCATTATACTGAATGGCCACCTCCAGGAACTTATCATCGCCGTCAGAGTCCTCAAAATAGACGGGCGAGGAAAATAGAACTTGTTTGCCCTTATTGATATCCTCTATAAAGTGAACGACGCCTCCCTCGTAGCAAAAGCTGTCCGCGCGCTCTTTGTCGCCGCGCAAATCGGTCAAAGTAAGCGTAAGCCCTTTATTGAGATAGGAGAGCTCTCTTAAAAGAGTCTTCAGCGTATCATAGTTGAACTCCGTCGTCTCAAACATCTCGCTATCCGGATGGAAAGCGATCATGGTCCCCGTTTCGTCGGTATTGCCCACCACCTTCAAAGGCTCCTCGGGAATACCGCAGTGATATACCTGTCTGTGGATATGCCCGTTCTGACAAACCTCACACACAAGCGTGTCCGCCAGCGCGTTCACGCAGGACACGCCCACGCCGTGAAGACCTGAGGATATCCTGTAACCGCCCTGTTTGTTCCCGCCGCCGAACTTACCGCCGGCGTTGAGGTTGGTGAGCGCGAGCTCCACGCCGCTTATACCCTCCTGCTCGTTTATGCCGGTAGGAATTCCGCGGCCGTTGTCCTTGACGATACACGTCCCGTCTTTCGTAATGGTCACATCCACGCGGTCGCAATATCCCGCCAGCGCCTCGTCTATAGAATTATCGATAACTTCCCGGACTAAGCCGTGAAGTCCTTTTTCGTCCGTGGTGCCTATATACATTCCCGGATTTTCACGCACGGGCTCAAGGCCCTTAAGCGCTACAAGACTGTTGGCATCATAATTGTTCTGAACTTTATCAGGCATTCTTCAACCCCTTGTTTATATAGATTATAAATCGGTATTTTCATTATACCATATTATAATAAATCTGTAAACATTTTATCGCTTTTTTTATGCAGCTCGACGTTAAATCAGCCTCAAGCGCAGATAAAAAATATACTCGCCTTCCGTCGATTTTTGCCATGACGATCACGCTGCAAAAAAATGATCGTGATGCTCCGCATGATCATATAAAAAAAGAGACTGAAAGACAATGAAGCGAACCGCAAAGTTCGGACAAAAAAATTAATCGAGTTGTTTGGCAATCAGTTCGCAGCTTGCCAGGGAAGGCAGTCCAAATTTTCAACACTCATCATCGGTTCCGTCGCCTGACGAAAACAGCGCACCTAAACTCAGGTGCGCTGTTTTTCGGACTATAAATATACCCGCTAAGCGGATGATTATCATTATCGTCTCCCGTTCCTATGCCTCATCGTCCGATACCCCGTCCGCGGGCAGGTATTTTTTTAAGCTTTCCAGTCTCGCAGACCATTTCTCATAATTATTCCGGTCGCCCTTTTCTTTGTAATAATCGGCGCGAAGCGAAACTAACAGTATAAATGAAATATCATCCTCCCGTATCTGGGGTACGGAGAAAAGCATGTCTTCATCTATATCCGCAAGACTCGACCCCTCAGAAACCATGCCCTGTATTTCGAGCACGCGGGCAAGCACCTGAAAGCTTGATTCGCCTTTTACAGCCTCATGTATGAACAATCCGTCCGTCTTGCCGTCTCTGTACTCAAGCGGCACCGCATTGATGATGAAAAGATAGACGGAGGCCGGCGCGATAAAGGTAAACAGTATACACACATCATTTCCCGCAAAGAGCGCGAGACCCGCAACGGCAAATGCGGCATTGACGGCTATTCCGCCCGAAGCGGTGGCTATAAACCTGCCCTTCATATGCGTGGACTTAAGCGGCCGCACGAAGCAGCACGCGACGGTTTTGAATGCGGAAGAGCGTCCCGTTTCAACATCCATTCCCGCAAGCTTGCCGAACAGTTTATGCCCTGCCTCGTGCAAAGTGACGGATATGGGATAAAACGCGATGAATAAAGCGAAATAGCCGAGCATCCAGTACAGACCGCGGCTGTCATAGCACAGCCACATCCCGATTGCGCCGACGGCTAAAGCGACGACGGCCGACGCTATAGTGCATATAATATTCGAAACGCCTTTCATTTTACAAATCGCACTCCTTTTCGTTATGCCCGTTTTTTGCTATTCTTTAATATGACATATCCCTCTAAATTGTCATTTTCGGACACGGTTATTCCGTCCGAGCCGAATTTCACGAGTATATTGTAAAGAAGCAAACAGCCGCCCGCAATCACGTCGGCACGACGCACGTCCATCCCCGGCAGTTTTTTACGCTCATCGAGCGTGAGAGAGAATAGTTTATCCTTAAGTTTGCAGATCTCGTCCGCCGAAAGATAGGTGCCGTGCACGAGATTCGGGTTATATATTTCAGACCTCAAATAAACGGCCGCAAGACTGGTCGCCGAACCGCCTATCCCGCAAAGATACACACCCTTTAGATCAAGCTTGCCGTATTGCTTGAGCCTATCGTCTATCACGCGCTGCATTGCCGCCTCGTCCTGACCCGCTATGTCATTCAGCCGCACCGTTCCTATATCGATGCTCTTTGTATACGTTAACGCGCCGCCATAGCGAAGCAATATCTCCGTACTCGCGCCTCCGACGTCGACGATACCGCCGTCTCTGTCTCCGAGTGCGCCGCAGGCGCCGATTTCGGCCTCTTCCTCGCCGCTTATCACGTCCACGTCAATGTCGCACAGCGTCTTGACGCGTTTTACGAAATCCTGCCCGTTCGATGCCGAGCGCACTGCAGCGGTGGCGAACACATACGGTATCCCCGCGCCCTCAAGCTCTGCCGCGGCGGCAAAAATTTGGACGGCGCGCGCCGTACGCTCTATCGCCTCGCTCTTCAATCTACCCGTTTTCTCAAGCCCTTCGCCGAGCCGGGTCGTTTCAAGCTTCTTATATAAAGTTTTTCCGTCCGCCATTACCATGAGGCGAACGGAATTGGATCCTACGTCTATTGCCGAAATTTTCATTGTATGCGTGAGCCCGATTTTTTCTTGTTTATTGCTTGCTCTTAAGTTCAAGATAGAGTTTGTAAACACCGTCCCTGGTTTGGTAATACTCAAGTTTGTTTTCCGCGTCTATGGTTTCTGACACAACCTCGTCAATTTCCTCTTCCAGCTGCTGTTTGCGCTTGTTTAAAGAGCCGATGACGGCTATCTGGTAAATCATTATAGCCACCAAAATAACAAGGAGCAACACCACGCAGACGGTTGTCGCGGCAACAATTCGGTTACGTTTCTGTATATCCATTACTCACCTCGTCCCAAGTACCCACATTATACAATCTGTCTCGAAAAAAAGCAACCTGATCGCCGCATATCTTTATATTCAGCCCTCTTTTTTGAGCCTCGCATTCGCTTTTGCGCGAAGTTCGCTGTCTAAAATACGTTTTCTTATGCGTATGTTTTTCGGCGTGATCTCTAAAAGCTCGTCGTCCGCTATGAACTCCAAGCACTCCTCGAGCCCCATCCGTTTTATCGGCACCAGCCTCAGTGCCTCATCGCTTGAAGACGACCGCGTGTTCGTAAGATGCTTCGTCTTGCATACATTGACGTTTATATCCTCGTTTTTCGGACATTCGCCGACGACCATTCCTTCATATACGGCCGTGCCCGCGCCGATAAACAACGTTCCGCGCCCCTGCGCGTTATAAAGTCCGTACGTCACCGCCTCACCCGTTTCGAAAGCTATGAGGGACCCGGTATTCCTGCGCGAAAAATCGCCCTTATACGGCTGGTATTCGCAAAATACGCTCGAGAATACGCCCTCGCCCTTAGTCGAGGTCATAAACTCGCTTTTATATCCGAACAATCCGCGCGCAGGAATAAGAAACTCCAGTCTCGTGCGGCTGCCGATCGAGCTCATGTGCGTAAGTTCGCCCTTGCGCTCGCCCATGCTTCTGAAGACCGCGCCCGTGAACTCGTCGGGCACGTCTGCTATAAGACGCTCTACAGGCTCGCATTTTACGCCGTCTATTTGCTTATACATGACTTTCGGCGTGGATACCATGAACTCGTACCCTTCTCTGCGCATGTTCTCTATGAGAATGGAGAGATGCATCTCGCCCCTGCCGCAAACGCGGAAGCTGTCTGCACTGTCCGTCTCTTCCACACGAAGAGACACATCTTTCAAAAGTTCGCGAAAAAGCCTGTCGCGGAGGTGTCTGGTAGTCACCCACTTCCCCTCTTTGCCCGCGAACGGCGAGTCGTTGACGGAAAACGTCATCTCGACCGTAGGCTCGGAGATTTTGACAAACTTGTGCGCCTCGACGCAGTCAGGCGCACACACCGTATCGCCTATGTTTATTTTCTCGGGCCCGGAAAAGCATACGATGTCACCCGCACACGCGCTCTCGCACTGAATGCGGTTTAAACCCTCTATCTGGTACAGATTGACGATCTTTGCGGGCACGCGCATGTCGGGACTGTTGTAGTTGGTTACGATAACCTGCTGACCCTTGTCGATTTTACCCCTCTCTATCCGGCCTATGCCTATCCTGCCCACGTAATCGTTATAGTCTATGGACGATACCAAAAGTTTAGCGGGGCCGTTCTCGTCGGCGTCCATGGGCGGTATATGCGATAAAATGGTCTCGAAAAGCGGCGTGAGATCACTGCCCTGATCATTAGGATCGAGCGATGCCGTGCCCTGTCTGCCGGAACACCATACGACCGGACTTACCAGCTGATCATCAGACGCATCGAGTTCAAGCAATAACTCGAGTATTTCATCTTTGACCTCATCGAGCCTCGCGTCCGGCCTGTCCGTCTTATTCACCACTATTATGAGTCTGTGCCCCATTTCAAGTGCTTTCTGAACGACGAATCTGGTCTGGGGCATCGGCCCTTCTGCCGCATCCACGAGCACCAAAACGCCGCTAACCATCATCATTACTCTCTCCACTTCGCCGGAAAAGTCGGCATGGCCGGGAGTATCTACTATGTTTATCTTCACGTCGCCGTAGCGAACGGAAGTGTTCTTCGCCAGAATGGTTATTCCGCGCTCGCGCTCAAGATCATTCGAGTCCATGATGCGCTCTTCCACGGCTTGGTTCTCCCTGAACGCATGACTCTGTTTCAGCATCGCGTCGACGAGCGTCGTCTTGCCGTGGTCTACGTGCGCGATTATAGCTATGTTTCTTAAATCGTTTCGTACCAAAATTTTTATCCTTTAAAACGTGAATTTACCGCCTCGTAATTTTCCATCGAATGATTTGTGCATCATAAGCTCGATCACAAAACTTTAACGGAAAGAAAGCCGTGCGACATAAATTAAGCAAAAATTAACCGGATATCAAAAATAAATCCTTCAATTCCGAAGAAAAATATTCTTTTTTGATGGACAAGAGCTCACGTTTAATCTTCGCTTCAGCAGTCCAACCGCAGTCGATTGTCACCGTCGATATTTGATGTTGCGCCCAACGCGCCAATTCCTCATTAAACTCTTGTGATGTGTTAAAATACGATCTATCGTGCGCAAATTCGATCACAATTTCAGGAACGAGGGCATATATCTTATATTGCTCGTCTTTAAACCACTCTCTATATTCGGTATAATGCGTACGCCCCAACAATAACGCGGTACGCAAACTCTTTCGGTCTACTATATCATGAATTTCGCTGTTTGAAATCCGGTCCTGTTCACCGCAAGCAATACATACCGTTATTCTTCGGTGCTTGTCTTCAACAATACCATTACGGCATGAAGATATTTTAGAATAGAATTTAATGATCGGTTCTTCTTTTACGGGGTTGCTGCCGATTTGATAACTTTCGTTTTCGCTCACATATGCCGCTGTCACAAGTTTGGAAAAAGGAACCGTTCGCTTGGAATATGTAACGGAAACTCTTTTATACACTCGTTCGGCGAAGTCTCGGTCAGCGAGCACGGCAACCGATGAATTGATTCCCGTAGATACATTTTTCTGTTCTTTTTGTCCGCAAAAATTAGCTATAAATTTTCTTCGTTCTTCCAGAGAATCTTTCACACCCTTACCGCCGAGGCTGACGGAATCGCCTTGATACCGAGAAATATTCCACTGTTTTGCCCGTTCCAAAGAAGCCGACCTGATTGGCCCCCTTCCTGTCTCTATGCAAAAATATTGCCTATCTGGTAAAAAGCCGCTTTCTAACCGTGATCCGTCTTTGACACCTAAAAATTTAGCCCGCTGTCCGTCAACGAGTAAAAGATCGCCGACTTTTAGAGACTGTAACAACCCATCCATATCGGTATTGCTGTGCAGCAAAATTTTTAATGCCGATACAACGACCGCAATGACTTGATAGTATTCTGAGCCTGTATGCAATAATAATGACGCCACATGTTTTTCGTCATCATCAAATAACCCGCATATGTACTCTCCATAGGCATGCAAAGCCTCCAATGACGTTAGATCAACACCGTCATATGAAATGGAAATTGCATTGAATACTTTTTGTTTTCATAATACAGACTCGCTCCCGTCATCATATATCGCGAACCATCTATGCGTTTTCAACTCCTTAACTCAATCAGTACAGGAAATATCTAATTGACGCAATTACTTCAACAATTTTCTGCCGCCGGTTTCATTTAAGACCTTCATCTGTGAAATGGCAATGCGGTTGAGTTTCTGTAACCGCTCCGACTGCGAAACGCCGTCCTGTATCAGCACCGCGTTGATGTTTTCCATATTGGAAAGGCAAATCAGCTCGTTGATAGTCGCATAATCGCGGATGTTGCCTTTTTTGCCAGGGTTTTGTTCCCGCCACTGCGCCGCCGTCATTCCGAAAAGCGCCACATTGAGTACATCCGCTTCATTCGCATACACATAACTGATTTGCTGAGGCGTAAGTTTCGCCGGAATGAGGTTCTCTTTAATCGCATCGGTATGGATGCGATAATTGACTTTTGCAAGCTCGCGCTTTGCCGACCGGCCGAGCTGTTTTTGCTCTTCCTCTTTGAGACGCCGGAACTCTTTAATGAAATACAGTTTGAATTCAGTGGAGACCCGGCTCGCAAACTCAAAAGCGATGTCCTGATGAGCATACACACCGCTGTTGTATCTGCCGCCGGAAACGGTCAAGCCTATGGCGCCCGTCTTTTCGATCCACTTCTGCGGCGAGATCATAAAAGAATTGAGCCCCGCTTCATTTTTAACCGTATCGAATTCGACACGGTTAAAATCGGAATTGTGCAGCTCCTCCCAAAGCCCGAGAAAGAAGTAAATTCCCAAAGTAAATTCCACATTGGGATTTGAAACGGGATTTACTTTGACACGTCTTTTGTGGTTGAATTTAATCAGATAAATTTTTTATAAAGGAGACCACAATTATGTCTAAAAAAACAAATGACAAGACAAACAAACACATGACACTTGAAGATCGTAAACAGAT
>CAYLIO010000041.1:0-12669 GCA_964383655.1 uncultured Clostridia bacterium | reverse complement strand
TCAATTTGCGCTTGCAGTCAATCTCACGTATCCCGTTTTAAGAAATTTTGTAGGGTGACATAATTAGCCGAAATTCGCATTTGAAATCATTGACCATCTACAGTCACTTAAGCCTGCAACAGCAGATGCTTTTGCCTGTACCTTCACGCTTGAGTTCGCCTGCAACCACCGATTTTCGCAACGCACCTTCAACAGAACTGATAGCAGATGGTTGAGCTTTTAGTAGAGCGCATAGATGTGTATGCAGACATATTTTTGCATAAAAGCAAGTCAGTTTTTTTTCCCGGCAAGCCGAGCTTGCCGGGAAGAAATTAAAGGCGGATTACTTAGTAACCCGCCTGACGTATTTATTTGTCCTTGTAACCGCCATTGCCGCGGCTGTTGGTGCGGGAGTTCACCCCGCCGCGATTTGCCGCTGAATACGGCTCTAACGCTTTTGCAATGGCTCCGTTCAGATACCCTTCGCTCTTCGATGGGTCGTACAGTGCAGAAGCCTTGTAAATGTGCGCCATCCGCTCCGTGTTCATGTCGGTAAAGAACGCAAGCATATGCAGCATGTGCGCATCCGCCCGCTCTCCTTTTTCCTCTCCCGAAAACAGCCTTTCGAACTCTGCCACTTTCGGAGTTTTTCTGATACGCGCAACGAGTTCTTCGTCGGCGGCAGACAATTTTTCTTTTGTGTTTTTCTTTTCGGCTTGTCCGACTTGCCGAGCTGGTTCGGCTTGCTCTGTCGCAAATTCTCTTACAATGTCGGTCAAATCATGCTGCTGCCCTATGTCGGTTACGTCTATCTTTTTTACACATTCCGCAAGCCATGGTTGCTCTGCCAAAACAGAATAAACAAGTTCGTTTATTAAATCACTATCCAACTTATCCTTAGAAATATAGCCTGACCCTTGTCTATGGATAAACCCACGTCTCTTTAATAACTTCTTTAACTTTTTATACCCAACAGGATAAAGAGATATCTCTCTCATTCGGACAAGTATCTAAATCAAAGTTGATAGCTTTTCTAACTCGACGTTCCATAGCTTACACCGCTGCAAAAAGCGGATTGCTTTTCCGTTGCCGTGTAAGCACGTCAATATCTTGAAACGGCAATTCCTCATTGTCGTCATTATCGTACCAAATCCACCTGGTGCAATATCTTGCAAACCACGGTTGCCTTTTAAAAGACATTGCCGCTATATTGATTTCAGTGAAATAATCTTTATTCGGGTCGCCCGAATAAAGCACGGAACCGTCTGACTGCACCTCTTTGGTACAGGCTTTCTTGAACCTTTCGTCTATAAGACGCCACATATCGGCAAGGTCGTATATGCCGTCAGACTTCACGCGCTCCTCGTCGAGCGCTATCAGCATTTTCATCATAGGACGTTTTCTCGTCAATTCTTTGCTTTTATTGTACCCATTTCAACTTGCTTTTGTCAAGGCGCTTTTCTTTCCTATGAGCTTAAATCCAGTATCCCGTTTTAAGAAATTTTGTAGGGGGGAGTGAAGACTTTGCAGAACATCTGTTTATATGCTATACTTTTTGTATGGCATATGAACTCACACCCGACCAAATTGAGGCGGATAAACTTATATCTGCATGGTTTAAGCGTTCCGACAGACAGCTCTTTGTTCTGTCCGGACTTGCCGGCACGGGCAAGACATCGCTCCTGAGGCATACGGTATGCGACACTCTTAAGCTTGAGCCGGACATCTCCGCCGCTTTTGTCACTCCGACGGGCAAAGCGGCCACCGTTCTGATACGCCAAGGCATTCCCGCAACTACGCTTCACCGCCTCATCTACCAGGCAATGACCGAGGAGGTCGAAACGGAAATAAACGGCAAGACCGTTATCGTAGAAAAACTCGTATTCAGACGCAGGGAGAGCATCAGCAAGGATATAAAGCTTATAGTTTTGGACGAGTTTTCAATGGTCTCGGATGAGGTTCTTTACGACATAGCTCGTTTCGGAGTAAAGATGATTGTTTGCGGAGACAATGCTCAGCTCACGCCCGTGGAGGGCTCGAACACACTGCTCTCAGCCCCCGATTACAGTCTGAGAACGATCGTACGCCAGCAGGACGGCAACCCCATAATTAAAATTGCACGCGACGCCATGCAAGGCAAGTATATACCGTACGGAAACTACGGCGGGAGAGTTACGATAGCGAGCAAAAGAACACTAAACCCCGTGCAACGCAAGAAATGCTTCTTAAGCGCCGACCAAATAATATGCGGCACAAACAAGATGCGCACAAAAATAAACGATGAGATACGCTTATACAAAGGCCTGTCCGGCCTTCCCGCTCCCGGCGAAAAGCTTATATGCACACTAAACAATTGGGAGCAGTTTCTGGATAGCGAGTGCCGCTACAATATGGTCAACGGCATAATCGGCACGATAAAAAAAGTGCGGTACGAGGGCGAAAAAATGGGGTTTATGGCCTTCAAAGCCGACTTTCTCGACGAAGATTGTCCGGACGAAATACCGTTCGATACAGGCATCTTTGAGGACGGAGTCTACCGCTACCGGCACGGCGATTACTTTGAACGGTTCGACGAGGACGGCAATGCGTCGGGCGCGTTCACGCTGAACAGATTCGAATACGGATACTGCATCTCTTGCCACAAAGCACAGGGTTCGGAATTCGACAATGCTGTAGTATTCGACGAAAGTTTTGTGTTTAAAGAAGATTCCGCACGCTGGCTGTATACAGCCATAACCAGAGCCAAAAAAAAGTTGATTATTTTGCGTTAGACGTAAATTTGTGTCAAAAAAAACATGTTTGCAGAATAATGTATCGTGAATTTGACGAAATATCTGACAGGGTTTATAAGCGTTCGGACTTTTTTCGTATATTTCACAAAAATGTCAAACGGTCATTCCGTTTAATTACAAATTCGGACGATATAATAAAAACATAAAATAAAACCAAGGAGCGCCATTTTTTTATGAAATTCAGACATGCAGCCTATCTTTTAGCTACAACGGCACTCTCCGCCGCAATCTTTGCCGCAGGCTGCGGTATAAGCTCCGGGGATGCCGTCGATACGGGAAGCGGTACGGAAATCAATACGGAAACCGATATCATACCTACCGAATCCTCGTATACTTCCGATGCGGATAAAATTGTTGCCGCTCAGTCGGAAATATACGGCGTAACGAGCGTCCCTGACAGCGCCGTAGAACTGAATGAGGACGAAGACAATCTTGAAATCACGAGCAGCGGAGAATATTATGTAACCGGCACACTGAAAGATAAAATAGAAGTAACCTGCGAAGGCGTGACGCTCTATCTTGTTGACGCTGATATCACCAATAATAAGAAAGTTATAGACAGCACATGTGACTTAACAATAACGCTCATAGGCGAAAACACCATAGAAAACAGCAATGAAGACGGATCCAACGCCATTGACTGCGAGGGCGATCTCATCATAAACGGCAATGGTAGTCTTGACATATACGCCACAAAAAACGGTATAAAAGCGAACTCCATAACCGTCGTTGATGCAAGTCTTACAATTGAATCCGAAAAAGACGGGATTCACGCCGAAGTGGAAGACTACGATGGCGCTGAGACGGAGCCTGAACCCTCATACGACGACGGCGGCTACGTTTATATAGAAGACGCGAACGTGGATATAGACGCCGAAGACGACGGCATACAGGCCGACACGTTCGTATATATCGCAAGCGGCACTATTAACATTACCGCAGGCGGCGGAGCGCCGAATACCGTTACCGAAACCTCATCCGACAACGCGAGCGGGAAAGGCATTAAAGCAGGACTCATCGACTGGGGGAACAATGGAACTGATCTGGAGTGGGACGGCTACCTCGTGTACATATCCGGCGGCACTATAACGATAGACTCAAACGACGATGCCCTGCACTCCAACTACGAAATGATAGTTACCGGCGGCGAGATTAGCCTCTCCTCCGGCGACGACGCAATGCACGCAGATGAACTTCTGCAGATAAAAGATGCAGATATAGACGTATACAAGTGTTATGAAGGCATCGAGGCCGCCAAGGTAGAGATATTAGGCGGTACGATAGAAATAGAGACATATGAAGACGGAATAAACGCAGCCGACGGCACAAGCACTTCGAATACGCTTGCAAGCTACAACGCAAACTGCCGCATAATAATAGCCGGCGGTTATGTCTCCGTGAACTGCATAGGCAGTGAAGGCGATGCAATAGACTCGAACGGCAGCTTGCTTATCTCCGGCGGCGAGCTGTATATTGCGGGATCCTCAAGCTCTGCAGACAACGCTCTGGATGCGGACGGCGATATACTCATAAACGGCGGGTATGTATTCGCCGCAGGATCTCAAGGGATGCTTGATACTCCCTCCTCTTCATCCACTCAATACTGCGTGTCCTATACAAGCGGAAGCGGAATATCGGCAGGCACTATTTTATACCTTTGCGACAGCGACGGAAATATCATCATGTACTACACCGCACCGCGCGCCTGCGCATCGTTTATTATATCGTGTCCCGAGTTTGAAAGGGGCAAGACATACTCCTTGTACGCCGGCAACACCCTTCTTACTTCTTTTACGATAAGTTCAACAATAACAACGGTAAGTTCAAATTCGTCCATATCCAACCCCTCGGGGACTCCCGGCGGCGTATCACCGGGTTCAAACACTCCGGGATTCAGCGGCGGATTCAGCAGCGGATTCAATAGCGGAATGAGAAGATAATCTTCGATTGAAATTTTATGGTTAAAAGAAAGCGGCATATCATGCCGCTTTCTTCATAGTATTTCATATCTCAGTGTCTCTTATCATAGTCAAACATTTCGGAACGCTCTGTTAAAAGAAAATTCAAAAACGCGCTGCAACCTGCGTATATGTCATAAAACGCTTTCTCAAAATCGCGCGTCCACCACGGATCGGCAACATCTCCCGTGCTGTGAGTGAAGGAAAGCAATTTGAATATCTTTTCCCCGCACTCACCGCTTGTGAGCCGCAATACATCAAACAAATTCTCCGAATCCATTACAAGCACATAGTCTGCGTTAATTATGTCCCTCTTTGTTAAAAGCTTAGACGTGTGCGTTCCTTCTATCCCGTGAGTGCGCAGAACGTGCGCGGCAGGAGGATATATGGGACAGTCAAGGTCGTCGTCCGACGTGCCGCGTGAGGTAATATCGAACGAAAGAGCAACACCTTTTACTCGGACCATTTGCTTAAATATGAGTTCCGCCATCGGCGAACGACAAATATTGCCATGGCAGACGAAAAGTACTTTTACCACTTTTTATAACTCCTCATAAGTCCTAATATTACCGTCTAACGTTCTTGAATCCCGGCCCTCGTCAATTGTCTCTTTCATATACCAATAGTGTGCATTTTTATCTGCAACACGAAGAAAACTACTGATATGCGTCAAGTTAAGATTGTGAACGCATGCGTTCGCAACCTGCTCATCCGGAAAGCACTGATAAAATTTGATGTGATAATGCAAGTTTCTTCTCAAATGCTTGATATTGAAGAATTATTCACGCCTTTTGTGCATCTTGAGCTTCTCACCGCTTGTTATGACGCAATCAAAAAATCAGCTTAATCTGCTTTTGCTTTTTTCTCAGGGAAGACTCTCGCTTTTTCTTTTTTAAGTATAGAATCAATTTTTATACGACCGCCGGACAGGATTATCAAAATACTCCATGCCGCAAGCACCCATATTCTCATTCTGAATTTTTCAACTCATCGGCTGAGACATTGTCGGGCACATATCGCTCAAGATAGTCTAAAAGTTTGTCTGCATCGATAAAATATGCGTACATCTGACGACATTTCTCTGTTATGAACCCGCCGAGGGCCATGTCCGCCATGAATTTTTCCGCAGCATCGTAATACCCGCCTATATTAAACACGGCAACTGCCTTATTATGTCTTTTAAGCTGCTTTAAGGTGAGCACTTCATAGAACTCTTCAAGCGTTCCTATACCACCGGGCGCGATAATAAATGCATCGGCCTCATCCCCCATTTTAGCCTTACGCTCAGCCATGGACTGTGTATAGATGATCTCGTCACAATCTAAATAAATCTTCTCCACCTTCTCCTCACGGAAAAATTCCGGGATAACTCCGCATATGTATCCCCCGCCGCGTTTTGTGCCGCGCGCGGCCGCACCCATGACGCCTGTCGCACCCGCTCCGAACACCAGCGAGTGACCGCGTTTTGCCATCTTTTCGGCAAGCTTCTCCGTCTCGCTGATATACACATCGTCAATAATTTCGCTTGCCGCACCGAAAATACAAATCTTCATGTTCCGCTGCCTTTCTCTATCCTTATTTATCGCTTTTTTGCTCGTCAAATACTTTGAAATTACTCTCTCGATTATATCCGTAAGGCTCGTAAAAGTCAACCGTGCCGACAAGGCGTTACACATAAAAAACACCTTGCGTAAGCAGTATATTTGCCTTACGTAAGGTGCTGCGCATTTTTAATCGTTAAATTGTGCTTTATCGTCTTTACATCACTTTTTCTTAAGACATCTGTTGAGCGCTACGCGCGCTTTTTCGTCTCCTTTGTCTGCGGCTCTTTGATACCATTTGGCAGCCTCTTTCAGCGACTTTGTGACACCGTATCCATTTTCGTAGCACCATCCGAGATTGCACTCGGCATCGGTATTGCCCTGCTCGGCGGATCTGCGATACCACTTCACCGCCTCGGTATTCGAAAGTCTTACACCCCTTCCCTTGAAATAACAGACGCCTAGAAGGTTCTGTGCAAGGGCATGACCCTTTTCGGCGGCACTTTGATACCACTTCACCGCCTCCTCATACGAGAGCATAACGCCGTGGCCATTATAATAACACCAGCCCAAATTATGTTGTGCATCTGCATTGCCTTGGCTTGCCGACCTTTTGAACCATTTCACCGCATCTTTGTGCGACAATGGCACGCCCAGTCCGTTATAATAGCAAAGTCCTAAACAGTTCTGCGCTCTATGCTCGCCCTGTTCAGCAGCGTCATGATACCATTTAGCAGCCTCTTCGTGCGAAACGGGTACCCCGTAACCGTTCTCAAAAAATCTTCCTATATTATACTGCGCTCTCGCATCTCCTTTGTATGCGGCTCTTTGGTACCAACCCATCGCGTCCGCATATGATTTAGTCACACCACGGCCGGTAGCATAACACGCTCCCACATTGAATTCCGCATATACGTTCCCCTGCTCGGCCGATTTTAAAAACCAGAAGAATGCATTTTCATATGACTTGTCTACGCCATGACCATAGTAATAGCATACGCCTAAGTAATACTGTGCGTCGGGATTCCCCTGCTCTGCGGATTTGAAAAACCACTTCACTGCTTCGGGATAAGACTGCACGACACCATCCCCTGTATAATAGCTTATACCGAGTCTGTACTGTGCCTCCGGCTCTCCGTATTCGGCGGCACGTTCAAGCCGTAATACATCTTCCCGAATATTATTATCAGAGTACATATATGTTACCTCAAACAGTTACCCGCGTTTGCCCGTTCCGACCGGCGCACTTTTTATGCACCAAAGGACTCCCTATTCATATTATACCAAAAAAATTCCATATGAAAAGCATTTTATTAAAAATATTCCGCCGTTTTTATTTTGACTCACGCCATTCATAGAGCGTTTTACACAATCCTATGTCGACCGGCAAAACGCAGACGGCACGCAAACATCTCTTGCACTCATTCGCCCGGAGACTGAAATAATCGAGTAGGAGTCGATGATCAGCCGCCTAGCGCACCACCCCTACAACAACAGCCTGCCGCTTACGCAAGCGGCAGGCTGTTGTTATTTAAAAAAGTTTAAACCACACAATCCATTCCGGTCTCTCCTCTCACTGTCTTTCTGTAGTTCTGTGATACGACCGGATATTTTTCTCTCCGCAGAACACTGTCAGCATTTTAAGGCACGCGACATACATGCAAGCAGTAGAGAGAATAAAATAGTTGATTTAACTGTTTATGCCGTTTTTTTATTACTCACGGGCTCAGCTTTTATCGTCGCCCGAGAGTTCATCACCGGGATTTTTAGCCGGCTTTTCTTTACTCTTCTTCTTTTCTTCGGCTTTTCTCCGCTTTTCAGCCAACTTCTCCTGATAAGCACGTTCCTCAGCCTCGAAATCAAGCCCCTTCTTCTCACATCTGGCCTTAAGGTCTGCTATACGCCCCTCTTCTGCAAGCCTGTCGGACTCTTCTTCCTCAAGGCGCAAACGCTCTTCGGGTGATATCCACTCGATGCCGGCCGCCTCTGCCTCTGCACGTTGACGTTCTAGAATGGCTTGCTTGTCCCCGGGTATATACTTCTCAACACCGAAGAACAGAACTAATATAGCTGCAAGCGCATATGCACCGGTCTCAATCCAGATATAAGCTATAACGGAACCGTACATCGCAGTTCCGTTAACCTCTATGTTTCTCAATCCGCTGACGATACCTGTTGCCAGAGGCACAGAAGCAATCAGAATCGCACTGTACACCGACATACCGAAGCCGTCACATCTGAATCCGTGTTTCGCCTCAATATGATCGAGAGCGTCTGCTATCATGGCAAGAATCATATATCCTGCGGGCGCCGAGCCAAGGCACTTGAGTGCGATACCGATAGCAGCAACTACCGCGTTATCATACCAAATTCCCGCAATTACGCCGCCTATTACACCCACAACCATACCTGTAAACACAACCGGACGCTTTCCAAATTTATTGCAAAGCGGAGCTACAAATACAATAGCTATGGCCATTGGAACGGCACCGACTATACCAAGGATGGACATATAGTCATCCGCAACACGACTGTCGGCCAAAGTTGCCCACATTATCGTATAGGACTCCATTGAAGCGTTCTTTATGCAGCCGGATATCTGATAGCAACAATAGAACAAAACTGCAATGACGAAGAACTTGTCGCTGAACAGAGCTTTTGCTTGTTCCTTCATTGACGGACCTTTCTTCTCTTCCTGAGCTTCGGGGATGGCGTGGATGATATTTTCTTCCGTTACTCTCTCACGTGTGAAGTAATACTGGGCAACAAGCCCTATAAATGTAACGACTCCTATAACAAGGAATAATAAGAAGTATCCTGTTGAATTTGTTATGCTCCCGACTATCTGAGGGAATATGATGGACGCCGCACCTGCTCCGCCGAGTACTGCCATGTTAGCCAATGAAGCAAGCCAGCTGCGCTGTTTGCCGTTACGCGTCGATACAGGCACAAGCGCACTATTAGCCGTATTATAAAGCGGGAATGCTACGGCATAGAACAGGTTGTACGCTATAACCAACCATACCATCTTGCCCTCGGTCCCCATCGAATCTATGTTGATAAACATCAACACGCTTGCAACCGCCAGCGTTACGGCTGAAAGCAGGATATACGGCCTTGCCTTACCGGCTTTGGTTTTGGTACGCTCAATTATCTGACCGGCCACCAAGTTACCTATAACTATAAGTATAGCCGATACCATGGGGAACACCGTGAGGAACGTATCCACATAGTTCCCTTGCTCGTACACATCCGCAAACAGAACATCTTGGAAGTATGACACAAGATACATTCCGAACAGGCTGTTTGCAAGCAGACCGCAGAACGGTCCTACGAGATACCCGACAAGTGCTTCCGGGAAAATCTTGGTGTTTGCTGTCTTAACTTTGGTAGAAAGGACAGGATTTTCAAACACACTCTTTTTGCTACTGCTCATTGTTTACTTTTCTCCCTTTTCCTTTATTTCTTTACTTAAAAAACGGCTTAACCCCTTAAAGAGGTGTCCGTTAAATATCATCAGAAGCGCTTCCATCTGTCTGCGCGACATTCCGCCGTATTTAGCAAGCCCGCGGACAGGCATATGCTGAACGCCCTGTATCAGCATATTGGCTGTAGAACGCTTACCTATGGCCTTTAAGAAACCTATAGCAAAACGCACACCGCCTGAGAACAGTCTGCCAACCCAACGCTTGGAATATCTTAAATCGTCTACAGTGCAGTTTTCATGGATTACCATTCTTTTCTTCTTATAGAAGTTATACCCGTCTTTAGGTATCTCCCTGCCTAGAAGGAGTTCAAACTGCACATCGTCCACGTCTGCCGCCTGACCGGAGAAGTATGCGGACATAGCCTCCTTATTATATCCGAAATCAGTGAGATTGCCCTCACGCTCAATCTTCCCTTGAAGCCGTATATCCAGCGACGAAGCACCTATCTTTACATCGTACTCGCCGCCCTCTACCTGCCAGCAGTTAGCCTTAGGGTTGTACACCCTGAAAGTATACTCGTCAAAATTTATGCTGACCTTCTTGCTCTCGCCAGGATTTAAGAATACCTTCTTGAACCCCTTTAGCTCGGCCGCAGGACGAAATATCACGCTGTCAAGCTTGCTTATATAGAGCTGTGCAGTCTCTGCACCTGCAACAGTGCCTGTGTTTTTAATAGTAAAAGAAACGCCGTTATTGTCAACTTTAAGATTTGAATACTCGAACGTCGTGTAGCTGAGCCCGTAACCGAACGGATAGCATACATCCACTCCCGCCGTGAGATAGTATCTATATCCTACAAATATGCTCTCACGATATTGGGTAGTCATCCTATAGCCGGGGAAATTGGACGCAGAAGAGCAATCGGAATATTTGTACGGATAGCTCTCCGCCAGCTTGCCCGACGGATTAACTTCGCCGGTGAGTATATTCAGCATAGCCAAAACACCCGCCTGCCCGCCGAGATATGCATGTATGACCGCCTGTGCCGCCGAAACATCGCCGAGCTCCACGGGACTGCCGCAGAACAGAATAACCGCAACCTTCTTGCCGGTGGCTATAAGCTTCTTCAAAAGCAGTATCTGGTTATTGGGCAGTTTCATATTTCGTCTGTCCAGCCCCTCAGCCTCAGTAACCTCATCAAGCCCCATGAAGTATACGATGGTATCAGCCTTCTTCGCAAGCGCAAGTGCCGCTCTTTGAAGCCCCCCGCTCTTGCCCCCGTATCTCTTGAATCCGGGTGCGTATCCTATGTAGTTAATCGGATAATTCTCTACATCTTTTATAAAACTGTCAAGCCGCGTCGGTTGCACGACGGAAGACCCCGCGCCCTGATAACGCGGTTTTTCAGCAAAGTCGCCTATAAAACATACACGTTCTTTGTCTCCGAGGGGAAGCACGTCATCGTTCTTTAAGAGAACAGCGCTCTCTTCAGCAAACTTGATTGCAAGCTGATGATGTGCGTCAGCGTCAAACGTCTTCACTGTCTCACTGAGAACCTCGGTAGTCGAACGCACAAACTCAATAAGCCTGTCAAGACATTCGTCCACCACGGACTCGTCTAAACTGCCGTCCTCAAGCGCACTGTACACATCGTCCGCACCGTAGCGGCAAGAGGGCATTTCAAGTTCATTTCCGCATTTCAGACCCTCTACCCTGTCATTGCAACCGGCCCAGTCCGTTACAACAACTCCGTCGAATCCCCACTCGTCTCTCAAAATCTCTTTAAGAATATGCGGGTTCTCGTTTGCAAACATCCCGTTCACCCTGTTGTACGCCGACATAACAGCCTTAACTTTACCCTCTTTAATCGCAATTTCAAATGCGGTCAGGTAAATCTCACGCAAGGCACGTTCGTCAACCACACTGTCTACGACCATTCGCCTGAGCTCTTGGTTGTTGGCCGCAAAGTGTTTCACACAGGAATATATACCGCTTTTTTGTATTCCGCGGATATATGCCGCAGCCACCTTGCCTGCAAGATACGGATCTTCCGAATAGTACTCGAAGTTTCGGCCGCAAAGCGGATTGCGTTTGATATTGATTCCCGGTCCCAGAAGCATGCTTACGCTCTGAGCCGCAGCCTCCTGCCCGAGCAGTTCACCTGCTCTTTCCACCAACTCTTCGTTCCAGCTGTTAGCGATACTCGCCGACGAGGGCAGACAAGTCGCCGCTATGCTGGGATTGAGTCCCAAGTGGTCGCTATCGGCAATTTGTTTTCTTACACCGCTAGGCCCGTCGGACAGCCATGCGGAAGGAAGCCGAATTTCATCTATGCTGAGCGTAGTCCAGAAATCTTTTCCGGTAAGAAGATCGGCTTTTTGCCGCCGTGTCAGTTTAGATATCTCATCACTGTGCTTCATAATATCTCATATCCTCCCTTGCTTATCATAACATCAAAATTCTCAGTCACGTATCTCATTAGCATAAATTGCATTTTTTTCTACACAAAAACCGTGGAGAATAATTATCGCTAATTTCACTACGGAAAAAGATCGCGGCTAAAATGGACACATCTTCAAAATCATCGCCTCGTCCCGCGCAATTGACTCAAAAAATATGCGCCAAAGATTCACGACTCGCTTGACACATACCATGACGTGATTTCTCGCATTGGTCATTGGTGTAATTATATAATATAATCCAGTTTAATTCAAGGGTATCGGGAAAAATGTTTTTTAATATTTTACGGAAGGCCTTTTGCCCCATCATCATTCAAGGGATTAATTCAAGATTAAGTTATAAATAAAATGCAATTTTATTTATAACTTAAGAGTGAGAATCGCGGGAGTTTGACAGTTGCATAATTGAAAAAGTACTTGCGGGCCGCATAAAGCCTGTAAATTTTTTGTCAAATTTTTTTATTTACTAGTAATATTTAGTGATATATGATATAATTATTGCCGGGAGGTGA
>CAYLIO010000040.1:9625-12847 GCA_964383655.1 uncultured Clostridia bacterium | reverse complement strand
TTTTTATAGCGTGGTAGGCATAAGAATTTCCATTTTTGACGATAAATTTAACTTAGTTACCGAGTATCCGGTCGATGCGCCGAGCTTCTGTTGCAATATACGCAGCAATCCGAACGGGTTGAATGCGTGTCGCGCATGTGACAGGGATGCATGTCTGCGCGCTAAGAAGCTGCGCAAGCCGCATATCTATACATGTCATGCGGGTATTACCGAGGCGATTACGCCCATACAGATCGGGGGAGGGGTCTTAGGCTACGCAATTTTGGCGCATATGCTGCCTGCGGAGAACTATGACGATGCGGTTGAAGAAGCATGTGCCTTAGCAGAAAAGTACGGTGTGCCGAGAGATGTAAGTTTTTCCGCCGTGTCGGGTATATCCAAGAGGACGACGGAGGAAATTAACTCTGCGGTTCATATTCTGGACGCCATTTCCTCGTACGTTTATATTTCTAATTTGGCAAGGTGGAACAATGATGATATTTCGTCAAGCATTGATTCGTTTATCAAGTCGAATCTTTCAGAAAAACTGGACAGCGAGATGATATGCAAAAGGTTTAATTTTTCCAGGTCTAACCTTTACAAGCTGTCTATGCGCGCCTTCGGCATGGGGATAATGAAGTATATAATATTTTGCAGGATTGAAAAGGCAAAAGAGCTTCTTCTCTCTGGCTGCAGCATAACCGAAGCAGCGGATAAATGCTGGTACGGAGATTATAATTATTTCTGCAAGGCGTTCAAGCGCTCTATAGGCATTTCGCCTACGGAATTTAAAAAAGAAAACAGATAAAAAAAGTAATATTGACCGGTAAATTTTTTGACAGATTGGCTTTTGTTTCAGATAAATTATGATTTGTCGGTGGGAAAACGAATGATCAGTGTAGCAGTGGTTGAAGACGATAATACACATGCGGAACAACTTATAGCCTGTATAAAACGATACGGTAGTGAGAACGGACAGGACTTTTCATACGTCGTCTACTCTAATGCCATAAAATTTTTGCATGGGTACAATGGAAACTTCGACATTGTTTTTTTGGATATATCCATGCCTCACATGAACGGCATGGAGGCAGCGGCCAAGCTTCGCGAACATGACTCGTCTGTCATTATAATTTTTGTTACGAGTTTAATGCAATATGCCGTAGACGGCTATAAGGTGGGCGCACTTGACTATGTTGTTAAACCGGTAAAATACGGCAGTTTCGCTCTCACGATGCGGCGTGCCGCAGAACGTGTTTTGCTTAGTGAGAAAAAGCGTATAAACATAAACACGCCTCAAGGAGCCGTGCTGCTTGCGGTAAACGACATTATATATGTTGAAATTTTGAAACATCACTTAGTCTATCATGCAACCACCGGAGATTATGATGCGTACGGTACGTTAATAGAGGTGGAAAATGAGCTGAAAGGGTGGCCTTTCGTACGCTGCAACTCATGTTATCTCGTCAATCTTCGTTTTGTGTCGGGTATATCAGGTTATACGGTAAAGTTGTTCGGAGATATTGAACTTCGCGTAAGCCATCCTAAGCGTAAATCGTTCAGCGAGGCTTTTGCTGCCTATATTGCAGGAGGGCTGCAATCGTGACAACTGCGTTTTTTAATTCGTATGTATTTCGACTGGAAATTCAGGTGGCGGAGACGCTTGTCTGCAATGTGCTTTTCTATGCGGGGCACGAACATCGTTCCTGTTTTTGGTTGCGTCTTGTCGCAACATTCGTTGTTTGTATAGGCATTTGTTTTCCATTAGGTGCATTATATGCGCTCTCCGTAGACACCGGCTGGTTTTTATTGTGCAAATTCAGTGTCTATATTATCACATACGCGCTTTCTGTTATAGGATTTTCGCTCTGTTATCGCGATAATTTATCTGAACTTGTACTATGTGGAATTTCATCCGTTGCTGCGCAATCATTTCTTTCAAATCTTACAACAATTGTATATTCAGGCTGGACGCTTGTATTTGAGAATGTTTTAATGTATCAACTGGTAGATCTTCTCAGGAAAGTTCCTTTTTTTGCACTCATCTACTTTTTATTTGCTTTCCGAAGTCCGAGGCTTAAAGAGAACGGGGCATACGGTTTTTTGATTTTTCTATCGATATCTACTTTGATAGTAACGATAGGTTTGAGCGGTCTTGTGCCTGTTTATGCGTCTGAAAGTCAAAGTCTTGCGCTTATAGGATATATTTTTGCGCTCATTTGCTCGTGTTTCGTACTTGTAATAAGGCGTGTGTTTGTTTCTCAAATGAATTCTCAGCGCGATCTTACAGTTGAGGAGATGCTTCGCAAGCAGGAGCAAAAACAATATGACCGCCTGAAGAGCAGTATGGAGCTGATTAATGTCAAGTGTCATGATATTAAACATTATATGTCCGGACTTGAGGATAAACTTGATGCCGATTCGCTTTCGGGGCTGTCTGCAGCCGTGGCGGCGTTCGACAGTTTTTTCAGTACAGGCAACGAAACGCTTGATACAATACTCAACGAAAAAAATAATGTTTGCATAAAGCACGGCATTACGTTTACCTGCACCGGTGACGGGTCTGCATTTGCTGCAATCAAACCCGTTGACCTTTATTCTCTTTTCGGCAATGCGTTGGATAATGCGATAGAGGCAGAGGAGCTTGTCACCGACCCGGACAAAAAGGCAATCAATTTACGCCTGTCGAGCGATAACGGGGCACAGTTTGACCTTATGAATTACTTTATGGGCAAACTTATGATGAAAGACGGGAGACCCGTCACTTCAAAAAACGATTCCTTTTATCACGGGTACGGTGTCAGAAGCATGCAACTTACCGTAAAATTGTACGGCGGGGTAATGAATTTCTCCGCACAAAATGACATTTTCAGGCTTCAGGTTTGTTTCCCAAATATTAAATCCAAGTAAAATTCGTAAGATCCCTTCGGGGATTTTTTTTATGTCCTGAAAATAATTTGCATTCAATCATGTTAAATCGAAAACTTTGGAAACTTTAACCTGAGCAGAAATATTGAATATTTGTTTTTATTTTTAAAAATATGTTGTGACAGAATAAAAATATGTTGTCCGGATTGAAAAAGCATGTTCAACTTCTTACAATCGTGGCGGAATTTGCGGCGAGCACAAAAAATAATGTGAAGACGCATGCAAAAATATTTTTTGAAGGGGTTTGAAAATTATGACAAAACTTAGGAAAAGATGGCTTGTTCTGTTCACGACCGTAATGCTTTCTTTAAGCGC
>CAYLIO010000040.1:0-9525 GCA_964383655.1 uncultured Clostridia bacterium | reverse complement strand
AACTTAGGAAAAGATGGCTTGTTCTGTTCACGACCGTAATGCTTTCTTTAAGCGCCGCGGCAATTTTTACGGCTTGCAGCCAAGATCAAGTTGACTGGACTGCTTACACGCAAGAGCAATGGATTGCGGAAATTGATAATTTCGACAGCAAGGAAATTGCGTATCAATTTGAAGGAACTGAGGGAACTTTAGGGGGAGAAGTCCTTTTAAATCTTTACACGGATGGCTCCGCATGTGCAAGCCACCAGGCCAGCATGACTTATAATTATTATGTCGGCTATTGGAGCGAAGCAGAGGATGAAGATGGAAACGCACTCACGATTACGATAGTTGCCGGCTACGGTGCGGGTACGGAAGGAATAACTTATTCCGTGAAAAATGAAACATACCGCGATCTGTATGAGAGAAATGACGGCAGTTATTCTTTCTCCGTGTCAGTAGATCTTGCAATGGGGATGTATACACGTGAAGTGAGCGTGTTATGCGATAATTCGATTAAATATTCGACGTTTGCTGAATTCGAAGCGGCCTTCCCTATAGGAAGCACATCCGGTGGCAGTACAGATGATAATGACGATGAGGGCAATATTCCCGAAAATGCGCTTTATTTCGTATATGTTGCGGATGCAAGCGATCAGTTGACGGATACAATGGTTTGTGAAGCGGTAGCTTGGGGTGAGGCGCTCGGCATTGATGGCAGCTATACGCCGGTAGATTCAAGCGAGCTTTTACTTACTTTTAACGGAGGGTTCACCACTATAGAATTTTATGCAGATGGGACATATAAGTTTACATATGAATCCTACAATATAACAGAGACGGGTACATGGACATGGTCGAATTGGGTTTTGACAGTGATTACATCAGGCGGCAATGAAATAACCGGTGGTGTTAATAACGGCTGATGGGGGACTAGGCGATGTCAGGTAAATTAAAACGAAAGCTTTGGCTGTCTGTTTGGGCAGTTATATGTGCAGTAATTATTGCAGTGTTTGCATATTTGACTTGGTATGCCACAACTTGGGACAGGGCGCTCAGTCGATATTTCGGATCGATAGGCGAGACCGGCTATTCATCGGATGAGTTGACCGAAGCACAAAAGGATCTGGAACTTCGTATAGTTGACGAGGGTGTGGTTCTTCTTCAAAACGATAACGATGCTTTGCCGCTTGCGGTGGGGAGCAAGGTTAGCGTGTTCGGTATAACAAACCAGATGTGGATGACTAAAGAAAAAATCTCATCGACAAAAGATACTGTTTTTTTGGAGTCGCTGGAGTCAGCGGGTCTTGAAATAAATACGACGCTGCGTAAATTCTATCGCCAATCTACTCATACCGATTGGGGTAACGGCGCGAATTTAGGTGACGGCAGTATAGCCGGTGATTGGAGTGTGGACGAGGTTCCGCAGGATGAGTATACAGATGAAGTGAAAGAGAGCTATTCAAGCTATTCGGATGCTGCAATAGTTGTGTTCACTCGCGGCGGAAGCGAAGGGGGAGATCTTCCCCGTGCCATGGGTAGGTTTGGAGGATCAGACGACGAACACTATCTCGAATTATCTGAGGATGAAGAGGATTTACTCGATGCGATTCAGAATGCAGGATGCTTTAAGAAGACGATTGTCGTTTTGCATACCACAAATGCCATGGAGATGGATTTTACTTTAGTCGATGAATACGGTATCGACGCCGTGATTTGGGTCTCAGGAACGGGTAAAGACGGTGTAGAGGAGTTGGGTAAGATTTTTACCGGCGAGGTTAATCCGTCCGGAAAGAATGTGGATACATATGTGTACGATAACTTCTCCTCACCCGTCATGCAAAACTTTGGGGATTTTCGCTTTACCGACAACGGAAGTGTAATTACCGACACGACAACCCTCGTAGGCGGTTCATATTCCTACATGAATTACGGCGAAAGTATATATATGGGCTATATGTATTATGAGACAAGGTATGCCGACTATGTGATGGGCAGGGAAAATGTCGGAAATTACGACTATGATGCAACGGTGTATGCCCCGTTCGGATATGGGCTTTCATATACAACCTTCAGTTGGTCTGACTTTTCCTTAAGTTCGCCGGATGAGAACGGGGATTTTACTATATCGGTTACAATAACCAACACCGGGGAATATAACGGCAAAGAAGTGGTGCAAATATACTATTCTGCACCGTATACAGAAGGGGGAATAGAGAAAGCAGCGGTAAATCTTATTGATTTTGAAAAGACGCGTCTTCTTTCCCCGGCAGAGTCTGAGACAGTTACCATAACGCTCAACATTGAGGATATGGCTTCATATGACTCTGAGACGGAAGAGGCGTATGTGCTCGATTCCGGGGATTACTATGTAACAGCCGCATCGGACGCACACGCAGCAGTGAATAACGTGCTTGCCGCGCAAGGTTATACGGTTGATGATGGCATGACGGACAGCGGCAACACAAACCTTGTAGACTCATTTACGCTTGATAGGACTGTTTATAATGAATCGTCTACAGGTGCTGAGTATCAGAATTTGTTTGAAGATGCTGAGCTTCCTGATGCCGAATATCTATCTCGCAGCAATTGGTCCACACTTGATACGTGGAACAGCGAGACGGGATTAGGCGGTATAACATATGCATCAGGTTCGCTTGAACTCGGAACGACTTCCAACAGCAGCGGTGCGTACAGCTCGACTACCGATCTTCAGGGCACGGTACTCGTGCATGAGGTTTCGGATGAGATTTATGCAGGGCTTACCGCGACAGGCTGGGATGCATCCGGTATACCTGTGTCTATCGATGATTCAAGCTGGGACGATGTGTCTTATAATTCAGGCGGAACGCTTACCCTCGAGGACCTGATAGGCATTGACTATGACAATGATCTTTGGTACACCCTGGTTGAACAGATGTCACAGAGCGAACAGCTGGATATAATAGGCCGTTCCGGTTGGGGAACGGACGCGGTTGATTCAGTCGGAAAACCGGAAACTGTGTATCTTGACGGACCGCAAGGTATGATTGATTATATAAGCGGCGGAGAGGGGTATCAATTCCCGGATGAAAACATGGTCGGAGCGACTTGGAATAAAGATCTTGCCGCAGAGGAGGGGGACCTGATAAGTCAGGAATTTGCTCTTAAAGGAGCCTCTATGTGGTGGGCCCCCGCGCTCAATATACATCGTTCTCCCTTCTCCGGAAGAAACTTTGAATATTATTCTGAGGACGCTGTTCATTCCGGGTTGATGGGCGCCGAGGCTGTTAAAGCCTCAAATGAAAACGGAGTTGTTGCTACGCTTAAACATTTTTTCCTCAACGATCAGGAGACTAACCGCAATTCTCACGGCAAACTTGCAACTTTTGCGACCGAACAGAGCATGCGCGAGATTTATGCAAAAGCCTTCCAGATATGTGTTGAGGATGGCGGCGCTCACGGAATAATGGCTTCGATGTGCCGTGTCGGATATACTGCCGCTCCGCTTAATTATAATGTGATGACTTCGTTACTGCGAGATGAATGGGGTTACCAAGGTACGGTTATAACCGATGCACAGTCACTATCGCCGCTTGAGGCCGAACAGGCGCTTGCCGCAGGATGTGATATGGTGTGTACTACGACCTCTACGTCGTATTTAGATTCAACGATGCAGTCTGCCGGGGGCAGATACATGATGCGCGAAGCAAGCAAAAACATTATGTACGTTACCGTGAACAGTATTGCGATGAGCTCTGACTACAGCTCCGGATTTCCCATCTACGTGATCCTGCTTATAACTCTTTGGGTTGCCGTGGTAATCTATCTTGCATATGGAACGGGTGAGATTCTTCTCAAACTGTATCCTGAACAAAAGGTGATTTCCAAAAAGACGAAGTGGATTTTAAGAGGCGTTCTATGGACAATTGCCCTTGCAATTTTAGTGACACTTGCAGTTATGTTCTTTACTACATGGCTGCCTGCTCTGCAGTTTGCTTTCCAAACCATATAAAGAAATTAGTTTAGATCGGCCTTGAATTATTCTAAAATTCCAAGGAACCCCTGTTCAATCAGCCTGCAAAATTTGTTGCAGGCTGATTGACTTATAGGAAAAGCAAACATTTTTCGTTGAATATTTTTTGCTCCTTGTTTATAATGTGTAATAATCGAGGCAACAGATAAAGTCATCGATAAATATACAGGTGGTACATATGGATATTAAACGGCTTGAAAAGTACGCTGAACTCATCGTAAAGTGCGGACTCAATGTTCAGAGGGGGCAGGACGTGCTCATAAACTGCGGCTTGGATCAACCCGAGTTTGTAGAAATTGTTGTAGAAAAGTGTTATAAAAGCGGGGCAGAACGTGTTGATGTTGAATGGAATCATGTGCCCGTGACGAAACTTGGTTATATATACAGGACGGAGAAGTCGCTCTCGGAATTTTCTGAGGTCGACGAGGCAAAACTAAAAAGAAGGCTGGAGAAGCTTCCTTGTTTTCTTTGGCTGGATTCGGATGACCCGAACGGGTTGGACGGAACGGACCATAATAAGATTTCAAACGCGAAAATGGCACGATACCCATATATAAAGCCATATAATGATGCCATGGAAAACAAATATCAGTGGTGTATAGCCGGCGTACCCGGGAAAGAGTGGGCACGAAAAGTTTTCCCAAAGTATTCGGATGAAGAAGCCGTAGAAAAATTATGGGAGGCTATTTTATACACTTCGCGTGTGGACGATGACCCGATCGAGGCTTGGAAAAAGCACAATGAGACCTTAGATAAAAGATGTGAATTTCTCAATGCATGCAGGTTTGACCGGCTGGAATATAAAAGTTCAAACGGAACAGAATTTGTCGTGGGGCTTATAGACAAAGGGATTTTTTGCGGCGGGAAGGAAGTTAACATAAACAATAACGTATACTTCAATCCAAACATACCGAGCGAGGAGGTGTTCACGTCGCCTATGCGCGGCAAAGCAGACGGCGTCGTTGTTGCGACTAAACCGCTGTCCTATCAAGGCAAGCTTATAGAAAATTTTACTATTGAATTTAAAGACGGAAAGGTAGTGAAAACTCATGCAGAGAAAAACGGTGATCTTCTCGAGAAAATGGTGCAAATGGATGAGGGGGCCGCATATCTTGGCGAATGCGCATTGATTGCCTATGATTCGCCCATTAATAACACCGGTATACTTTTTTATAACACGCTTTACGATGAAAACGCGAGCTGTCATTTAGCACTCGGCAGAGGGTTTAATAATTGTTTGGAAGGATTTGAAAACTATTCTTTCGATGAGTGCAAAAAGATGGGTATAAACGACTCGATGATTCACGTTGATTTCATGATAGGAAGCAAAGATTTATCTGTTATAGGTGTAAAAAAGAATGGGGAAAGGATTCCTGTTTTTAAAGACGGGGATTGGGCTATTTGAATTTTATAAACATATACGGCGGGTAAGGATTATTACCCGCCGAAATTTAGAACATTAAAACGTGTTCGTTCCGTATCCAAAACATTTGCAGTCTGAGTGACTTTAATACGAAAACACAGAAATGGTATGACCCGTGATATAATTTAGCGAATACGTCGATATATATCAGTTCATCGCGGCACCGCCATCGACGTTGATGGACTGTCCCGTAATGTGATCTGCATACTCGGAGCACAAGAATGCTACCGCATACGCTATATCCTGTGCCTTCTGATCTCCGCGTTCTAAAGGGATGAATGTCTTAAGGCTTTCCTTCCAAGAGGCTTCCCTGTCAAGACCGCTTTCTTCATAATTGTCTAAAATCTTCTCCCACATCGGTGTACGGATAATACCGGGGCAAACCGCATTAACATTGATATTATAGGGAGCCCCGGTGAATGCGGCGGCCTGAGTAAGGTAAATTACGGCTGCCTTTGTCATCCCATAGTGGGCAAAGCCCTGCTTAAGCGCATGACGACCCGCAAAGGAGGCTATATTCACTATTTTACCGCTGATGCCCAGCTTGATCATATGTTTGATAGCTGCTTGGCAGCCGTTGTTTACACCCATAAGGTTCACATCTATAAGTTTGTGTATTTCTTCCCGGTCAGTATCAAGGAACGAGTTAAGACCGACTATTCCTGCGTTGTTTATAACAATATCAAGGCGCCCTGTATCCTTTATAGCCTTGTCGAAAACCGAATTTATTGACTCGTAGTTGCTAACATCGGCCACGCATGCACTTGCTGCAAATCCGGCAGATATGAGTTTATTACATACATCCGAGCAGTTTTTCTCAATCAGGTCGGCAATATAAACTTTCGCCCCCGCACTTGCAATTTCAACAGCAATTGCTTCACCGATTCCGCGTCCTGCTCCGAAAACAACGGCTGTTTTGTTTGTAAAGTCAATTTTCATGATAAAATCCCCCCCTTGTTGATACAGTTGATTTGAAAAAAATTTAGAAAAAAATTTTTTATCAGTATAACAGATTATAATACATCGGTCAAGGGGGATTTTTGCAATTAAAATGGGGAGATTTTTGCAATTAAAATGGGGAGATTGCGGTTTGCGAGCCCCGTTTTTTGGGGCTTGCAAAAAATGCGAAAGCGGGTTATAATGCAGTTGCGACCTAACTTCATAGATAATATGTTACAGAGGCATTTTTTTGTGTAAAGTGTGCCTTTTTTGCATTACATGAATTCCTCTGTAATAGGTTTTATGAAAGTTAGTGTCGCAACTGGCAAAAAGGGCCATTTTACGAGTGTCGCCCGACGTCAGTTTGGCGGCACTTTTCATTGTTACGGAAACGCTGTCAGCATGTAATGAAAATAACTACAGCGCAGTTTAGCTAGACGGGGAAAGAATGTTGCATGTTCTGTGATGAACCACAGGTGAGAACTTCACAGTAATAACTAAATACAAAAAGTCATCATGAGTTATAGCAGGTATATGAAAAAACGCTGAAGGTTTAAACGGCATAATCGTGTTGCACAAACATATGTTCCACAGAAATTATCTATAACCTGAAGGGCTAAACGTAAGGCAATAGATTAATGCATAAACTTAAGGTGAATCCATAGAAACGAAAAGACAAAATGCACAAAATGATCTCAGCGGAGCATTATGTTTTGAAATTGTGTTGAATCGCTGTGTGATGTGCATCACGTGCGATGTGGGGAGAAGAGAATATCTAATCTCCTAAACAGGTGGAGTATGTTGCGGGTTTGTGTTGTTGAAGACGAACAGGAAAGCGTAGATAAGCTCAAACAAATGTTGCGAGAATTCTGCGAGAAAGAGGGATGTGATTGTTCCATCAAAGTATTCGGTGACGGAATGAGTTTTGTCAGTGATTATTCGCCTGAATACGATTTAATCTTTATGGATATTGAAATGCCGCATTTAAACGGAATGAATGCGGCAAAAAAGATGCGCGAGCTGGACTCGAACGTGTCGCTTGTGTTTGTAACTCATTTGGCGCAGTATGCTTTAAAAGGTTATGAAGTAGAAGCTGTAGGTTATTTGCTTAAGCCATTGGAATATTTTTCTTTTGCCAGACATATGAAACGCATATTGGCCAAGCAGACTTATACGGGTGAGGGGCATAATATAATTCTTAAGACAGTTAACGGCGTTATAAAGTTGCAAATTTCCAAATTGAAGTATGTGGAAATAACAGGACACTACTTAACGTACCATACATCTGAAGACGACTTTACGGTGTATGGTCAAATATCGAAACTTGAAAAAGAATTACCGTCGCTGTATTTTTTCAGATGCAATAAAAGTTATGTTGTTAACTTTCATTACGTGGATAGGATGACTAAAGATAGTATTATAATCGGGGATACCACTATTTTAGTCAGCCGTTCTAAAATAAAAATCTGTCGTGCGGCATTCAACCGATTTTTAGAGGGTACGATAAATGGTTGAGATTGCGTATATCAACTATGGTGTTTCTAATTTTTATTTGGAGATATTGGTACTGTTTCTTCTGTTTTGCAGTAATTATGCAAAGAAAAAATTTTGGCTGCTCAGACTGATTGTTCCATCGGCGATAGGTATAGTTTTTGTCTTTCTGTTTCCACAAATAGCGTTGTTTGATTGGTGGAACGGCACTTTTCTGTTTATACCTATATTTAATGCGCTCGTAATGTGGCTGACGTTTAAAATAAGGTTCCGTCAAATCATTATATACGGAATCGCGGCTGTTTCAATCCAGAATTTGACAGCAAAGTTATTGGCGATTATTTTTGCTCTCGGAGCTCCCGTCGTTTGGGAGAGAACTCTTTTGCAGCTACTTATTAACGATGTGATGTTTGTGTTCGTCTGTGCAATTTTTTGGCGATTGTTTGTTGCCCGTAAGCAAGGGAATGATATTATCAACATAGGCAATCTTAAGTTCTTAATTTTGTTGCTTGTGGCAGCAGTTAATGTGTTTGTATTTTCTAATTTGGTCGATTATTTGGTTTCTGCAATATATGCACGAACACTGTGTATGTGCATGCTCATTATCATTGATATTATGGTTTTGTGCGCCGAGTTCGGCGTGTTTGAAAAGAGTGAACTGGAAAGAGAAAATGAAACGATAGAGCGCATGCTGTATTTGAAAGATACACAAAAAGAGATGTTTATGAACAGCATTGAACTCATTAATCAGAAATGTCATGATATACGGCATCAGATAGCAATGTTATATGACGGCAATAAAAATGCAAATGCGGCCTATATCAATGACGTTGAAACGGCTCTGTCCGGATATGAGCTAAATGTGATGGTGGGCAATGAAGTTCTTAACACTGTTTTTACAGAATACAATTTACGGTGCAAACAAGAAAACATACGCTTTACATATATGGTCGACGGGGAAGCCATGTCATTTATGGAATCTTTCGATTTATTCAGCTTTTTTGGCAATGCATTGGAAAATGCCGTCGAGGCGCTGCGTAAAGAGGAAGATATAGAAAAACGGATTTTATCTGTTACTGTAACCAGACAGCGCGGAGTGGTGATAGTTAATATAGAAAACTATTTTTGTGGCGCACTCAAAATGGACCATAGCCTGCCCAAAACGACAAAAACGGACAATGGTTTTCACGGATACGGGTTGAAAAGTATCCGCTTTATTACGGAAAAATATGAGGGCGATCTATTCATTGATCAAAGGGATGATAAGTTCGTATTGCAGGCAATTTTCCCGGGTCGTTGATATATTTGAAGAATATAAAAATTATAAAATTCACCGTATGAAGTTCGGCTTTTCAGCCGAACTTTTTTTGGGTATGACGGGTACGTCGTCAGTCTGTGGTGAAAATCCGCAGGGCATAAACCTGCGACGAATGCGAGAGTGATTAATAAAATTTAGATTTTGAAGTGCAGGCGAAAAAAAGAGATAGAGAAATCGTGACTAGGCGTACAGCAATCAGATTAAAGGCGCCCATGACTTGAAAGACGGCATTTGGCAGTGAAATACAAGATGCAATCACAACTCATACAGCGCAGATTATGCATGCGGACGAGGATAGACTGAAACTCAGCCGCGAGATCTCACAGACGGTGCTTCGCGATAATAACGGAATATGAGAAG
>CAYLIO010000039.1:0-12885 GCA_964383655.1 uncultured Clostridia bacterium | reverse complement strand
AAAACGGAAAAGCGCCCATCTCACGATAAAAAATGTATCAGGAAGAAAGTCTTCCCTATACAAAAATTTCTGCAAAAACCGTCTTTCGCCATGTACAATGAGAGCTTAAAATGCTGTACCGGTCGCAGAGCGGCTGTGTATCCGTCTCACTATTTTTTCTTAAGAACGATAAACGCAGGGAGAATTTTCAAGACTGAAAATTAAAACAATCTCTTCGGCGTTAAAAATCGGATAAAAAAATGATTTTTGTAGGAGGAAATCACGATGCGTAAGAAAACAAAATTCTTACTGACCCTGACCGTTGTACTGTTCAGTATTGCGGTATGTTTAGGCCTTGTTGCCTGTAGCGGCGGCGAAACGGAGCGCACGCTTGAAAGTATAGCTATCACGACACCGCCAAACAAAGTTGAATATGTTGAGGGTGAAACATTTGATGCTACGGGAATGGTTGTTACTGCCTATTACAGTGATGATACGTCAGAAGCTGTTACAGGTTATACCGTAAGCAAGACAACGGCCTTATCTACGAGCGATACGTCTATCACCATAACCTATAGCGGAAAAACAGCAACGCAGGCGATTACAGTTACCGCTGCTCAGACGGATCAGGCCGATACGGACGGCAGTGAAGAAGCGGGTAATGCCATCTTAACTCTAAAGGATGAGACGTATGGTATAATCGTGCTTACATTTTATGATAATGGAACGTTCGATCTAGAGTTTACAGGGTATACATATTACGATGAAAATGCTGAAAATATCACGTCTAGTTCAAATCCCTGGTCCTATTCAGGCGGAGAACTTTCTATGACTCTCGGGGATACCACTGTCGCGAATTCGTGCACTATTGAGAATAATAACGACGGTTCTGTGACAATAACTTTCTTAACGGTAACCAACTGGAGTGCAATATACACACTGACAGAAGATTATCTTTCTATTTTGGGTGGAGAAGTTGTTACCCTCTTCACTTTATCAGAAGAGGCAGTATCGTGGGGAAATTCGGCGTATTACCTGGATCTTATATTTTACAGCGATGGAACTTTCGACCTTAAGTTTGCTAGTCAGGACCCCATTTTGAGCAATTGGTCCTATTCAGACGGAGAACTTTCAATAACTCTCGGGGAGACGGATATGTATACATGTGATGTTACGAATAACTCAGATGGTACAGCGATAATTACTATTACGGTGTTGAGTACTAATGTAGTGTACGAACTTACTTCAGATCAATTGAGTGCTCTCGCCGCAGTAGCTTAACAATTTTGCGTCAAAGGGGATATTAATGAAATTTATTAAAACAAAATCGATATGGCGAGGCCTTACGGCTGTGTTTTTGTCGCTGTTGGCTATATCTGTGGTGGGCTATAGTATAGCGGATACATGGAGAGGACAGGTCGATGCTGCTCTCGGGACTTCAAGTTATGTGACAGATTCAAGCAATGCGGCATACACATCGTCATACAGTACGGGCGAAGAATTTATGAATGCGGCAAAAGAAATAGCCGTGCGCGAGGGCGCAGAGGGTACCGTTATCATGAAAAATGAAAACAATGCTCTCCCCCTTGCGTCCGGTGCAACGGTTGCGCTATTCGGCGGCGCGGCATATAAGCCGTATTTATCCGGAGCGGGAACAGGCGGAGGCAACAGCGATCAGGTTGATTTGGTCGATGCGCTTACAGCGGCAGGTTTTACCATAGACAGTACCGTAAGTTCCATCTACGACCGTCTTCTTACCCAAACAAAATATACGCCGCAAACGTCTGTCGGCGATTATACGCAATACCAGATAAGAGAAGCTAATCCATCGGTTTTTACCACTGACGGAGGGGCGAGTTCCGATTGGGTATCGCAAGTGGAGGCAGACACTGCATTGGTAGTATTCAGCCGTCGCGGCGGTGAGGCCGCAACATACAAACCCGGTAGCGCAGTCGATACCGACGGTAATGCGACGGGGAAAGACCCGTTGGCGCTGTCTGATGATGAACTTGCGGTGGTTGATGCCGCGAAAGAGGCTTGCGATAAAGTTATTGTACTGCTTAACTCTTCCAGCACGATTGAAGTAGGGGAACTTAAAAGCGGCTTACACGAAGTTGACGGAATAGCATATATCGGAATTCCTAACGATTATCAGTTTACCGGAATAGTTCAAGCGCTCGACGGAACGGTGAATCCTTCGGGAGCACTGGCCGATACTTATGCTACAAGCTCTGTTTCTTCGCCTGCAATGATGAACTTCGGCAGCGGTACTTATTCTGATTCTGAGCTCATCAATACGAACGCAGACGGCAGTGCTTATATAGACGAAAGATGGGGCACGCAGGTAGAGGTCGGATCGGGAAGCGCATTCAGCATTAATCAGCAAGATTATGCGGCCGGCACATACTATGTAGAAGCCGAAGGTATATATTCGGGGTATTACTACTATGAAACAAGGTATTACGATTCCATAGTAAACCCGAATAGCGGCGCAAGTTCTTCTGCGGGCGTGTACGCAAGTTCAAATAATTCATGGAATTATGAAGAGGAAGTTTCTTATTCGTTCGGATGGGGTCTTTCTTATCTCGATTATGAACAGCGTCTTCTGAGCGTCAGCGTTGAGGATAGGGTAGATGGGGATATTACTGCGCAAATCAGTATAACCAATAATGGTGACAAGTCGGGAATATTTCTTGCTCAACTTTATGTGCAATCACCTTATACTGACTACGATAAGTCCAACCTCGTTGAAAAATCCGCTGTAATGTTCCTCAATTCTGCAAAGGTTGAGGTTGCCGCAGGTTCGACGGAAACGGTTACGATCACTATTCCTACCAAATATATTGCCAGCTATGATTATACCAACGCCAAAACGTATATAATGGACGGAGGTATTTATTATTTTGCCACGGGTAACGGCTCGCATGATGCCTTGAATAATATTCTTGCGGCGCAGGGATATGAAGAGGACGACGGAATGACGTCTGCGGGGAATACACAGTGCGTAGCGACATGGACTAACGGCAACGAGAATGATACCGATATCAATACGTATTCCGTTTCCGAATCCGGCGGTATGATAACCAACGTGGCAGACAATGCAGACCTTAATTATTATCTGCCGGGAACGGTAACTTATCTTACGCGGAGTGATTGGGATGGGACATGGCCCAAGAACTACAACGAAGAGAATATATCGCTGGCTGCAAGTTCGATTAGCGACGAATGGATTAAGGAACTCAGGAATCAGCAATATGAAATAAAAACCGATGAGCCTGTCGATAATATAGACGGTATCCCCGGAGTTACTTTTGCGGATATAGGATATGACCAGCAACAGGACATCACCGATCCGTTCTGGGATCAACTTGTGAATGCGATATCTCTTGATCAGCTCATAGGCGCTATCGCGCACGGCGGATCGCAGTCAGATACGCTGGACAATATAAATAACCCCGTAGTAGGTCAATATGACGGGCCAAAAGGGTTTAATTCCAAAACGCTTTCTACGAATAATGGTGATCCTGAAACCGATCCTTACTATGTGGATCCCGACAGCGAGGCCGGTAAATTCTATTCGAATGTCAATTCTCAGACATTGCTCGGCTCAAGTTTTAATCCTGAGCTTGCTCTCGAGTGGGGCAGAATTCTTGGCAATTCCGGGCTTTGGATCGGTTGTTATCAGATTTGGGCAAACGGCCTTAATGTACATCGTACGCCTTATAACGGCAGGAATTGCGACTATTTTTCTGAAGATCCGATGCTTACTAATGTTCTCGGCGCTGCCGTTACACAAGGAGCAAAAGAATTTGGTATAATTTGTGCGCCTAAGCATATGGGATTTAACGACCAGGAATATCAGCGTTCAGGTGTGGCTGTGTATCTCAACGAGCAAAGATTTAGGGAAACAGATTTGAGAGCATTCCAAGGGTCTCTTGAAGATGCAGGCGCTCTTGCCGTGATGACAGCGTTCAACCGCATAGGCGCCGTAAATGCGTCGCACCATGTAGGTTTTCTCAAAGGAATTGTGCGCGGCGAGTGGGGCTTTGAAGGTATCATTGCAACCGATATGATGAACAATGCGTATTACTTCAATCCGGAAGGCTGTATAATGGCTACCGTTACAAACGTGCTTGATTCTGCCGCTAATAATAGTACAATCGGCGGAGTGGACGGACAGGATGATGTATGGCCTTATATATCCGTAAGCACTTTGAGCAACGACAATACGCTTGTGGAGCAAGCAAGAGAGAACATGAAGTATCAACTTTATGCTTTTTCTAATTCTGTCGTGCTTAACGTAAGTACTGTCAGGGTTGTTCCGTGGTGGGAGTCGATGCTAAGCGGAGTAAAAATTGCGGCTTTGACATTGTCTGTTGTTATGACGGGGCTGTGGCTTGTCACGACTATACTTGAAAAAAAGGAGGGCGCAGACAATGATTAGTTTTATAAAAAGACAACGCCCGGGGACATGGATTTCGTTTGTCGTTGCAATTCTTTCGTTGATATCTTTAATAATATACACGATAAATTGTTCGGACGGATACTTTCAAGGCACTTACGACAGTATGATTACGGTATTTTCTGTACTTGCTTTACTTACTGCCGCAGCAGCTGTTTTAATGGCTCAATTTAATTTTAACAGGCTTGCGGGAAAGATTTACAGTATAATTGCCGATATCCTGAGGATAGGCTCTGCGGCTTTGCTTATAGCATCCTTTATGCTCTTTCTGGAGGGCAGGGTGGAAGGTTTTGCCTATATATTCCTTTCGGATGCGGATGTACTGCCGGCAATTCAAACTCCGTCTAATTTGAATTCGGCATATACAGCTATTGCAGGCATAGTGTTCTACGGTGTGGCCGGTTTGCTTGCCATAATAGGCTCGTTCTTCGGGATTGAAAAAAAACAGGTTGAGGCTTAAAGCGGCGAGCGGTGCAATGCAGAATTGCAAATGATGTTTAACTTAAATGTTGGGGCGATGGCATGATAGGACATCGCCCCAACATTTTTTACCCTATCGTTAAGTTAAGGTATGGCGGAATGTCTTTTTTTGTTCTATATTCCGAAATATCATCCGGGATATTCTATAGCTCTGCCGGCTGTGCGCAGGTGCGCGGAGAATCGGCTTGCCTGCCATGCAAGGTTATATTTGCCGCTCCGATAATCGTGACACAACTTTTTCCGAAAAAAATACCGGTTTTTACTTGTTTATGATGTTGTATTTATTGTCCGGATCGATTGATGCCAACGAGGCGGCGCCGGCATTGGTGAAAATATAGTCGTAGCTATCGAGCGCAGCTGTTTTGAACGCGGCTTGGGTATTGACTTTGGTGCTGTCGAATATCAGCATCTTTTTTCGGCTTTTCTCAAGCGCTATTTTCTTTAACTGCATAGTATCGGGAGAGTGTTCGTACGTGCCGTTACCGTCTAGCGCCGAGCAGGATGTTATGGCAATGTCAAAATTGAAATTATAAAGTGCTGTCGCGGCAATGCTTCCGAGTACGGCGGAGTTGTTATATTTGACTTCGCCGCCGGGTATGATGAGACTTATGTCGTTTTGGCGCGAAATGTGCATCGCTATCTGCAGGCCGTTGGTGATAACCGTCTTGTGCGCTAAATTTATGCGCTTGGCCAGAGCGAGGCATGTGGAGGAGTTATCGAGGAAAACTGTCTGAAAATCCGGCATATGCTTCAAGGCTATCGATACGGCCGCCTCTTTTTCGCGCACGTTTTTTATTTGTCTTATAAAAATGGATATCTCGTCATCCTCTTCCATAAGAACGGCTCCGCCATGCGAGCGCTCGATCTGTCCGCGCTCTTGCAATACGGTAAGATCGCGCCTTATGGTGGCAGCGCTTACATCCAGCAGTTCGATCAGTTCTTCAACAGAAGTTGTTCTGTTTTTTTTCAGGTAATCGAGTATTTGTTTCAATCTTTCGTTGCTTGACATATAAATTGCTCGCTTTTGATTATTTCTTGTCCAAATTTTAAGATTATATTGTATATTTGTCAAATTTATAATCAAATCAATCAAAAACATTGAAAAAATGAGCAAATAAGGGTATAGTTTTGGGGTAATAGGACTTATACGAGACGCACGGGATTTTGTTATGGAAATCACAAGATTGACGGTTGAAAATTTGGCAAGAGGCTGCGTTACGGATAACCGTACGCCGCGATTTTCATTTGCGCTCAAGTCGGATAAAAACGGCGAAAGTCTTGAGAGCGCCAGGATATCCGTCAACGGATGGTTGTGTGAAACTAGTGAGCAGGTGCTTATTCCGTACAGCGGTGCGCAGCTCAAACCGTTTACCGAATACCGCGTGCGCGTCGAGGCGACGGGGTCGACGGGCGAGAAATGCTCCGCCGAGACGTCGTTCGAGACGGGACGTATGGGTATGCCCTGGCAGGCGAAGTGGATAACGGACGGAGCGTACGTGTTCCGGGAGAAGAGAACGTCGCCGCGGCCTATGACGTTCAGAAGAAGAATATGCGTCGAAAAACAAGTGTCGCGTGTCGTTGTCTATGCAACGGCGATGGGTATTTACGAGCTGTGTATAAACGGCGAAAGGGCGAGTGACAGATATTTTGCGCCCGGGTTCACTTCGTATAAACACACGCTGCAATACCGGACATATGATATAACGAACATGCTGCGCACGGATGGTAACGAAATAATGTTTACCGTTGCGGGCGGGTGGGCCGTGGGTTCGTTCGTGTTTACTCGCAAGAACCGTATAACGGCAAAGAGACAGGCGCTTCTTGCTGAAGTAAGGTTTGAGTACGCCGACGGAACAAGCGAGGTCATCGGGACGGACGAAAGCTGGCAAGTCACGACGGAAGGCAATTATCGTTTCGCCGATTTCTACGACGGTGAAATTTACGACGCAACGGCAGACTTAGAGGCGGCAAATTGGCACTCGGCGACTGAGGAAGATATCAGGATCAGGCCGCGTATAATAGCAGAAATCGGTGCGCCGGTCGGTGCGCACGAGGCGTTTGAACCTGTATCGTGCGTAAAGAGAGGAGATGAGCTCATATACGATTTCGGACAGAACTTTGCGGGCGTTGTCTGTGCGAAGATAAAAGGAAGGGCAGGGCAGAGGATAGTTTTCAGGCATGCCGAGGTTTTGGATTCGGACGGAACCTTAGCAATGCGGCTTCTGCGTTCCGCAAAGGCGACCGCAGAATATATATGCAAAGACGGGGATCAGTGTTATTCGCCCGTGTTCACTTATATGGGGTTCCGCTATGTGGGAGTGAGCGGGGCAGAAGAGACAGAGATAACGCTCACTGCGCGCGCTATTTATTCGGATTTGGAAAACATCGGCGCGTTCTCATGTTCGGATGAGAGGATAAACAAACTTCAGTCCAATATAGTATGGAGCGCCAAATCCAACTTCGTGGAGATTCCCACCGACTGTCCGCAGCGTGACGAGCGTATGGGTTGGACGGGTGACATTGCGCTCTTTGCGCCTGCCGCATGCTATAACTTCGACATGTCGCGCTTTTTTGAAAAGTGGCTTAACGATTTAAAAGATGAGCAGATCGGAACAGGCGGAATACCGACTACCGTGCCCGCACAGGGCTATAAATTTCCTGCCACCATGCCGAAAATGGCGGTGGATTTTTGGGGTGACGCATGCATTCTCGTGCCGTGGGCTCACTATCTCGCGCGCGGCGATAAGTCCATGCTCGAGACAATGTATCCCGTTATGAAAAAGTATGTAAACGCCTGCAGGTTCTGGGCCGGCTTCGGCATAGGCAAAAGGCGTTACATATGGCACACTCCCGCATTTTTGCATTTCGGGGATTGGGTTGCGCCTGACATCGATAAAATGAGCGGATGGCAAAAGCGCAGCAGATGGACGGCCACGGCAAGTCTTGCAAACAGTTGCGGACAGCTATCAAAAATAGCTGCTCTGCTGGGCAAAAAGAAGGATGCGAAAAAATATGCGGCGCTGTTTAAAAAAGTTGCAAACGCTTACGTTTCGGTTTTCACGGATGGTAAAGGGAGACTCAAAAACGAATTTCAGACGGCATATGTACTGCCGCTTGCCTTCGGGATGTTTCCCGATGGTCAGAAGAATATGGCGGCAAAAAATCTTGAGGTGTTGGTTAAAGCCGGGAATTATTGCATAAACACGGGATTTCCCGGAACGCCGTATATATTGTCCGCTCTTGCGGATAACGGACTGGCGGATACTGCGTTTAAAATGCTTATGAACGAAAAGTGTCCGTCGTGGCTGTACGAGGTTAAAGCAGGCGGTACGACAATTTGGGAGCGCTGGGATGCCATACGAGAGGATGGCACGATCAATGCCGGCGAGGGTGACGGCACGGGCGGCATGATATCGTTCAACCATTACGCGAGCGGAGCTGTCGGAGACTTTTTGTATAAATACTTAGCCGGAATCCGGCCCGTGTCAGGCGGATACAAAACATTCAAGATACAGCCCGTTCCCGGCGGCGGAATAACGAGCGCCGAAGGGCAGACGGATACGCCATATGGGAAAATTTCAAGCAGCTGGAAAATAGAGAACAATACGTTCTGCTTAAGTATATCCGTGCCCGTTTCCACGCACTGTACCGTCGTGTTGCCCGACGGTACCGAAAAGATAGAAGGGAGCGGAGAGCATAGCTTCAGATGTCGTTTATGAAAAACAGGTATACCGAGAATTATAAGACGGGCAAAAAGCAGGTATTTTAACCGGGAAACATATACGGATCCGGCATATATAGGTATGGAAAAATATTATCTTGCGATAGATATAGGAGCGTCTTCGGGACGGCACATTTTAGGCTGCGTCAAGGGCGGAAAAACAGAATATAATGAGGTCTATCGATTCGAAAACGGCGTAAAAAAGACAGGTGCCAATCTTGTATGGGATACGGAGCATATTTTAGCCGAGGTGAAGGAGGGTATAAGACGCGCGTTCAAGCTTGTCGGAAATATCGTTTCGCTCGCCGTCGATACATGGGGCGTGGATTATGTGCTCATGTCCCGCAGAGAGGAAAAACTGCCGTGCATTTCGTATCGGGACGCGGTCGGGCAGGCTTTAATCGACAGGGTGCATGCACGTATTCCGTTCGAGAAGTTGTACGGTTTAACAGGTATTCAGTTCCAGAAATTTAATACCATATACCGGCTGTATGACGATATAATCTCGGGAAAGGCTGAAGGCGCGGAAAATTTTTTAATGATGCCGGAATATCTCAATTATAAGCTTACCGGTATAGTCAAAAAGGAGTACACAAACGCCACTACGACAGGACTTGTCAATGCCTATACATGCGATTGGGATGCGGATATTATTGAACTGTTAAACCTTGACAAAAAACTTTTCGGTCGGCTGTATAAACCCGGTGAGAGCGTCGGAATGCTGCTGCCATCCGTTGCGGAAGAGGTCGGCGGTCAGACAGAAGTCGTGCTCTGTGCCTCGCATGATACGGCGAGTGCGGTTGAGGGGATGGATATAGACGGAAATATGCCGTACATCTCGTCAGGCACATGGTCGCTGCTCGGTATAAAGAGCGCCAAAGCGCATGCAGACGCCGAAAGCATGAGAGAGAATTGGTCCAATGAAGGCGGCGCGGGCTATATACGCTACCAGAAGAACATAATGGGGATGTGGGTAGTAAACGAACTCAGAAGAGAGCTATGCCCGGGCAGCAGCTTCAATGAGATCATAGAGGACGTGCGAAGGAGTACGTTCGAAGGCGTGGCCGATATAAACGATGCGCGGTTTCTTGCGCCCGAAAGCATGAAGAGCGCGTTTGACGGCGCGTTTGCCGGGACGAGCAACGGGCCGAGGAATCGCGGAGATTATTTTAACTGTGCATTTCTAAGCTTAGCTCAAAGTTATGAGAGGTCGCTTCGCGAGCTGGAGAAAAATACCGGCATAAAGTGTGATAAGCTGTATATTGCAGGGGGCGGAGCGAAGAACGAGTATTTAAACGAACTTACCGAAAGAGCGTGTAACGTAAAGCTCGTCGTGCGGCCGGATGAGGTGACGGCGGCAGGCAATATTAAAGTGCAGGCAGAGAGGGTTGACCGTAAAGAGAATAAAGCGAGGTAAAAGCTGAAAGTGAACATGTATGATGAGGCGAAAAAAGAATACAAAACAGTCGGAATTGATACCGAGGCCGCGATAAACAGTCTTAAGGAGATCCCCATATCTGTACACTGCTGGCAGGGTGACGACGTCGCCGGTTTGGACAGAGGAGAAGCGCTCTCGGGCGGAATTCAGACAACGGGGAATTATTTGGGCAAGGCGCGCAGTTTTAATGAGCTTACGTCCGATATAGCCAAAGCATTTTCGCTGATGCCGGGAAAAAAGAGACTCAATCTGCACGCAAGTTACGCCGTGCTCGGCGATGCCCGCATTGACAGGGATAACTATCTGCCCGAGCATTTTGCGCCTTGGGTTAAGTTTGCAAAAGAAGTAAAAGCCTCGGGAATAGATTTCAATCCCACGATGTTCAGTCACGCGAACGTAAAAAACGGCTTGACCTTATCATCGCCGGATGAGAATGTTCGTAAGTTCTGGATAGACCACTGCATAGCATGTCTTAAGATAGCCGAACACTTTGCCGATGAGTTCGGCTCATACAGTCTCGTCAATATCTGGATTCCCGACGGGTTTAAGGATGTGCCTGCCGACAGGCTCACCCCGAGACTTAGACTCAAGGACAGCCTCGATAAGATTTTATCGTGCGGTTATAACAAGAGCAAGGTAGTCGTAGCAGTAGAGAGCAAGGTGTTCGGCATAGGCGTTGAGAGTTATACGGTAGGGTCAAACGAGTTCTACCAAAACTATGCTGCGAAGAACGGTATCTGTTGTCTTCTGGATAACGGTCACTATCATCCGACTGAGTATGTGTCGGATAAAATCCCCGCACTTCTTGCTTTTTACGACAAGGTGGCGTTGCATATAACGCGCGGCGTGAGATGGGATTCTGATCATGTCGTTATTTTTGATGACGAGCTGAAAGAAACGGCAAAGGAGATTATCCGAGGAGAAGCATCGGATAAGGTGATGATAGGCCTGGACTATTTTGATGCTTCTATTAACAGGCTGTCGGCTTGGGTTACGGGCCAGAGAGCTGTACAGAAGGCGCTTTTGTACGCATTGCTTATTCCGCACGATAGGCTTCGCAAGATGCAGGACAATGCGGAGTTTACCGAGCTGATGGTGGCGCAGGAAGAAGTGAAGGATATGCCGTTCGGCGCCGTGTGGAAAGAATATTTGAGACGCGAAGGGCTTAAAGAGGACTACCTTACGGAAATAAAGAAATACGAGAGAGAGGTTTTGGAAAAAAGAGGATGAAAGATGTTCTTACGGCGCCGTTTGTGCGTGAGATGTGTGAAACGACCGCAAACATGTATCGGCTCGGCTGGGATGAGCGAAACGGCGGAAATATAAGTTATTTACTCGACGAAAAACAAGTTGCAGATTATATAGATTTAACCAAACCCGTCCGCACGGTCCCGCTTATGGGGGTCAACGAGGAAAAATTTGATTTATTACCTCTTGAAGGCAGGATATTTATTGTGACGGGAACCGGTAAATACTTCAGAAACATAGCAAGCGATCCGGAGCGCAATATCGGCATAGTACGCATAGGCAAGAGCGGCAAAAATGTCGAAATTTTATGGGGTTTTGAGGACGGCGGAAGACCTACGAGCGAATTTCCTGCGCATATGATGAGTCACATTACACGACTTAAAGCTGACCCGGAAAACAGGGTTATAATGCATTCTCATCCGACAAATACGCTCGCAATGACTTTTGTGCATGAACTGGATGAGAAAAAATTTACTCGTACGCTGTGGGGGATGTGCACGGAGTGCGTTGTAGTGTTCCCCGACGGTGTCGGAGTTCTGCCTTGGATGCTGTGCGGCACGAGCGAAATAGGCATAGCCACGGCCAAAAAAATGAACGAGTTCAGGCTTGTGATCTGGGCGATGCATGGCGTATACGGCGCAGGCAGGACAATTGACGAGACCTTCGGCCTCATAGAGACTGTGGAAAAAGCTGCGCAGATTTATATGCTGACTGCGCATTTGCCGGGGAAAAACAGTATAAAGGATGCGGATATGCTTAAGCTGCTTGAGCTCTTTAAGGTGAGGAACTACAGAAAAGACTTCCTTAATCTCGGATAAGACTTAATGGTCAGTCATCGTCGATCCATAAAAGATAAACGACGGTTTTAGCTATTCCTCAAAATATTTACATCATGCGCAAAAAGACACCTCGATAAATTTGCATTTTTATTAACTCTATTTGTCAAAATGCTTGCATGTTTTACAATTCTATTTGTCAAAATACTTGCATCGGTATTGATTTTGTTTTTCCGGTGGTATAATTGGTGTGAGGTGCGACAATTATGCTTAAAAGAAAGATATATTCATCTCTCGTGCAGTGGAAGAAGACAAAACGGGAGGAGTGTTTACTTGTAAAGGGTGCCCGTCAGGTCGGTAAATCATTTATCATAGATAAATTCGGGAGAGATAATTATAAGAGTGTAATAACCATAAATTTTTATCTGCATCCGGAGTACATGGATATATTTGCCGGCGATCTTTCGCCGAACGAAATATATAAGCGCATGTCGCTGCAAATTCCGAACATCCGTTTTATCGAAGGTGATACCCTGATTTTTCTGGATGAAATTCAACATTGTCCTAACGCCAGAACGGCAATTAAATTTTTGGCGCAGGATAACAGATACGACGTGATTTCATCAGGGTCGCTTCTCGGGCTGCACTACAGGGATATCGTTTCAATTCCTGTCGGGTATGAAAAGCAACTGGAAATGTATTCATTGGATTTTGAAGAGTTTTTATGGGCTTACGGGTTCGGTGAAGAAAATGTTGCCAAGCTTAAAAATTATTTTGACGC
>CAYLIO010000038.1:0-13187 GCA_964383655.1 uncultured Clostridia bacterium | reverse complement strand
TAGGCGATATAGGCACAGGGTGCAATCAAACACATGCTTTTGACCCCGATATCATAAATATATAAGGAAGCGAAAAGTTATGGAAAGTAATCAACAAAATAGGGTGAATATAAATTGGTATCCCGGGCACATGGCCAAGGCTATGCGGATGATGAAAGAGAGTGCGGAGCTGTGCGACGGTGCGATTTATGTCTTAGATGCGCGCTGTCCCGCTTCGTCTTTCAATATACGGCTCAAGGAGATTTTCGGCTCAAAGCCTGTTCTTTACCTGCTCAATAAATCAGATCTTGCGGAGAATACGGATGAGTATGCGCAGGCTATAAGAGAAGCGGGTGCCGCCGTGAAGTCGCTTGATGCGACGCAGAGCGGATGCCGCCGCGCGCTTTTTTCTGCATGTCTGTCCGTCGTAAAAGAAAAAGCCGACAAGGCAAGGAGAAAGGGGTACATGCGCACGTTCAGGTTTATGGTGGTGGGTGTGCCCAATACCGGCAAGAGCACCGTAATAAACCTTTTATCCGGCGAAAAGCGTGCTTTAACGGGTAACAAGGCCGGCGTCACGCGCGGCAAGCAATGGATAAGGCTGGACGGGTTCGAGCTTTTGGATACGCCCGGAACGATGCTGCCTGCGCTTGAAAACCGGCGCTTCGCAAGACGGCTTGCGTACATCGGGAGCATAAACGACGATATTCTTGATTTTTACGAGCTCGCGGCGTCGCTTTTGGAGGAGTTGTCCGAAAGGTACGCCGAAAGGCTTGAAGAAAGGTACGGCATAGAAGATTTTTCTTCAGGTTCCGCTATGCTGGACAAAGTGGCTCAGCGGCGCGGGTTTATTCTTCGCGGCGGGGAGTTGGATTTAAGCCGCGCATGCAGGGCGGTTATAGACGATTTAAGAAAGGGGAGACTCGGGAAGATAGCGTTGGATGGTATGGAGGATATATCAGGATGCACATTCTGACAATGGAAGAAGGTACCCGATTCGCGTATGAAAGAGAACTTGTGTCAGGCGGCGCTGAGTATATATGCGGCGTGGACGAGGTGGGCCGCGGTCCGCTTGCAGGGCCTGTTGTGTGCGCGGCGGTCGTTCTGCCGTACGACGACATGATCGAGGGCGTGAACGACAGCAAGAAACTCAGTGCAAAGAAACGGGAATATCTAGCCGGGCTCATTAAAAAAAAGGCGCTTGCAATCAATATATCCGTTATCGGGCCGGATGTCATAGACGATATAAATATATTGAACGCGACAAAGCTTTGCATGAAAAAAGCGGCGGAAGGGCTAAGTCTTATCCCTGAGCTCGTGCTTACGGACGGCAATATGACGCTTGACACCCTTCTTCCGCAAAGATCTGTCATAAAGGGCGACCAAAGCTGCTACTGCATAGGCGCGGCGTCCATCGTAGCGAAGGTTTACAGGGATGCGCTCATGGACGGGGAAGATAAGCTCTATCCCGCATACGGCTTTTCGCGTAACAAGGGCTACGGTACGGCAGAGCATATCGCAGCCATAAAAAAATACGGTCTATGCCCCGTTCACAGAAGAAGTTTTACGGCAAAGTGGGTATAAACAAAACGCTGAAAACGCTTTTTCCCCTGTCGCATGCGGGGTGTATCGCAATTTTCACAAAAAAAGTCAAATTCGGGATATAAATAGGTTGCCTTTTTTATAAAGGTCTGATAAAATACCGTTTGTATTTTGAACTTCGGGGCGGTCCTCTGCGCTTTTTTTATATGCGGCATGAACGTCTTTTTCGGGAGGTTGGATAAGTCATGAAAGGTCTTGTGGAAGCCATTGAAAGAGAAGAGATGAAGGAGAGCATTCCCGCATTCAATGTGGGAGATACCGTAAGGGTCGGCTTTAAGGTAATCGAAGGTACGAAAGAGAGAATTCAGAACTTCGAGGGAGTCGTTATAGCCAAGAAGCACGGCGGTATAAGGGAAAGCTTCACCGTGAGAAGACTTTCTTTCGGTGTGGGGGTCGAAAGAACGTTCCCCGTCCATTCGCCTAAGATAGCTTCGATAACCGTAGTAAAACGCGGAAAGGTGAGAAGGGCTAAACTCTATTATCTGCGCGGGCTTACGGGTAAGGCGGCGAAGATTAAAGAAATTAAATAAAAATCAGAGGCTGCGTTCGGATTTTCGGTTCGGATGCAGTTTTTTTTATTTATGCATGCGAGAATCTGCCTTGAGGCGGGAGCGCGTAAAGGGAGGAAAGGGAAGCTTTTCACGAAAAGATGATTTAAAAAAAGATATTTTATGATTAAAACGCCCGGCGACAGAGTATAATAAATTATATAGGGGCAGATTAAGAAGGACGTGTTGCATAAAGAGCGGGCATTATATAATATGGATATATAAAAATAATATGCTTGACATGCCGCTTGTGTTTAGTTTATTCTTTATTTTGCCGGGCTGCGGTTTTAAGTTTTATGCATCGGTTCAATAAAAATAAAACAGGACAAAAAAGCTGCAGACAAAAAATTTTTTTCGGGTAATTTAGTTTTATGGACCTTATAATCGTAGAATCGCCTTCAAAGGCAAAGACAATCTCAAAATATTTAAAAGGCAGATATAAAGTGGATGCGTCCGGCGGACATATACGCGATCTGCCTGAACGCACTTTAGGCGTAAGAATAAATTCCGATTTCGAGCCGAGGTACGAAGAGACGCCCGGAAAGAAAGATGTTATAGCAAGACTGAGAGCTGAGGCAAAGAAGGCGGGCAGAGTATATCTCGCGACCGACCCGGACCGTGAAGGAGAGGCAATCAGCTGGCATCTGCAAACCGTTTTAGAGCTCGACCCGGATAAAGAAAACAGAATAGAATTCAACGAGATATCGCAGTCCGCCGTGGAAAACGCGCTTGATCATCCGAGAAAGATAAATTATAACTTAGTGGACGCACAGCAGGCGAGAAGAGTGCTTGACAGGCTGGTAGGCTATAAACTCTCGCCGCTTTTGAATAACCGGATACAGAACGGTCTCTCTGCGGGAAGGGTGCAGTCTGTAGCTCTAAAGCTTATTGTGGAAAGAGAGCGTGAGATCACGGCTTTCAAACCGGATGAGTATTGGGTACTCACGGCTTTTCTTCAGGACGAAGAAGAAAAATATTCGCCGTTTAAAGCGGTGTGCCGGCTCAAAAAGAGCGGCAAAAACGTGACAAAGGAGCAGGCGGAAGAGGCCGAGACCAAGGTCAAAAGCGCACCTTTCAGCGTAAAGAGCGTGAAGAGCGGGGTTTCAAAGCAGCACGCACCCGCGCCTTTCACCACATCCTCGTTGCAGCAGGACGCGTCGAATAAGTACGGTTATTCCTCGCCCGAGACCATGCTTATAGCACAGCATCTGTACGAAGGCATGGACGTAGGCGGGGATCATATCGCGCTCATAACCTATATAAGAACGGACTCGGTGCGTATATCCAAAGAGGCGCAGGACAACGCGCTTGAGTTCATAAGAAAAAATTACGGCGATGAGTATGTGCCCGCAAGAGCTAACCGATATGCGGCAAAAAAGGGTGCGCAGGACGCGCATGAGGCCATAAGGCCTATAAACCTTAGCGTTACGCCGGAAAGCGTCAAGAATTTACTGGATAAGAAGCATTACAATATATATAAACTGGTGTATGACAGGTTCATTGCTTCGCAGATGTCCGAGGCGAGATACAGCACCATGCAGATAGAGGCCGAATCGGCGGGATATGTATTCAAGGCGAGCGGTAAGGCCATGCTGTTTGCCGGCTATACCGCCGCATACCAGGAGTCGCCGAAAGAAAAAGAAGATGAGGACGAGGCCGCCGCAAAGCTGCTTCCGCCACTGTCGGAAGGCGATATGCTTAATCTTTGCGATTTTAATAGCGAGCAGAGGTTTACAAAACCGCCGTTGAGATACACGGACGCGTCCTTGGTAAAGACCATGGAAGAGAAGGGCATAGGCAGACCGTCCACGTATTCGTCCATCATATCCGTTCTTACAAAGAGGAAGTATGTGGAAAAAGACGGGAAATATATGATACCCACGGAAGTCGCATACAAGATAACGGATATGCTCGTGCGATATTTCGATGATATTATGGATGTGGGCTTTACCGCCAAAATGGAGGAAGAGCTGGACATGATAGAGGATGGCGGCACCGATTGGCATGAGATAATCGCCGGCTTCTATCCCACATTCAGCGAACATCTCAAGGAAGCGTCGACGGACGGCGATGAGATGACGGATATAAAGTGCGAAAAGTGCGGGCATCCCATGATACGCCGCACCGGTAAATACGGCAAGTATCTCGCGTGCTCGAACTATCCCGCATGCTCGAATATAGTAAGCGAATCGGAGCAGGAGATCTCCGCCGTGCGCTGCCCTAAGTGCGGCGTTAACATGGTCGTAAAGAGCGGTAAATATGGCAGGTTCCTCGCCTGTCCGAATTATCCGGAGTGCGCGACTATTTTGCCTATGGATGCAAAAGTGGCGCAGGAGAAGTGCACTGTTTGTGCAGGCGATATGCTCGTCAAAAAAGGCAGGTACGGCGAATATTATGAATGCGTGAAGTGCGGAACGAAACGCCCTGTAGCCGCCCCGGACGGGAAGGCGCGCGAGGGCGAGAAGACGGACGGACAGTGTCCGGAGTGCGGCAAGCCCATGCGGCGCATGCGCTCGAAAAGCGGTAAGATCTATTACGGATGCACGGGTTATCCCGACTGCAGGTTCTTAAGCTGGGACGTGCCTACGGGAGAGAAATGCACCTTGTGCGGCAAAGGCTATTTGGTAAGGAAAGCAAACGAGATAAAGTGTTCCGAAAAATCGTGCGCCTATTCCGTAAAGATGCCTCAGAAGCCCGAGACGGTAGCGGAAGAGACTGCGCGAGAAGCTGAAGAAGGATTATGAATAGTGTAAAGGTCATAGGCGCGGGGCTTGCGGGCGCCGAGGCGGCGTATAAACTGGCGCAAGACGGGTTTGAAGTCGAGGTGTATGATATAAAACCGAAAAAAATGACGCCTGCGCACAGCAGCCCGGACTTTGCCGAGCTTGTATGCTCGAACTCGCTCAAAAGCAGCGACGTCTATGCCAATGCGTGCGGACTGCTCAAAGAGGAGATGCGCATTCTGGGTTCTCTGACGATGGAGGCCGCAGATAAGACCAAAGTGCCGGCAGGCGGTGCTTTGGCCGTCGACAGGGACAGGTTTTCCGCGTATATAACGGATAAGCTTTCACGTGAGAGCGGGATAAAAATAATCTGCCGCGAGATTGAAAGTATCCCGGACGATTGGTGTATAATAGCTACGGGTCCGCTTACTACGGATACGCTCGCTTCGGATATAGAGAAGAGATTGGGCTGCGGGCTTTATTTCTATGACGCATCCGCGCCCATAGTGTCGGGCGCGAGCATAGACATGTCAAAGGCCTTTGCAGGCGGAAGATACGATAAAGGCGGGGACGACTATATAAACTGCCCGATGACTAAAGAAGAATATACGTCTTTCTGCGAGGCGCTGATATCCGCAGAGCGCACGGAGCTCCGCTCTTTTGAGAAGCGTGAGATCTTCGAGGGATGCATGCCCGTCGAGATAATGGCCGGGCGGGGTATAGATACGCTGAGGTTCGGGCCTTTTAAACCGGTAGGGCTTAAGGATAGCTGCGGCAATTCGTATTACGCCGTGCTTCAGTTGAGAAAAGAGAACGCCGAGGGAAGCGCGTATAACTTAGTGGGATGCCAGACCAACCTCAGATTCGGTGAGCAAAAACGCGTTTTTTCTATGATCCCGGCGCTTAAAAACGCTGAGTTTTTACGCTACGGCGTCATGCACAGAAACACATATATCGACTCACCCGAGGCGCTTTTTGCAGACTTTTCCATGAAATCGGACGGCAAGGTTTTTTTTGCGGGGCAGATAACCGGAGTGGAAGGGTATGTCGAGAGCGCGGCGACGGGTATTATGGCGGCTATAAACATGGCGCAAAAAATTCGCGGAAGAGAGCCTGTAATACCGCCGAAAGAGACGGTCTCGGGTGCGCTGGCGCGGTACATTGCGGCGGAGAATAGAAATTTCCAGCCGATGAACGCAAACTTCGGGCTGCTGCAGGATATAGATGCGCGGATCCGCGATAAAAAGCAAAGATACAGATATCTCGCCGAAAGGGCGATAAAACATATAAGGGAGTATAAAGAATTCATATGTCGGTAGAATTTCACGGCACAACCATATGCGCGGTAAAAAAGGACGGAGTCACGGCGATAGCGGGCGACGGACAGGTTACGATGGGCGGAAACGTGGTTTTTAAAAGCAATGCTGAAAAAGTCAGAAGGATTTACGGCGGGAAGGTTGTCTTAGGATTCGCAGGTTCTGTTGCGGACGCTTTTTCGCTGAGCGAGAAATTTGAAGGGATGCTCAATAAATACTCGGGCAATCTCATGCGCTCCGCAGTCGAGCTTGCCGAGCTCTGGCGTTCCGATAAGGCGCCCAGAAGACTGGACGCGATGATGATCGTAGCGGATAAAGATACGCTTCTCATCGTGTCGGGAACGGGCGATGTCATAGAGCCGGACGGCGGTGTGTGCGCGATAGGCAGCGGCGGGAACTACGCGCTTGCGGCGGCGAGAGCGCTTATTCAGAATACCCGTTATTCCGCCGAGAAGATAGCGGTCAAGGCGCTTACGATAGCAAGCGAAATATGCGTGTTTACCAATAACAACATCAAGTGTGAAACCGTTTAATAAAAGAGCGGTACAAAATAAAATCATAGTGTTTTAAAAAAGGTGAAAGAAAATGGATTTGTCGCCCAAACAGATAGTCAATGAACTCGACAAGTATATAATAGGCCAGGACGAGGCGAAAAAGGCGGTAGCCATAGCGCTCAGAAACAGGTACAGACGCAGCCGGTTAACCCTTGAGCAGATGGAGGAGATTACACCCAAAAATATAATAATGAAGGGGCCTACCGGCGTGGGTAAGACGGAGATAGCGAGAAGACTTGCAAAACTCGTCAAAGCGCCCTTTTTGAAAGTGGAGGCGACCAAGTATACCGAGGTGGGATACGTGGGAAGGGACGTTGAATCCATGGTGCGCGATCTTGCGGAGTGTGCTATACGACTGGTCCGCGAGGAGAAGATGGCCGAGGTTGAGTACAAGGCTCGTGCCGTAGCCGAGAGAAAGGTAGCCAAAGCGCTCGCCGAAAGTAAAAAGGAAGAGCGCGGAGAGATGTCTAAAGAGCTGTTTGAAAAGAATCTATTAGATGCCGTTCATGACGGTAAGTATGCCGATGCGGTAATCGAGATCGACGTCGCCGATATGCCGAAGCCCATCGAGCTTACGCCCGGAACTGGTGCGGCGATAGATCTCGGCTCGATATTCGGCGGAATGGGGATGCCCGTGAAGCGCAAACGGCGCAAACTCACGGTAAGAGAGGCAGTGAACTCGCTTATGGCCGAGGAGGCAGATAAGCTCATCGATAACGATGCCGTGAATACCGAGGCTATAAAACGCGCGGAAAACGACGGTATCATATTTATAGACGAGATAGACAAAATTGCGGGCAGGAGCAACACCTCGGGCGCAGATGTATCGCGCGAAGGCGTACAGCGCGACATTCTTCCCATAGTCGAAGGATGTACCGTCATGACCAAACACGGGCCCGTGAAGACGGACTATATACTGTTTATAGCGGCAGGTGCATTTCATGTCTCCAAGGTGGAAGATCTCATTCCCGAACTGCAGGGCAGGTTCCCCATCCAGGTCGAACTCTCGTCGCTCACCAAACAGGACTTCATAGATATTCTGACTCAGCCTGAAAACGCCATAACAAGGCAGTACGGTCTGCTTTTAGGCGTGGATAATATAGACCTCACGTTTACCGACGATGCAATCGAGAAAATAGCCGAGATTTCGGAGGATATAAACAATACGTCCGAGGATATCGGTGCCAGACGGCTTCATACGGTAATGGAGTATCTGCTCGAGGATATCTCATTCAATGCGGGAGGCAACGATTATCCCGTCGTGCGCATCGAGATCAACAGTAAGTATGTGGAAGAGCATCTGGAGAAGATAATAAAAAATCGCGACCTGAAAAAATATGTGCTCTGACATGACGGACAAAGATAGAAATACCGATTAATCAATAAATCAAATTTTGCAAGGGGTTTATGCATGATAAATATTCCCAAGGGAACGAAGGACGTTCTTCCGCGCGACTCGTATAAATGGCACTTCATAGAAGACGCCGCACGTTCCACTGCAAAACTTTATAACTTCAGGGAAATACGCACTCCGGTTTTTGAACACACCGAGCTTTTTAAGCGCGGAGTGGGGGATACCACGGATATAGTAAACAAGGAAATGTACACTTTCAGCGACAAGGGCAACCGCTCGCTGACGCTTAAGCCGGAGGGTACCGCAGGCGTCGTGCGCTCGTTCATAGAAAACGGCATGACATCCGACGCCCTTCCCGTAAAGATGTACTACATAACCCCCGCATTCCGCTACGAACGGCCCCAGGCCGGCCGGCTACGCGAGTTCCACCAGTTCGGAATAGAGGTGTACGGCTCGGCGTCTGCGGATACCGACGCCGAGGTCATATTCGCGGCGTCTTCTTTCCTTGACAAGCTCGGAATAAAGAGCGTAAAACTCAATATCAATTCCATAGGATGTAAAAAATGCCGGGCACGGTACAATGATATGCTGAAAGCCTGCTTTTTGCCCCATCTTGACGAGATGTGCAGAACGTGCCGCGAAAGATTTGATAAGAACCCGCTCAGAATTCTCGACTGCAAAGAGGAAAAATGTGCCGCCGTAACGCGTGACGCTCCCAAAATCATCGATTATCTGTGTGAGGAGTGTTCGGCGCATTTCTCGTCCGTTCAGAAATATCTCAAGGCCGGCGGGCTCGAGTTCAACGTCGATCCCGGGATAGTACGCGGTCTGGACTACTATACGAGAACGGTGTTTGAGTTTGTCTCCGATGAGATAGGAGCTCAGGGCACGGTGTGCGGCGGCGGGAGATATGACGGACTTATAGAGGAGCTCGGCGGTGCGCCTACCCCTGCCGTGGGATTTGCTGCCGGCATCGAGCGGCTCATCCTTCTCATGGAGAACACAGGTATAGCTATTGGCAGCGAGCCGGGGCCGGATGTCTACTTTGCCGGCATGGACGACGACAGCCGTCTCAAGTCATTCACACTGACTGCCGAAATGCGCGTCGCAGGAATTTCAGCGGAATGCGATCATATGAACAGGTCGCTGAAGGCCCAGTTCAAGTACGCCGATAAACTCGGCGCAAAATATGTCGTCGCGATCGGTGAAAACGAGATATCCTCAGGCATGTGCAAGGTAAAACTCATGTCGGACGGCACGACTGAGACGGTTAAGTTTAGCGATCTTGCGAAATACCTCAAAAACAGATAACGGGAGAATTTTTTTAGATTATGAAACAGATAAATATGCAGCAGTTCGATAATTTAATATCCGGCGAAAAGCCTGTCGTGTGCGATTTCTACGCCGATTGGTGCCGTCCTTGCAAGATGCTTGCACCCATCCTCGAGAAGCTGTCATTAAGTTATTCGGATAAAGCGGAGTTTGTAAAAGTGAATATCGACGCCGCTCCCGAGCTCTCCGCAAGATACGGCATCATGAGTATCCCGTTCGTCGCCGTCTTTAACGGCGGTGATATGATAGCGCGGTCCGTAGGCTATATAACAGAGGACGAAGCAAAGAACTTTTTAGACGAAAATCTTTGATGCTGTCCATGCTTTGAATACAAGGTCGAACTTGTGCAGACAGAGACGGATAACGGATTTTTCCGGAATATATTTGTATGCCGCTTAAAAATATGCTAAAATCGGATTATTGAAGACGAAGACTATACGGAGTTTAGAAAAATGATTGAAATTTCCCTTATCGAAAAAACCGACCCCGAAGTGGCTGAGGCGCTTAAACTTGAACTTTCGCGCCAGCAAAACAACATAGAGCTTATCGCAAGCGAAAACTTTGTTTCGCCTGCCGTAATGGCTGCGGCGGGAAGCCACCTGACCAACAAATATGCCGAGGGCTATCCCGGGCACCGCTATTACGGCGGCTGCGAGTATGTGGATATAGCCGAGGATCTGGCGAGAAACAGGCTCAAAGAGCTGTTCGGCTGCGAATATGCCAACGTGCAGCCTCACAGCGGCGCGAGCGCAAATCTCGCGGTGTACTTTGCCATGCTCAGCCCCGGCGATACTATAATGGGAATGAACCTTGCGCACGGCGGACATCTTTCCCACGGTTCGCCTGTCAATATATCCGGAAAATATTTTAATATAGTGCCTTACGGCGTGAGTAAAGAGGACCGGTGTATAGATTATGAAGAGATGGAGCGCATAGCCATGGAGTGCAAGCCCAAGATGATAGTCGCGGGCGCAAGCGCATATCCCAGGGTTATAGACTTTGAACGCATACGCAAAATCTGCGATAAAGCGGGAGCGCTCATGATGGTTGACATCGCGCATATAGCCGGTCTCGTTGCCTGCGGGCTTCATCCCTCGCCGATTCCCTATGCGGATTTTGTTACCACAACCACGCATAAAACACTCCGCGGTCCGCGCGGCGGCGTCATAATGTGCAAGGAACAATACGGGAAAGCTATAGACAAGGCGGTATTCCCCGGAATTCAGGGCGGCCCGCTCATGCATATAATCGCGGCTAAGGCCGTTGCTTTCAAGGAAGCTCTTTCTCCTGAATTCAAGCAGTACCAGACTCAGATTGTAAAGAACGCCGCAGCTATGGCTGACGAATTCAAAAAGCTCGGTGTGAATATGGTATCCGGCGGAACGGACAACCACCTCATTTTGCTCGATCTTACAGAGAAAGGTATAACCGGTAAGGAACTCGAGCATATGCTCGACGAAGTCCATATAACAGTAAACAAGAACGCTATTCCTTTCGATACCCAAAAACCGTTCGTGACATCCGGCATACGCATAGGCACCCCGGCCATGACTTCGCGCGGAATGAAGGAAGCGCAGGCGCGTACCGTGGCATGCCTTATCGCCGACATTATAGAGCACAAAGAGGCTGCATACGACGAGGTCAGCGCAAAGGTTGCACAGCTGTGCAAGGCCTTCCCGCTGTATGCAAACGACGCAAATTAATCCAAAAAAAATATGCAAACAAATATTACGGGTGCGATCTATTGAATAATTTGTGAAATTGTCCAAGTATCAGGTTTTTGGTACTTGCGAAATCGAGATTATTGTGAGATAATGAACACAATATTTTATTAATTATGCGAGGAGGTTCTTTCCATGGGAAGAAATGATAGGGGAAACGGCGGTTTCGCATTGTTCTGTTGTTTTATTGCTCTCGGAGTATCTGCAGTTATAGCCTTTATAACATACTTGCTTCCGTTGGTGAGCGATGTCGCCATCGGCGATACGGCAATGAGTGTGCTTGAGATAATTCTCAACGTTTCGACGCTTGCAGGCGTTGCCTGCGGTGCGTTCGCCTATGCGCAGCGCAGCAGCAAACTTGTTAAAATTCTCACGGCAAGTTTTGTTTTTGTGTTCGTAGTAGCTATAGTCCTGCATGTGCTGATTGCTTAAGACGCTGAAAAGAAAAGTTAATAAAACCAAAAAAAGGCTGCACCTAAACGAGACGGATGCAGCCTTCTTTGATTGAGTTTTAAACGGTCAAAGCGATATAAAGAGTACGCCTATAGTGTTTTTCCCGCAATGGCCGGTTACGACGCCGCCTGCGACGGTCTCATAGATGTTGTCGAATTCAAAGTGTTTATTTACTAACTCCTTTGCTACGTCTACAACCTCTTTTTCGCAGCTGCTGTGCGTTATAAAGCAGCGTGTTTTGTCGTATGTGTGGTATTCCTCGGCAAGGTCGGCAACGTAATTTTTAAGGCAGCGTGTAAGAGAGCCCATATATTTTTTGGAGGCGTACAGCTGTCCGTCCTTCATTCTTATCATCGGATGCAGTCTGAGAACTTTGGCGCCCATCATGGCAGTGAGCGAGCAACGTCCGCCCTTGTGCAGATATTCGAGTGAATCGGGAACGAATGAGGTGTTTACCTTAGGTCTGAGGTTTTCGATTTCGCTGACTATTTCGTCCGGATTTTTGCCCTCGGCGACCATGTCACAGGCTTTAAGCACAAGCAGTCCCTGCCCGCTTGAGAGGGCATGACTGTCTATAACCCTGACTTTCCCGCCGAAGCGCTTTGCTGCCGCCTGTGCGCTCTGGTTAGACACAGAAGCTTTGGAGGAGATGTTGAAATGTATGAGAGCATCATACCCGTCGAGGAATTTTTCAAATTTCTCGGCGTATTCCTCCTCGGTACATGCGGCGGTTTTAGGGAGTACGCCCGTCTTTGTAACGAAATCAAATATCTGTTGCGGCGTTATGTCGATGTTATCCGAATACACCTTGTCTCCGAGCACTACGGAAAGAGGGATGATGCCTATTGAATATTTTTTTGTGAGCTCGTCTCCGAGGTCGCAAGTGGAATCCGACGTAATTTTTATTTTCATTGTTAAGTCACCTCGTATAAAATAATTTGAGTAGTATTTTTTACGTCCCTCTCCAAGGACGAGCAAAAGTGCCGTACATGCTGCAAAATACCGCGGATCAGCTTTTTGTCATGACTGATTATTATCGTTTTATCCGTTTTTTTATGCGCGGTCTTTCGGTTCTTATTGTACATGCATATGATATCATTTTTGTTAGACATTATCAATACGCATAGACAAAAAACTTTTATAAAATCTCTGAAGGCGGACAGTCATTTTTTGTTGATTTTAAAAAAATGTGGCTGTTTAAGCCGGGTTTGAAGGGAAAGCAATAAAGCTCCGAAAAATTATCATCCATTACTCCAAACTCCGGATTTTTCCGCCTTTTTTCTTGACTGCATGACGCAGTATTTAAACGACTTTATAAAATGTCTATTTGTGTAGATCCTGTAAAAAATTACAAATTCTGTATTGACATGCGATAAAATATCGCTTACAATCGACTCGAGATATTCCAAGCCGGTGACTATTTGAGAATAAAAAAGGGAAGACTTTCTTCCGTTTGCGGGTTCTGAACAACAGAACCTTTTTTTTACCATTTTTCCGCTTAAAAGGGGATTCGGGTAGTTTTCTGTCCGGGTCCTCTATTTTTTTGTATAAAAACGGAAAAGCGCCCATCTCACGATAAAAAATGTATCAGGAAGAAAGTCTTCC
>CAYLIO010000037.1:11275-13225 GCA_964383655.1 uncultured Clostridia bacterium | reverse complement strand
GCTTAAATTATGGTGCTCCGATAACACGACAAAACTCAAGGATACTGAGTGGTTTGCGCAAAACAGGGTCCGGCCGGCATAGACAGCCGGAAGTTTTTCTATAGGCGATATAAAGCCCGCCGCAGTGTTGAAACCAACTGCGGCGGGCTGAAGTTTTTTCGTATTTTTAACCCCCGGATATTTATAAAGTTCAAGACACGGATTTCAGTAGTTTATCTACCGCCGTCTTCATCTTCGCGAATGCGTTTTCCGCGTCTGCCTCGGTATTGGCTCTTACCGAGTAGTAGACTTTAAGTTTCGGCTCGGTGCCGGAGGGGCGTACGCATATAAAACTGCCGTTCTCCAGTTCGTAATAGATGCAATTGGTTACGGGGGAGTCTATTTCGCTCTGCTCGCCGGTAGCGACATCCGTTTTTATGCCATTCGAGTAGTCCCTTATGGATGCCACTTTATAGATGTCGAATTTTGATACTTTTTTCGTCTTTAGTTTATCCACGACGGAGTTCATATCCTTCATGGCGTTCAGACCCTTATACATGATGGAGACATTCCTGTCTAATACGTACCCGTATTTTTTATAGATTTCATCCAGCTGTTCCGAAACGGTCTTTCCCTTGAAGGTGTAGTAGCATACCATCTCTGCGCACAGCATGGATGCGACAACGGCGTCCTTATCCCTTGCGTGCGTACCGCACAGGTATCCGCAGCTCTCCTCAAAGCCGAACACAAAGGTATACGCCCTGTTTTTTTTCCATTGTTTTATCTTGTCGCCTATAAACTTGAACCCGACGGGTACTTCAAACAACGTAACGCCGAAGTCCTTGCATATGGCCTTTGCCATGCCGGTGGATACGAACGATTTCACGACAGCGGGGGAGGAAGGCATTTTACCTGTGTCCCTGAGTCTGGTTAAGATATAATTCAGAAGAAGTATGCCGACCTGGTTTCCTGAGAGCGCTTCAAATTCGCCGGTTTTATTCTTCACGGCAACGCCGAGGCGATCACTGTCCGGATCGGTGCCGAAAACGACCGTCGCGCCTATTTTTTCGGCTAAAGCTATACCCATGGAAAGCGTCTCTTTGAATTCAGGGTTGGGTATTTCAACGGTTGAAAAGTCGGGGTCCTTTACGGTCTGTTCTTTAACCGAGGTGACGTTTATACCCAATTTTTTGAGTATGTTCGTTACGGGAACATACCCCGAACCGTGTACGGGCGTATATACAAGCTTTAATTTTTTGCCGCATTTTTTAACGGCTTCTTTTGAGAGTGTAAGTTTTCTTAGTTCTCTGTAATATTTTTTATCCACGGAAGCGGGTACTTTACATATCAGCTTTTTGCGCTGTTCGGGTGTAGGGGAGACGGCGGCGAGATAATCCTTTTCTTCCTCAATGAACTTCACCACTTTATCCGTGTCTTCAGGATTCATCTGCGCACCGTCGCTGCCGTATACCTTATAGCCGTTATATTGCTTCGGGTTGTGCGAGGCGGTAATCATTATCCCGGCTTCGCAGGCCAAGGCTCGCACGGCAAAAGAGAGCATGGGGACAGGGTGAACGTCGGAAAACACATATGCCTTGATTCCGTTCGCCGCGAGTACTTCCGCCGCCGCCTGTGCAAACTCGTCCGATTTGCGGCGGGTGTCATATGAAATAACTACCCCGCGACTTGCTGCGGCATTGCCGAGCGAAAGTATAAGCCGGCAGAGCCCCTGCGTTGCGCGCTTTACCGTGTATATATTCATCATGTTGGTGCCGTAGCCTATGATACCTCTTAACCCGGCCGTGCCGAATTCAAGTTCGGCGCCGAATCTGTATTCTATCTCTTCATTATTTCCCTTGATCGATAAAAGCTCGGCTTTGCCTTCTTCGCAAAGGCGGGAATCCGCAAGCCAATTTTTATACACATTCATATAACTCATAAAATATTTCACCTCGGTGCGCGTCGCGCGTA
>CAYLIO010000037.1:0-11175 GCA_964383655.1 uncultured Clostridia bacterium | reverse complement strand
CGCGCGTAAAATATGTAAGAAGTTTCAAAAAAATAAAAAGCAGCAATCGCCTCTTTTACGCCGGCCGGTTTATAAAACGAGGCCCGACGGACCTGCTGTCCGGGTGTCTCCCGTCTCGACAATTATATAAAAAAATCTCCTCTTTGTAAAGAGGAGATAAGCAATAATTGCAAAATAGCGGGCAGTAGCGGCATTTCGTTTATGGGTTTATTTACCCTTGAGGAACTGTTCGCGCGAAGTCTGTTCTTCGGTCTCAGGCTTTATGATTGTCCGCTTGTCTACAAAGTACTTTATTTTGTTGTTGTCGCAGTAGTTCACAAACTCGTAGCAGATGATATAGAGGTAGCTGAGCGGTACGGTGATTATAACCCCGGCTCCGAATGTGCTTATGGCTCCGAGAACGTTTATGGACATGATTATAATACAGGATACCGCAAATGTAGAGAAGACTGAAAGCGAAGTCTTGCTTTCGCGCGATAAGGCATATTCCATCGCTGCGCCTACTTTCTGTTTGCCGGCTATCATTGCGGGCAGCCAGTCAGTGGTGAACATCATCTTTACGCCCAGCAGCATAATCACAAACACTACGAATAAGAAGCACTTGATCAAAAGAGGTGTGAAAGAAAGCAGCACGAACAAAACAAGATAGAGCGTGATCGTGCAGATAATGTCGTAGGCGAATGATAGCGGTACATATATCAGGTTATAAAGACACGCCTTGCCGAGATTTTTAGTGAGCGTGGCAACGAACGGAGAATTGGCCTGCATCGCCATCCTGTCGTTTATAAGAGATGCTGCGCTGTAGTTCCCGAGTCCTATCAAAAACCTCCGTACCAAGGAACAGATTATCATGCCGATTATATAAGCCGTAAAGATTGAGGCGTTGGTTAAGACATAGTTTATGAAGGCCGAAAACTTATCGCTTATATCGCGAATAAGTTCGATCAGTTCTGAAATCTCGCCTTCCGAAACGGAGTTTACCAGGTTGGATATCGATTCCGTCAATGCGTTATATGTTTCAATGTTCGGCAGATTGTTGACAAAAGGTATGATAACCGCCGCATACAGGAGACAGGAGATAAGCATAACGACAAGCAGATATACAAGCAGTTTAAAACAGGTTCCGAAGTTGTCTATGGCTACAAGAACGGTATGTTTAAATTTCATAGGTTTCTCCGTGGCGTCGTGCGCCCCAATTTTTTATCAGGTGTGCGGCGTAACCCGCACTATTTTTTCGGTAACTTTCCCTTTATGTACTACCATATAGCAATATGACTGCTCGCCGTAGCGCGATAGGCTTCCGGGATTGATGAGCTTTATCCCGTCGATCGTCTCCGAGCATGCCCGGTGGGTATGTCCGTACAAGGCAACGCCGCAGCTGTTCTCCTTTGCGGCCGACAGTAGCTTTTCGAGCGTCTGTTTTACGCCGTATCTGTGGCCGTGGCACATTAATATGCTCACGCCTTCTGCTTGTAAGACATACTCGTCGACGCCAAGCTTATCAATGTCACAGTTGCCGTTTATGATAATGGTTTTATCCGAATACATGTTTTTTACGTACGCCCCGTCTGACGAGAAGTCGCCGAGGTGCACTATATAGTCGCACTCGGAAAAGACGTCGCGAAGCGCGTTGAGCGCCGCACGGTTGCGGTGGCTGTCGGATACTATGACAAACGTGGTCATAATTTTGATTTAAGATCCTTTACGGCTCTGGCGCGGTGAGATACTTTATTTTTTTCCCGCGCAGTTGCTTCGCCGAAACTTTTTTTAAGGTCTGAGGAATAGAAAAGACTGTCGTATCCGAACCCGTTTTTCCCTGTCTCCTCTTCAAGAATTTCGCCGTATGTTTTACCCACTCCGAAATACGCTTTGCCGTCCGGGGTATACAGGCATACGGCGCACTCGAAATGCGCATTTCTGTCGGTTGCGCCGCGCATCTGCTTTAAAAGCAATTTGCGGTTTGCTTCGTCTCCCTCGCCGGAAAAGCGGGAGGAGTATATGCCGGGTGCTCCGCCGAGAAAATCTACGCAAAGTCCGGAATCGTCCGCAAGTGCCGGAACTCCCAGCTTTTTGCTCACCGTCATTGCTTTTATGAACGCATTTTCTTTAAAGGTTTCGCCCGTTTCTTTAATTTCCTCGTCAAACCCTGCGTCAAGCATGGACATTATCACGGTACCCTTGAATATTTTTTCCAGTTCACGAATTTTGCCGGCATTGCTGCTGGCAATTACGATTTTGTCAAAAAACATAGTGAATTTTCCCCATCGCCGCGCGCTTAAAGCCGCTGCATTCCCTATCATAGTCAAAAGTCGTTTTAAGGCGGTGAACAGGCCATAATCCCATGCGTATATGCGTCAAACCGTTTCCGGATCCGGTATGCAAGACGCTGTTTGCAGTCAAGAAATTTACGGCGGATTCCGCCGGCCGACTTTGGTACATTATATATCAAAGCCGAAAAAATGTAAAGAGGTTGTATTTTTGACGAAGCCTGAAAATTGTATAGTGAAGCCTGAAAATGAGGGGTGCAGGATGCTCATGGCGATCGGGAGCTGCGGGCCTATTCGCGTGGTCGGTCAGTTCCATCTGTGCGTGTGCAGCTCGCCCGTCAGCTTAAGCCCGTTAAACTTGTTTTGTCTGAGTGCCTCATATACCGCAACGGCAGCGCTGTTTGCAAGATTCAGGCTCCTTGAATCGCCGATCATAGGTATGCGTACGCACTCGTCAGGATGTGAGAGGAGCAGGGTTTCGTCAAGTCCTTTCGTCTCCTTCCCGAAGATAAGAAAATCACCATCCAGATATTCCGCGTCAGAGTATGTCTTTCTTGCCTTCGTCGTGAAAAAGTGAAAGCGAGCGTCCGCATGCTTTGAGAAAAACACGTCTAAACTGTCATATATATACACGTCTACAAGGCTCCAGTAGTCAAGCCCCGCCCGTTTTAAATATTTATCCGAAAGCGAGAACCCGAGCGGCTTTATAAGATGCAACCTGCATCCTGTCGCGGCGCATGTGCGCGCTATGTTGCCGGTGTTCTGCGGGATCTCAGGCTCCACGAGTACAATGTTGAACATCTGATTCTCCGATTGCCGCAATATGTGCCCATTATACAACTTTGAGACTTTAAATGGCAATCGATTAGCATAGGTTACGACCTCTTTGAATATATCCGAAAAAGTACCGAGATACACTCGAATTTTACTTGCAAAGCATTGACATATAAAATCTTCATTGCTATAATAATGATAATAAATCCTATTTGAGAGCAATAATTATTATGAAAAAACAGAGAAATACTGTTCAAAAGAAAATAATAATGCAAGCATTGGGGGAGGCTGATCATCCTACGGCGACGGAGTTATATGAGGCAGTGCACGCAACCAACGAGCATATAAGCAAGGCCACAGTCTTTCGTGTACTTTCGCAATATGCCGACAACGGCGAGGTTCTGCGTTTGCATATAAGGAATACAGACGAGCGCTATGATACGACGCTTGTTCCGCATGCGCACATGCGTTGTCTGCACTGCGGAAAAATCATTGATATAGTGTCGCCGGAAATAGAAAAAATTCTGACGTCGGACAACCTCGGCGGATACAGGATCTTTTTCGGCGAAGTAAATTTCAGCGGTATATGCGGCGGGTGTGACGAAAAAAACTGCACAAAAGTAAACTGAAGGCGGGAGAATATCCCGTGTTAGCTATAAACGGAGGATTGATTGTAATGAAAGATTTGAAGGGTACAAAGACAGAAAAGAACCTCTTGGCGGCTTTTGCCGGCGAATCAGAGGCGCGCAACAAGTATAGCTTTTTTGCGTCGGTTGCAAAAAAGGAGGGGTATAACCAAATAGCTGCCATCTTTGAAGAGACGGCGGCCAATGAAAAGGAACACGCAAAGATGTGGTTCAAGCTCTTAAAGGGCATAGGCGATACGAAGCAAAATCTCGTATCTGCCGCATCCGGCGAGAACTTCGAATGGACCGATATGTATCCGACATTTGCTAAAGAAGCCAGGGAAGAAGGTTTTGACAATATCGCCGCCATGTTTGAGCGCGTGGCTGAAGTGGAGAAAGAGCATGAGGAAAGATACAAGAAACTTCTTGCAAACGTTGAAGGCAACAAAGTATTCATTCGCGAGGATGTAGTAATGTGGCAGTGTACAAACTGCGGCGCGATCGTAATAGGCAAAGAGGCGCCGCAGGTTTGTCCCGTTTGCTCGCATCCTAAGGCATATTTCCAGATTAAGCCTGAAAACTATTAATTTTTATGCTCTGTGGGAAGGGTTTTAAGATTATAATATAAGATTTGTCGCAAACCGCCGCAGACCAACGGGAAGAGCCGGAAGTCTGCGGCGGTAATTTTTCTTTTTAAACGGCAAAACGCAGGCCGACAGCTTTTTTCCGAAAAGAAAATTACACCGAATCGCGAAAATAGCCGAATAACTTGAATATTCACTCAAAAAAAATGAACAAAGTCGCAAAAAATGAAACGCTTGCGTTTCGGTATAAAATATTTTATAATGATGGGGACGGACAGTCTGTCATTTTTTTATATTTGAGGGTGTATTATTATGGAAAACAAATTTACTTTATCGACAGATTCTACCTGCGATCTGTATGCCGACTTCGTGAAAGAGCATGACATAAAGTTTGTGAGTTTGACTTACACGATGGAAGATAAAGAGGGGAATTTCACCTCAGGTCTTGACAACTTTACCGACTATGAGCAGTACGTTGAATTCTATAACAAACTGCGCGGCGGTTGTTTTTCGCGTACGTCCATGCTCAACTATGACAGTCATTACAGGCACTTTTTAAGTCTTGCCGAAAACGGTGCCGAGGATGTCGTTCACGTAACTATTTCAAGCGGTCTTTCGCCTACCGTCACTGTTGCGAGGAAGGCGGGAGACGAGATTAAAAAACTGTATCCCAAATTTAATCTGTATGCAGTTGATTCGCTTTCGGCGACTATAGGCCAGGGCGCCATTGTAAGAGCTGCGCTCAGAATGCGCGATGAGGGGAAGACGGCGGCCGAAACGTCTGACTATGTCAACGCTTTGCGTTTTCGTCTGCAGTATGCCATAGCTGCGAACGATCTCTATTATTTGAAGCGTGGCGGAAGAGTAACGACCATCGCCGCCGTTGCGGGTTCGATGCTCGGGATAAAACCCATACTTTCGTTCAATAACGAGGGTAAACTGTGTGTGGTTAACAAAGTGCGCGGGATGAAAAACTTTTTTTCGCATGTGCTTGACAAGATGGATAAATATCCGTTATCGAAAGAGAACGGTATTATATGGATAGTTCATACCGACGCAAGCAAAGATGCTGAGGATCTTGCCGCGAAAGTAGAGAAAAAATACGGGATAAAGCCCGATATAAGCATAATGGGACCGGTCATAGGATCACATGTCGGACCCGGGGCCGTTGCCGTGCTTTGGAAGTCGGATGTGCCGAGAGAGGACAGTTAAGCAATTTATTGAATTTCTAAATCGATCGGGCTGAAGAAAATATCTGAAACACCGATTATCGGGCAGTATGAAAAAACAGGCGTTTATCTCGCTTACATGTAACCGAGATAAACGCCTGTTTCAAGAAAGCGGCGATCCCCGTGAGCTGACAGCCGGGCGCTCAGCCCCGTTTTGCGACAGATATCATTCTGTCTATGAGCGTATAGCCATTCTCGATAAACATGCCGGTCTTTTCGGCCTCGTCCTCGGTATAGCGCACTGCGCCGTTGCCGAGGTTTTTTATGTTTGTGTACAGAAGGTATGGCACGGGGTCCGAAACATGTGTTTTTATTGCGCAAGGGGTAGGATGGTCCGGGCATACAAGTATGGCGTAGTCTTCGCCGGATGCATCCAGTCGGTATTTGAGAGTCTTTATTACTTTATCGTCGATTTGTTCTATCGAAAAGATCTTGTGCGTTACATCGCCGTGATGGCCGCACTCATCCGGTCCTTCCATATGGATATACACATAGTCCAGTCCGCCGTCTATAAGCGCGTCTGCCGCAGCCTTGGCTTTGCCGGAAAAATTTGTGTCATAATTGCCGGTTGCGCCCTCTACGGGAATGAATTTCATCCCTGCCAGCAGACAGATGCCTTTTACAAGATCTACCGCGGATATGACGCCGCCCTTAAGGTGCGTCTTTTGTGTGAAGTTTTCTATACCCGGCTTAGTGCCTTCACCCCACAGCCACAGGCTGTTTGCGGGATTTTTGCCGGCTTTTATGCGCTCGGAATTTATCGGATGATCCTTTAACAGCTCATAACTTTTCTTCATAAAAGCGAGGTATTTTTCGCCGTACGGTCCCTTGGGCAGGCAGGGCGTTACTATCTTGTCGGATATATCGTGAGGCGGCGTAAGGGTGTGCCCCGTTTTGCCGTTTTCGACGACGAGGCAGTGACGATAGGATACGCCGGGGTACAACGCAAAGCCGTCCTCTTTAAGATTTTTTCTCAGGTATTCTATAAGCTCCCGGGCCTCGGGCGTGGTTATTTCGCCTGAAGAATAATCTATCATGGTCTTGTTTTCATAGTCACCGTCAGGCGAGAGCGTGACAAGATTTGCACGCAGGGCAACGTCTGTGCTTTTGAGATCGATTCCCATGGCAACCGCTTCCAAAGGCGAGCGGCCTGTGTAGTATTTCGCGGGATTGAAGCCCATGACGCACATATTTGCGACATCGCTGCCCGGTTTAAATCCTTCCGGTACGGTACGAAACTTGCCTATCTCCGAATACGGAGCGAGCGCGTCGAGTACGGGAGTCTTCGCAAATTCGAGGCAGGTCTTTCCGCTCAGTGATTCTATTTTCCAATCGGCCATACCATCGCCGAGTACAACTGCATATTTCATAATTTCCTTTAAAAAAATCGGATAATTTCAGATGATTTCAAGCAAATGTTTTTATCTACTGTTTGCCGGTAAGATCCCAATCTACCGTGGTCTTGCCGTTTTTTAGCAGGTAATCGTTCGTCGCGGAGAACGGTTTGCTGCCGAAGAACCCGTTATGTGCGGATAGCGGCGAGGGGTGAGCGCTTTCGAGTATGAGGTGTCTCTTCGCGTCGATGAGAGCGCGTTTGGAACGTGCGTTTGCGCCCCAAAGTATAAAAACGGTGTTCTCTGTCTTATCGGATATAAGTTTGATAACGCTATCTGTAAACCAGCCCCATCCGCACTTTGAGTGTGAATTAGCCGCATGTTCGCGTACAGTGAGCGTTGTGTTGAGAAGGAGAACGCCGTCGCGCGCCCACGGAGTGAGATCTCCGCAGTTCGGTTCGGTTATATTGACGTCGCTCTGTATTTCCTTGAATATGTTTTTGAGCGACGGCGGAAGGGGTATACCTTTTTTTACGGAAAAACACAGTCCGTGCGCCTGACCGGGTTCGTGGTACGGATCCTGACCTAGGATTACCGCCTTTATATTGCCGAGCGGTGTGCAACGGAAACAGTTATACAGATCGTACATATCCGGGTATACCGTGTAGTGACTGTATTCGTGCTTTAAGAATTCGCGTATTTTAAGATAGCGCTCATCTTCAAACAGCGGCTTTAAGGCTTCGTCCCAGCCGCCTCCCAGGGGTATCAAAGTGCCTCCAAAACAGCAAGATATGCGGCACATTCTTTTTTTGCGCCGCTCAAATCGTGCTCTTTGTAATTACCGCACTCTTCGCGCCTCGACCCCGGAATCTCCGTGAAGTTCTGCGCATCTGAAAATGCGCCTTTGAGCATTTCAAGCACCGCATCTTTGTCCATTCCGTACGTGAGCAGGTAAAAACCCGTACGGCAGCCCATTGGTCCGAAATAAACGATATTCTCCTTATACCGTCCGTTTCTTAAAACTGTCGCAACGATATGTTCGACGGTGTGAAGCGCTTTTTGTTCGATGTAGTCGCCCGCGTTCGGTTTTTTGAATCGTAAATCCCATGTAGCGACGCCACAGCGAGTGCCGCAGTCATGCAGCCCGGGTGTGATTTTATCGTGATTTTTAGAAAAGGAAGGAATTCTATCCATAATGCTGTTCCTTCTCGAGCGAACGTCGGATCGAGTCAAATATTATCGGTATTTCGCGCGTCAAATTGATCTTGCACAGCTCCAGATTCGAATTAAACTGATCTGTCGTGCTGCCGCTGCCTGCCGTGTCGGAGATCGCTTTGAACGCATACAGGGGCACATGTGCGTGCGCGCATACCTGTGCTATGGCGCCGCATTCCATGTCGCGTATGTCGGCGCCCAGCTCTTCGGTGAGCAGGGTGAAATCTGCAGCACTGTCGTTGAACCTGTCTCCGGTAGCCACTTTTTTCGCGCTATAGCCGTCGGTGACTTTGAGTTTAAGCCAGCGGTCGTCGAATTCGTTGAGGGTGCCGATAGGTGTATTGTTCAGCTGAACCAAATCGAAGTCATACTGAACGACTTCGGACACGCAATAGATACTGCCTATTTGGCAGCCGCTCAGCGCACCCGCCGTACCGATGTTTATTATACAATTTGCGCCTTTAAGATCTATCGCGATTTGTGCGCCGCAAGCAGCGTTTACTTTGCCCACTCCGCAAAGTATCAGGCAAACTTGTTCATTGCACAGCGTTCCTTCATAAACCTTTTTTTCGCAGAGAAAGCTTTCCTTTACATCGGTCATGTTTGATATGACAGACTCGGCTTCCTCCATAATCGCGACGACAAAACATTTCATGCCGCCATTATATCAAACAGTCTGACGAAATGCAAATTTTTGCATACATGATAAGAGCGGGATAAACCCTGTTACAGACCGATTATGTATTCGAATGCCTGTGCCGTATGTCGAGCGTTTATTCCTAAAATTTCTCGGATAATAATCGTATCTCAAATATCAATTTTTCTATATAAAAAATGACTCCCGTGGCATGTGATATGCGCGGGAGCGTCTTCCATTGGGTTTTCTTTACTTAAAAGAGCTGCATCGCTCCTTATCTTCAAGGCCGTTGTAAGCGATGATTCGCAAATTGTAAATACATTTTTCAAAAAAAATTTTTATAATTTTTTTGAAAAGGCGCATGTGATATTACAGCATGGCGGCTTAGCAAAAAGAGTCCGGCTCACCGCATATCTTTCACTGAAATATCATGCTCTTCGCCGCATACGCAAATCACGGCGCCTTCCATATTCAGGAAAGAGATGCTGTATTCGACGGCCTCTCCGTCCGCGTACAGTTTTCCGCCTACGAACTTCAGCTTTTTCAGCATCTTTACAATTTGTCCGCCGGAAAGCTTGGTATAGGCTTCTCTCACCGTCCAGTGCTCGAGAAAGCTGCGTTCGTTTTTGATTTCCGCTTGTTCTTCCTCGGAGAAGCTTTTTATAATCCTTTCACGTGTCTTTCCCCGTTCAAGTTCACAGTCAACGCCGATGGCGTAGCGGGAGAGAGTAATGACGCAAAGATCACCGCTGTGTGATACGCTGAAATACACGGGATTTCCTGCAATATACGGTTTCCCGTCAGGCGTACGCAAAATCGTGCCGAAATCTTTCAGAAGCCAATCGAGAATTTTTTTTCGCTCATCGGTTTTACACAGATACAGTTCAATCATGGCATAAGCGATTCAATGTATTCTATTTGCTCGCGCGATGCAAGATGTCGGGTGAACGCACATGCGCTCCCTGCCGCAGTTGCGCAGTTAAGTGCAGAGAGGTAGTTGCCGGAAACAAGATATTCGTGTATGAATCCCGCGATCATGCTGTCTCCCGCACCGACGGAGTTTACAAGCTGTCCGCGCGGTGCGAGTGTGCACATTACCTGCCGGTTTTCGGTTACCATGACCGCCCCGTCGCTCCCCATTGAAACCAATACATTGCGCGCTCCGCGTTTTTGGAGCTCGTACGCACACTCAGCGATCTCTTTTGAGCTTGGAAGTTTTTTAAGTCCGAAAACCTCGCTGAGTTCGTATACGTTAGGCTTAATGAGAAAAGGCCTGTACTTGAGCGTGTTTGTAAGCAGCTTACCGCAAGCATCCACAACGACGTTGATGTCTTTAAGCGGCTTCAGCTGTTTTAAAAGATTTTCATATGTAAAGTCGTCAAGGGTGGATGGCACGCTGCCGCATATTACCAGCCAGTCGCCGCTTTTTAGCAGCTCCCTGAGTCTTTTAACCAGTATATCGACATCGCTCTGTTTTACATTCGCTCCCGTGCCGTTGATATCCGTTTCCGTATCGCTCCTGATCTTTACATTGATGCGGCTTTGTCCGTCTACATGAATAAACTCGTGATTGAGTCCGGAGTCCGTTACGATATCGTCTATTGCCTTGCCTGTAAATCCGGCTATAAATCCGAATGCTAAAGTATCGTCTCCCAGTTCTTTGAGTGTGAGCGACACATTGATTCCTTTCCCGCCGACCGTTATGTATTCGGAGACGGTGCGGTTTATCATGCCGCTTTTTAAGTTATTAACTTTTACAAAGTAGTCCAGTGACGGGTTGAATGTAACGGTGTAAATCATGGCCGGAAATTTCACGCTTTATTTGAGCAGGAAGCGGTGTATTTTTTATCTTTTGCCGTCTAACTTTATAATATTTTGTCCTGAATGTCAATAAAAAACATGCAGGCCTGACGGGGCGTGCTCTTACAAAAACAGCCGATATCTGCTTGATTTTTTATAATGCCGCCATGTATAATGTAATCCCGCCTGAAAAAAACTGTTTCGGGCCTGACACAGTTTCGATTGCGGACAGAGGGCGGAGTAAGCATACCAAAGGCTCGGCTTTGTAAAAACGGAAATTAAATTTACACGCAGAATCCAAAGATTCTAAAACCGTTGCATTCTCCGCTTACAGCGGAAATGCTATGGCTTGCGCCGCTTAAACCTGAGCGGTCCGTTTCTTGCCGCAGTACCGCCGCGCGGCAAGGGGCGTCATTTCAGGCGGACAACGTTTTAAATGGTTTTGCCGTGCTATTTAATTCGTATTTAACGGCATGCTGCCTCAGCTCCCCGTTTACCGGGTGCGAGGCTTAAGTTTAAAGGTAAAATAAGTATGTAGAAAGCCCGCGCAAAATTCGTAAGACCAGAGTGCAACTCTCTGCAGGTCCACCAAGTTGTTCACGTGCACACCCTGCCGAATTCTTTTACGGCAGGGTGTGTTGCATCCGGTGCGCCCGGCGGCGCACGTATCTTACCCGTCTTTAGAAAAAAACACGATGATTTTTTGGAA
>CAYLIO010000036.1:0-13280 GCA_964383655.1 uncultured Clostridia bacterium | reverse complement strand
TTTTTTTGATGAAAAAGCTGACTATCGACGGTAATACCGCCGCAAGCCACGTTGCGTATGCCTTTTCGGAAGTAGCGGCGATCTATCCCATCACCCCTTCCTCCCCCATGGCGGAAGTTGCAGACGAGTGGGCAACCGCAGGCAGAACCAATATGTGGGGACAAACTGTTAAAATTGCTGAAATGCAGTCAGAAGGCGGTGCCGCCGGCGCTGTACACGGCTCGCTGTCGGCGGGTGCGTTGACGACGACTTTTACCGCGTCCCAGGGACTTCTTCTCATGATCCCGAACATGTACAAAATATCAGGCGAGCTCATGCCCATGGTCATGCACGTTTCGGCGCGCGCACTTGCGGCACATTCGCTCAATATTTTCGGTGACCACGCCGACGTAATGGCGTGCCGGCAGACCGGCTTTGCAATGATTTGCGACGGGTCTGTTCAGGAAGTTATGGACCTCTCGCTCGTCGCACATCTTTCTACGCTCAAGTCGAGAGTTCCGTTCATCAACTACTTCGACGGTTTCCGCACATCGCATGAAGTCGCAAAAATCGACGTGTGGGACGATGCCGATAACTACGCTGAATTGAGACAGATTTGCGACGAGGCAGGCATTGCAGAAGATATAGCAGACTTTAAATCAAGATCACTCAATCCCGAACATCCCATTCAAAAGGGCACGGCGCAGAACAGCGATACATATTTCCAGAACAGAGAGACCGCGAACAGCTACTACGAGGCAACCCCCGCCATCGTACAGAAGATGATGGACCTGGTTTCAAAGAAATGCGGTAGAAGTTATCACCTCTTCGACTATGTAGGCGCGAAAGACGCTACGGAAATCGTGGTGTGCATGGGTTCGGGCTGCGAGACCGTAGAAGAGAGTATAAACAAACTCAACGCCATGGGCAAAAAATACGGACTTGTAAAGGTTCGTCTGTACAGACCGTTCTGCGCGGACGCATTCATCGGCGCACTGCCGGATACAGTCAAGAAAATCGCCGTTCTCGACAGGACGAAAGAGCCCGGTTCACTCGGCGAGCCTCTCTACCTCGATGTTTGCTCGGCACTGCTCGAAAGAGGCATGACAAAAATTAAGGTTGTCGGCGGACGCTTCGGTTTAGGTTCTAAGGAGTTTACGCCCTCCATGGTTCTTGCCGTCTTCAAAAATCTTGAAAAGGCTAAACCTAAGAACCACTTTACGATAGGCATATACGATGACATTACCAACACCTCGCTCGACTTCTCCGAAAAGTTCGATGCCGCTCCGGAAGGATCGACGTCCTGCAAGTTCTACGGCCTCGGTTCGGACGGCACGGTCAGCGCGAACAAGAACTCGATAAAGATCATAGGCGACCATACCGACAAGCATGCACAGGCCTATTTCTTCTATGATTCCAAGAAGTCCGGCGGTATAACGGTATCCCATCTCCGTTTCGGCGATACGCCCATTCAGAGCGAGTACCTCATCGACTCGGCAGACTTCGTACAGTGCTCAAACCCCTCATACATAACGCGCTACGACATGACGGGCGACATCAAGGACGGCGGCACTTTCCTTATCAACACGGACGCAACCACGGTTGAAAAGCTTGAGGAGTTCCTGCCCGCCAAGGTTAAGCAGGATATCGCCAAAAAGCATATCAACTTGTATGTCATAGACGCAATACACATTGCCGGCAAACTGGGATTGAGCGGCAGAACGAACACCATTCTCCAATCGGCGTTCTTCCGCGTGAATCCTCAGATCATGCCCTACGACAAGGCCATCGATTACATGAAGTATATGGCCAAGAAATCCTTCGGCAGAAAGGGCGATGCCGTCGTTCAGATGAACTATGACGCCATTGATTCCGCCGCGGGAGACAACCTCATCAAGATAGACGTGCCGGCCTCGTGGGCAAATGCAACTACGGGTGCCGAAATGATCCGCGGCAACGCAGACAAGTACTACCAGGAGATAGTAAAACCTATCCTCTACCTTCAGGGCGATTCGCTCAAATCTTCGCAGTTCAATGCGGACGGACATGTTCCCACGGGCACCTCTAAATTCGAGAAACGCGGCGTTGCGGTACTCGTTCCCGACATCGACCTCGATAAGTGCATCCAGTGCGGCAACTGTTCGTTTGTATGCCCTCACGCATGTCTTCGTCCCGCGCTTGTTCCGGACGGTGCCGAAAAGCCCGAAACGATGGATACGAGAAAAGCCATCGGCCTGCCCGGATACGGCTACAAGATGCAAGTATCGCCTCTTGACTGCATGGGCTGCGGCGTGTGCTCCACGGTCTGCCCCGTAAAAGACGGCGGCGCGATAAAGATGATACCGCTCGCAGACGTTCTCGCAAAAGGCGAGGACGCGAACTGGGAATACGCATCGGAGCTTCCGGAAGTTGATACTTCGAAGTTCAAGAAAGAGACTGTCAAAGGTTGCCAGTTCTGCACCCCGCTGTTTGAGTTCTCGGGCGCATGCGCAGGCTGCGGCGAGACGCCTTACGTAAAGGTTGTAACCCAGCTGTTCGGCGAGGATATGATTATAGCCAACGCCACGGGTTGCTCATCCATCTACGGCGGATCATCGCCTACATGCCCCTATTCCAAAAACAAAGACGGACACGGCCCCGCATGGGCTAACTCACTGTTTGAGGACAATGCCGAATTCGGTTACGGTATGAACCTTGCATATAACGCAAGAAGAAAGGCCGTAAAAGACAAAGTGGAAAAGCTCGCCGGAATGGTTGACGGCGACGATAAAGCGGCATGCGAGGCATACCTTAACGCATTCGGCGAAAGAGAGCCCTCGAAAGCCGCGTCTAAAGTGCTTATAGCGCGCCTTGAAAATCTTAAAAAAGACAAGAAATGCGGCAAGCTTGCAGGTGAAATTCTTGCCGACAAAGACTGCCTGTCGAAGAAGTCGATATGGATTATAGGCGGCGACGGCTGGGCATACGATATCGGTTACGGCGGTCTTGACCACGTAATAGCCGAGGGCGAGGACGTCAATATCCTCGTACTCGATACCGAGGTTTACTCCAATACCGGCGGCCAGTCATCCAAGGCCACCAATATAGGCGCCGTTGCCAAATTTGCTTCGGCCGGCAAGAGAATAAAGAAAAAAGACCTCGGCATGATAGCCAAGACCTACGGATATGTATACGTGGCTCAGTGCGCCATGGGCTCCAACCCCGCTCAGTTCCTCAAGGCCGTAAGCGAGGCTGAGGCATACCACGGACCTTCGCTCATAATCTGCTATGCTCCCTGCATCAACCACGGCATCAACATGATGAAGAGCCAGCTTGAAGAAAAAGCGGCCGTTGACTGCGGTTATTGGCAGCTCTACAGATATAACCCCGTCGGTGAAACATTCACTCTCGACAGCAAAGCCGAGCCCGACTTCGACAGCTACCGGTCTTTCATAACCGGCGAGACGAGGTTCTCCTCTCTTGTCAAGACCCAGGGACAGGAAGTTGCAAGCGAGCTCTTCGAGGAGACAGAAAAGTCGTCCAAAGAGAGACTCGGTGAATACAGAAAGCTTGCGGGCAAATAAATTTGACTTGACTTCCGTTTTGTTTTCGCGCCGTCTCGGCCTAGGTTTTATGCCGCCGAGGCGGCGCCGTTTTTTTACGGAAAAGGCGACAATATGGTACGCACCTCTTTTCGCTTGCCTTTTCCGTCTCTTTGCTTTAAACTGAAAAAACAATGAGAAACTTTTTCAAAGGGCGAGCCAAAAGCGCAGTCGTGACGACGGTGTTCGTCGTTGCACTGACGGTGTTCTTGCCGGCTTTTTCCATAAGTCTTCCTATATTGAACAGGTGGTTCTACTATATCCAGATAGACACGCTTAATCTTGAGGCGGCGAGCGGAAAGAGCTATGCTGAAATCAAAGAGGCGTTTGACCTTATCATGGACTACCTTCTCCTGCCCGGCAGAGAATTTTCTGCGGGGGTATTCGCCTATTCCTCAAGCGGTGCGGCTCACTTTGCCGACTGCAAGACGCTCTTTGTACTTGACCTTACGCTTGCGGGAGTATGCGGCGCGATAGCTCTCACGCTCTTCATACTCCATCTTGTCGGCGTCGTCAAAATAAACTCGCTTTTCGGCCATTCCGCCGCTTTCTGGACGGCTATCGCCGCAGTTTTGCTGCCCGTCGTCTTAGGCGGGCTTATAGCCGCAGACTTTGACAAGGCTTTCGATGTTTTTCATGAAATTCTCTTCCCGGGAAAAGACAACTGGATTTTTAACAGCCGTACGGACGAAATTATAAACGTTCTGCCTGAACAGTTCTTTTTAAACTGCGCCATCTTTATAGGCGCAGGCCTTGTCTTTTTTTCGGCCGAAATAATTGCCGCAGACTGCATTGTGATGCATCTGAAGAAAAGGCGTTTCGATAAAACAGGCGCATATCATGCGCCTGAGTTTGATACCGGTGCTAAAAGATATAAAATCCGCACCTTTTATATCGGAAAAAAATATAAGCGAAAGAAATCGAATTTTTATAAACGCCGTTCAAGTCTTGACTCCAGCTCCTCGCAGTAGCGCACCGACTCCATCGCGTCTTTTGCGTATTTGTCCGCTCCTATCGTTTTTGCGTATTCTGCATTAAGCACGGCACCGCCGACAAGCGTGAGACACTCAGGACACTCCTTGTGAAGAAGCTCTATCGTATCTTTCATGGACGAAACGGTCGTAGTCATGAGTGCCGAAAGGCCGGCAACCTGTGCCCCCGTCTCCTTTACTTTGCTTACAATCTCTTCGGGCGATACATCTTTTCCGAGGTCATATACGCTGAACCCGTAGTTTTCCAAAAGCGTCCTTACTATATTCTTGCCTATATCGTGTATATCGCCCTTTACGGTGGCTATGACAATTTTTAACTTTTTTGTACCCTCGCTCCTGCCGAACGAGCGTTTTATCACGTCGAATGCACCGGACGCGGCCTCTGCACTCATAAGAAGCTGAGGCAGGAACACCGTTTTATTCTCAAAACCTTTACCGACCTCATCCAAAGCCGGTATTATCTGTCCGTTTATTATGTCCATAGGCCCGGCTGTTTTGAGCATTTCACTCGCCGCCGCTTCGGCCTCGGTTTTAAGCCCTTTTTCTATATAATACTTAAGCGTATTTCCGCTTCCATCCGCACTCTTTCGCACATCGGGCGCGGCTTGGTCTGTCTGAACGTCGGACGCGAAGTCAATATATTCCGCACAGTTTTTGTCCGTTCCCGAAAGCGCGTTGAAACACTTGTAAACCTTTATCATCTCTGCGGAATATGGGTTGATGATTGCGGCTGAAAGTCCGTGCGAGAGAGCCATTGCAAAGAATGTACCGTTTATGAGTTCGCGCCCCGGAAGACCGAACGAGATATTGGATACGCCCAGCGAGGTATTGACCCCCATTCTGCCGCGTATATAGCATAGCGACTCTATTGCGGCGTTTGCAGCTTCCGGATCGGCGGACACGGCCATGGCGAGCGTGTCAAAGATTATATCCTTTTTCTTTATCCCGTACTTTTTCGCTTCTCTTAAAATCCTGCGCGCTATTTCGATCCTGCCCTCCGCATCCGCAGGTATGCCTGTCTCATCTAAAGTGAGTGCAATAACCGTCCCGCCGTATTTTTTAACGAGAGGGAAAATAGCGCTCATGACTTCCGCCTTTCCGTTAACCGAGTTCACGAGCGGTTTTCCGTTATACCGCCGCATCGCACACTCCATCGCCTCGACGGAAGATGTATCTATCTGAAGCGGCAGGTCCGTCACCGACTGGATCTCATACACGGCCGTCTCAAGCATCGCACTCTCATCTATGCCGGGAAGCCCGACATTGACGTCTAAGACATGCACGCCTTTCTCCGCTTGCGACACGGCCTCGCTGAGGATATATGCCATATCCCCCTCGTTTAAAGCCTGCTTCATTCTCTTTTTCCCCGTCGGGTTTATGCGCTCGCCGATAAGCACGGGCTTCTCCCCGAAATACACGGCGCGGGTATATGACGAAACGACGGTGAGCTCCTTATCCTCGACCCGGACCACCTCGCATGTGTCGGCTATCTCTCTCAGCCCTTTTATATAATCGGGATCGGTACCGCAGCATCCGCCTGTGACGCGTACGCCGAGAGTTACCATCTTCCTCATCGAAGCGCAAAAATCCGGGACACTTACGTCGTACTCCGTCTTTCCCTCTCTTTCGACGGGGAGCCCGGCATTCGGTTTCACTATAACGGGCACGGACGCACATTTTAAAAACCGCTCCGCGACCTCAAACATCTGCTCGGGCCCCATCGAACAATTCAGCCCGAGCGCGTCTACACCCAGCCCCTCTAAAAGTGCCGCGCAGGCCTCGGGTGTCGCGCCGGTCATCATCTTACAGTCCGTCCCGAACACGCAAGCAGCGATTATGGGAAGCCCGCCGCCGTACTCCTTTGCGGCGAGCACTGCTGCCTTGAGCTCATACGTGTCGCTCATCGTCTCTATGGCTATAAGGTCGACACCCGCTTTAACGCCCGCCGCTATGGTACGACCGAAAATTTTTACCGCATCCTCAAAATCAAGATCGCCCAGCGGTTTTATAAGCTTACCGGTAGGACCGACATCCAGCGCAATATACTTGCCCTTGAATTTTTTTGCCGCTTCTTTTGCGCAGGCGACGCCTGCAGCGACTATCTCCTCCGTTCTGTCTTTAAACTTAAGCGCATTTGCGCCGAACGTATTCGTATATACTGCATCCGCGCCTGCCGCATAGTACTTTTCATGAATTTTTTTAATTACGTCTGCGCGCGATATATTCCACTCCTCGGGGAGCTCGCCGGGCGCGAGCCCCTCTTTTTGGAGCATCGTACCCATGGCACCGTCCAGAACGACGATTTTGTTTTTCAGAAGTGTCCTAAAGCTCATTATTATACCGCCTTTTAAATACCTTCTATCCTAAAAGGAGCGGCCCTGATGCCGCCCCGTCGCTTTTTAGTTCACAGATCCTATTCATCGTTTCCTGAAATCCCGACAATTGCCGTAACCGATTTGGACGGAATCATCAGGTCGCCGTCCGTAAGCGTTATTCCCAAGTTTTTAGTCACCGCAAGCGCCGGAAAGATCTCGCGCTGAAGCGCGAGCGGCAGATCGCCGTAGCCGCATGAGAAACGCGGCCGGCATTTGCCGAAATTCTTTTTTATGGTGTCTTCTATCTCGTCGCACCACTGCTCGACCGCCGCTGCGCCCATGGCCTGAATCACGACCGCCCTGGACGGCGAAAGCTTGCCGTATTTTACGATAAGCCTGTCCACCCCCGCTCCGACGGTTGCCGCAAACAGCGCTGCTTTGTCGCAGCCTGTAAGACTCTTTGAAAGGCATTTGCTCTTCACGGTACTGAAGCCGAGCTTCAGTACTTCGCCGTCGCCTTCACCCTCGCGCGAGACGTCATACACGTCATACACCGCGCGCGGCGCGAGCTCGGGCAGTATCATTTTCTCGCATTCAAAGAAGAGACTGTCCATTCCGTCGGCGCTCTTCACGCCGGCGTATCCGAGGTAGCGCATGGTTTCGCGCATGTCTATCCTTTCTATATATCCGCTTAAAAACGTAATCATATTATTTCGGACAAGTTGTTCTTTATATCCCTTGCCACCTCGACGCAGTTCATCGTATAGATATGCACCGCCTTGATTCCGTTCGCGTACAAATCGATCGCCTGCTCCGTGGCGTAGGCCACGCCCGCCTGCCTCATAGCGGCGGGATTGTCGCCGAACCTGTCAACTATTCTTCTGAACTTAGACGGAATAGGCGAGCCTGAGAGTTTGAACGTACGCTCCACCTGACTCGTACGCGTTATAGGCATTATCCCGGGAATGATGGGAACGGTTATGCCTGCGGAATACGCCTTTGCGAGAAAACCGTAAAAAATATCGTTATCGAAGAACATCTGCGTGGTGAGATAGTCGCACCCCGCATCCACCTTGCGCTTTAAATTGTCTATGTCCGCAAACAGCGTAGAAGAGTCGGGATGCCCTTCCGGATAACATGCCCCGCCTATACAAAACCCGCCGAACTGCTTTATTTCCGCAACCAGCTCGCTCGCATACCTGTACTCGAGATTGCCGGAAAACCCCTCCGGAATATCGCCGCGCAATGCCAAAATATTTTCCACGCCGCTTTTTTTAAGCTGTACAAGCTTATCATGCACATCCGCCTTAGACGATGAAATGCACGAAAGGTGTGCCACGGAATTGACGCCGCGATCTTTAATCTCTCGTGAAATACGCACGGTATATTGCGACGTTCCTCCGCCCGCGCCGTAGGTCACGCTCATAAAATCGGGCTTCAAACCCGCAATCCCGTCTATGGCTTTCAGAACACTGTCAAACTTGTCGCAAGTCTTTGGCGGGAAAACCTCAAACGACAGCGTCGATCTCTTATTTTTTAAAATATCCGTAACTTTCATAACTCATCTTCGGGCTTTTGCCCGGGAAAATTATACCACAATCAATCGTTATAGAACAACACAAATTTTTATGCGCGCATATAAATCTGCAGCCCTATGGCTATAACGATTTCCGTTTGCGTATGAGCTCATAAAAACTTCTCATTCGAGAACTTTCCGACAACCGACTTTTTTGGAATCGACACGCTCAATAAAGCCTTTATCCTTCAACTCGGCAATAGCACGATTAATTGTCGGACGAGACTTTTGAGTCATTATCATCAAATCAACAATTGCAGTATCGGGGTTGTTTTTTATATACGCTAAACTTGCTTTGAGATATCATTTAAAGTATCATTCATGCCAATTTTCACATTCGGCAATGTTACCGCAAAGAAATTATCCGTCGGCTCAATCTTAGGCTCTGCCGGATAATTTTTATATGCGGACAATATTTTTTTAAGTCCCGCGCCATAGTTCTCGATAAAATTCAACTTGTTAAGAATATGCACAAGATTCGGGTTCCGAAAGGATTGTCTGCCGCTTAAAACTGACCTCATGCTTGTTCTGTATAGCGCTCCCGGCGAACCGATTTCGACTCTGTCGGGATAGAACTCAATTTTTATATCCGAGGGGAAAGTCGGATCAAAATGCGCAAAAGCATTTACAACCGCTTCACGAAGGGACAGGCCGGGATAGCTTTTAATCTCCGTTCTCGTCGCGTCGCTGCCTATCACGCGAGCGCTTGTCTCGTTATAAATATCGATGTATGCAAGCACTTGTTCCAAAATCGCTGCCCATGACCCTTCAAATTCTTTTTTTACGGCAAAATCCATCATCTCGTTGCGGTACACGGCAAACTTTACGATGTGCGGATTCTCATCGCTTAAAAGATAAGCCAAATTGGTAAATCTGCCGCTGACGTCAATCATTCGCAAGGCAGTCAATTTATCCTCCGAAAACGCTACGCCTCTGCCTTCAGCTATGAGCGAAAAAAACCGAAAATGCAAATTCTGTACGGGAGAGGGCATTCGCTCCCACGATATGCGGGTAAGCGCAGTCCGCAATCTCTTTTCAGTTTCCGGATATCTGCTTAAATCTCGACGATAGCCGTCGACACGCATATACTTCTTCCCCGCGAACGCCGTAGGCTGCGTATATGCCGCCGGTATTTCAAACACGACAACCTTCTTCAAAGCAGCGTATTTGACTTCGAAGACGGAAAAATCTACATGCGGCTCAATCAAACGATTGAGCCGCTTTTCCACATCATCGTTGCCTTGTCGGGTTTTTCGATGGCCAAAGGCAGTGCCGACCACCTCATGTGTTTCGTCGGTCACGCCGAGAACCAAATAACCGTAAGGCCTGCCCTGCAAAGCCGCACCGTTCGATAAAGCGGAAATGCATTCGCCGATATCCTGATCGGAGATATAATCCGGCTTAAACTCCAACCATTCTGTTTGCTCATCTTCCGAGCGAAGAATATCTATAAACTCAATTAAATCTTGATCTGAGGACATAGCAGCCCCGCTTTTACGTTTACCGTTTTTTATACATGTTTAAGAATATCTGCCGTATCGCTCAAAGACGTCCTTTTATTCATAAAGCGCGGTAGACAAATACCTGTCGCCGCTGTCGGGCAGAATAACGAGTATGCGCTTGCCGCTGTTCTCATTCTGCTCGGCGAGCATCCTCGCCGCATACAGCGCCGCACCGGACGAAATTCCGACGAGAAGCGCCTCCGTCCGCGCAAGCTCGCGTCCCGTTTCAAGCGCATCCTCATCCGTCACCGCAATAACGTCGTCATAAACAGAAGTATCCAGCGCTTTCGGCACGAAGCCGGCCCCCATGCCCTGGATGGCGTGCATGCCGGATCTGCCCTGTGACAGAACAGGCGAGCCCGCAGGTTCGACCGCATACACTTTGACGCCGGGATATATCTCTTTCAGCACCCTGCCGACACCTGTCACCGTACCCCCGGTCCCCACGCCGGAGACAAATATATCCACCTTCCCTGCGTCTTTTATGATTTCCTGCGCCGTCGTCTTTTTGTGCGCCTCGGGGTTTGCAGGGTTTTCAAACTGGCCTGCGATTATACTGCCTTCTATTTGTCTGTTGAGCTCGTCTGCCTTTTCCACCGCGCCTTTCATACCCTTCTCGCCCGGGGTCAGAACAATTTCCGCGCCATATGCTTTTATCATTCTCCGTCTCTCCTGCGACATCGTCTCAGGCATAGTGAGAATGAGCCTGTATCCCCTCGCGGCCGCGACGAGCGCGAGGCCTATTCCCGTGTTTCCGGATGTCGGCTCTATTATCGTGCCGCCGGGCTTCAAGACGCCTTCTCTCTCTGCAACGAGCACCATATTGAGCGCGACTCTGTCCTTCACGGAGCCGGCGGGATTGAGATGTTCAAGCTTAGCTATGATTTCGGCCTTTAAATTATGTTTTAAGACGTATTTATTGAGCCTGAGAAGCGGAGTGTTGCCTATAAGCTCCGTTATATCGTCGTAAATCATTGCGCCTTTCCTCTCATCTTTTCTTTTATTTGATTTTATCAAAAGCCTGCTTCAGATCGGCAAGAATGTCATCGATATGCTCCGTTCCTATAGAAAGCCTTACGGTGGCAGACGTGATTCCGCTTGCCTTAAGCTCCTCTTCGTTAAGCTGCGAATGAGTGGTCGATGCGGGATGAATGACGAGCGATTTGACATCCGCCACGTTCGCGAGAAGAGAGAAAAGCTGCAGGCTTTCCGTAAACTTTACGGCTTTTTCTCTCCCCCCTTTCATCTCAAAAGTAAATATCGAGCCCCCTCCCGAAGGGAGATATCTGTTATACAGCTCTTTCGCTTTCCCCGACGCCAGCGAGGGATGATTGACCTTCTCCACCTGCGGACACTTCTTTAAAAAGTCGACTACTTTCAAAGCATTTTGCACGTGTCTTTCGACGCGGAGCGTCAAGGTCTCAAGCCCTTGCAGAATAATGAACGAGTTGAAAGGCGAAATCACCGCGCCCTGATCGCGCAGGATGGTCGTACGCATCTTGACAATGTATGCGCTGTTTCCGCAAGCCTCGGTAAATACTATTCCGTGGTAGGCAGGATTGGGCTTTGACAGACCGGGAAACTTATCCGAAGCCGCCCAGTCGAACTTACCGCCGTCCACTACGACCCCGCCCATTGCCGTGCCGTGTCCGCACATGAACTTAGTCGCAGAGTGGACGACTATGTCCGCGCCGTGCTCCAACGGACGTATCAGGCAAGGCGTCGCAAACGTTGAATCGACGATAAAGGGTATCCCGTTTTCGTGCGCGATTGCGGCAATAGCCTCGATGTCTATAAGGTCGGAATTTGGATTGCCCATATCCTCCGCAAATATAAGTTTTGTATTCGGTCTTATGGCCTTTCTGAAATTTTCCGGATCGCTCTGATCGACGAACGTTGTCGTTATGCCCTGTTCGGGCAGCGTAACGGCCAAAAGGTTGTGCGTCCCGCCGTATAAGTTTGCAGCCGCAACGACATGATCGCCGCAAGTCGCTATGTTTTGGATAGAGTATGTCACGGCGGCCGATCCGCTCGCCAGCCCGAGTGCGCCCACGCCGCCTTCAAGGGCCGCGACGCGTTTTTCGAAAACATCTGTAGTCGGGTTCTGAAGCCGCGTGTAGATGTTGCCTTCCTCCGTCAAGCTGAATCTCGCCGCCGCCTGCGCACTGTCTTTGAACACATACGACGATGTCAAGTAAACAGGCACCGCACGAGCATCCGTGGCGGGGTCCGGACTCTCCTGACCCGCATGTATCGCAAGCGTCTCAAGCCTGTAATCTTTTCTTATATTCATAAATCTGCTCCTTGCAAATTGGTTTTTTTTAGTTTTTTGCCATACTTCCCCGGCAGTTTATATAAAAAAACGGCAGACGCTCATTTTGTCGAGCACGCCCGCCGAAATTCAAACCGATGTCCAGATGAGAGGCAAAATCAGTGCACGACTATCATTCCGCTGCAAAGCAATGCATACAGCGGCACATCATTGCACGTGAAATTGTTGCATGAACTGATTTTTTCATACTGCGCCCCGGCGGAAATCATCTCCGCGAAAAGTATAGTCAAATTATAGTACCGTCAAAAGATATTTGTCAACGATTTTATCTTTTATACAAAAAAATGCTGCCTCTCTCGGCAATAAAGCGATAAAAGGCAGCATCTTTTTTTTTAGTTTTCTTCGCCAATCAGAATTTTTCCTGCAGTTTTGCCTGAAGCGCGTTTATATCGGCAGCAGTCGTCTTGGGAACATTGATCAAAACTTCCATGTTTCCCATATTGTATGTGAGTTTCCACATACTCTTAAGTTCCGCGACCTTGTATACCCAGCCGCCGATCTGAATCGTGTTGTTATCGAGCACGGTTACGGGATAGGACATCTTCTTTTCTCCTTTATAATATTTATTTTCACGCCGCGAAAAACTGCGCGAACGTAAATTGACGATTTAATAAGACGGCAGTCAGTCAAACTTTTCTAAAAAACTATGCCACTGCCCGTCTTTTTTATATCTTACCAATGTATCCAGCTGCACGTTGTGCAGACTTTTGAAAATACTTTTCTCCACATCGGGATTGCTCTCTTTAAGCTTAGCCACGAGCTCCTTCATCTCTTTCCTTACCGATCTCGCCGTATCATTATTTTCGGCAAGTCTCTGAGTGAACCTGCATGCACAGGCGATAAATTCAAGCCCGTTATAGTCACGCCAACGCACGATGTCCTCCTCTGAAATGCGGTACATCGGCCGTATAAGCTCCATTCCTTCGAAATTAGTACTCTTGATTCTCGGCATCATGCCCTGAATCTGTCCGCCGTAGAACATACCCATAAGCGTCGTTTCGAT
>CAYLIO010000035.1:0-13920 GCA_964383655.1 uncultured Clostridia bacterium | reverse complement strand
TTTAAGGAAGACGACAGGCAGCGCACGGATTATAAGCCGGGCTTATATCGGATATAAATACTTGCGAAAGCGCAGAGCGTGTATAATGTTTGACAGTGAAATTTATTTATTTTATAATTTTACCGTAAATCGACGGCGGCAGAATAAAAGCATATAACGCTGTTCGTGCTAAGGGGGAGAATTGTGAGAGAGCCCCGTTTTTACAGATTAAAACAATATTTTTACAAAGGAGAAAAACCATGAATCTTCCTGAAAAGTTCGGCGAAAGCGTATTTAATGATGCCGTACAGAAAGAGATGCTCCCCAAGGAAGTATACAACTCCTTAAGGGCGACTATCGAGGCAGGCACACCGCTCGACGTAAGCATTGCGGGTGCTGTTGCGGTAGCCATGAAAGACTGGGCCATTTCAAAGGGCGCGACGCATTATACGCACTGGTTCCAGCCGCTCACGGGCCTTACCGCCGAGAAGCACGACAGCTTTATAGAGCCGGAAGGAGATAAAGTCATAATGCGTCTTACGGGGAAGAGCCTTATAGTAGGCGAGCCCGACGCTTCCAGCTTCCCTTCGGGGGGATCCAGGGCGACATATATGGCGCGCGGATATACCGCATGGGATCCGACGTCTCCGGCGTTTGTAAAGGGCACGACGCTCTATATACCCTCTATTTTCGTATCATACACAGGCGAGACTCTGGATAAAAAGTCGCCCGTTTTAAAATCGATGAAAGCGCTTGATATTCAAGCGAAAAGAATACTCAAACTGTTCGGCATAGAGTGCAAGAAGGTAACCACTACCGTGGGACCGGAGCAGGAATACTTCCTCATTTCCGAAGAGGAGTATTTCAAACGCATAGACTTAAGAATGACGGGCAGGACGTTGTTCGGCGCACCTGTTTTGCGCGGACAGGAGCTTGAGGATCACTATTTCGGCACTATAAAACCCAAAGTAATGGAGTTTATGGCCGATCTTGATGAGACTCTGTGGTCTTTCGGCGTTCCGTCGAAGACGCGGCATAACGAGGTGGCACCCGCACAGCATGAACTTGCGCCTGTGTTTGCCACGACTAATGTGGCCATAGACGAGAACATGCTCACCATGGAACTCATGAAAAAGATCGCGCAAAAACACGGGCTTATATGCCTTCTGCATGAGAAGCCCTTTGAGGGTATCAACGGTTCGGGCAAGCATAACAACTGGTCTGTGTCTACGGATACCGGTCTGAATCTGCTCGATCCCGGGCCCAACCCCGAGAACAACACTCTGTTCATGCTCGTGCTGTCGGCTGTTATAAAAGCGGTGGATGAGTATCAGGGTATATTGAGAGGCTCTGTTGCCTCTGCAGGCAACGATCACCGCTTGGGCGCCAATGAGGCTCCGCCTGCAATAATCTCCGTATACCTCGGCGACCAGCTCGGAGCACTTGTAGACAGTATAGTAAACAATAAGAACTATGTGCCGTTCAGTGCACAAGATGGCTCCATAGGCGTACCTGAATCGCCCATATTCCCCAAGGACGCATCCGACAGAAACAGGACTTCGCCGTTTGCGTTCACCGGTAATAAATTTGAGTTCAGAATGCTTGGCTCGCAGTCCAATGTCGCGGATGCAAACATTTGTCTCAACACCATTATCGCGCAGGCGTTCATGGAATTTGCCGACATACTTGAGGGTAAAAAAGATATAGAGAAGGCTTCAAAGGAACTTATAGCGAAGACTTTGAAGAAGCATTCGAGAATTATATTCAACCTTGACGGCTACGGTCCCGCATGGGAGCCCGAGGCGGAGAGGCGCGGACTTCTGAATAATAAAAACACGGCCGATGCGACGCTCGTATTCTATGACAAGAAGAATATAGACGTGTTTGTGAACCAGGGCGTGTATACGGAAGACGAAGCCGTTGCCCGGGCAAACGTAAGGCTGGAAAACTATGTGAAAATAATTAACATAGAGGCACTGACAATGCTTAAGATGGCAAAACAAGATATAATTCCGGCAGTTTCCGACTATATAGCGGAACTCTGTTCGAATATAGCCGCCAAAAAAGCGGTAGCGGATGATATGCCCTGCGAAACGGAAAAGGCACTCGCGGCTAAACTTTCCGCGATGAACGATGCGTTCAGCGCGGAAGTCGAAAAGCTGGAGAAAGAACTTTCCGAAATAAACAAAGAGGACGTAAAACCCGCATCCCAGGCTATGGCTCACGTCATAATTCCCCAGATGGAGGCTGTACGTAAAATCGGCGACGAGATGGAGAAGCTCACTGCCGAAGACTACTGGCCTTACTCCTCTTATTCACAGATTCTCTACAGCGTGAAATAAAACTAAAAACACCGATTTCAGGATCCCGTCCGCGGAAGTTTAAACCGGGGACGGGAGGGAGAGGTGTTGCCTTTTTTAGGCGAAATCATAAGAAGAGAGCGAAAGAAAAGTTTATAGTTCATTTATTACTGCAGTGATTCAATCATAAAATTTTTTTGGAGGCGAAATTTCATGTCAACCGGTATTACTTGGTTTTTGATCGGTGCGATTCTCGTATTCTTTATGCAATGCGGATTCGCAATGGTGGAATCCGGATTTACTCGGGCAAAGAACACCGGCAACATTCTGATGAAGAACTTTGCCGACTTCTCTCTGGGAACCATCTGCTTCCTATTGCTTGGCTTCGGCCTTCTGTGCGGCATAGACACGGCGGCCGGATTCATAGGTGTTCCCAATCTGGATATTTTCACATGTTTCAGCACACTGTTTGACGGCATCGACTATAGCAGCGCCGAAGCTATTGCCGAATATGACGAGGCCGTGACCACGGCGGTCAATTTTGTATTCAACCTCATGTTCTGCGCCACCGCCGCAACAATCGTTTCCGGCGCCATGGCAGAGAGGACGCGTTTTGCGTCATATTGCGTATATTCGATTATCATTTCACTCGTCGTTTATCCCATAGAGGCACATTGGCTCTGGGGCGAGGGCTGGCTCTACGATCTCTTCGATATAGGGTTTGTAGACTATGCAGGCTCGACGCTCATTCACAGCGTGGGAGGCTGTGCGGCGTTAGTCGGGATTATCTTCCTCGGCGCACGTATCGGTAAGTTTGAACGCGATGAAAACGGTAAAGTGGTAAAAGCTAATGCCATTCAGGGTCACGACCTTACGGTGGGCGCTCTCGGCTGTCTCATTCTTTGGTTCGGCTGGTACGGATTCAACGGTGCCGCCGCAATCGTAAACGACAGCACATACAGCTTCGCGGCCGGGTTTGACGCTACCTTAGAGTATATGATTGACAGCGTCGTGGACGGCGGAGCTCTTGCAAGGATATTCATTACAACCACGTTGGCGCCTGTCGCAGCCGTTCTGGTTGCCATGGCCATCACTTGGATCCGCAATAAAAAGCCCGATGTGGTCATGACCATGAACGCATCGCTTGCCGGTCTCGTTGCAATAACCGCAGGTTGCGAAGAAGTCGACGCGATAGGTGCGCTCGTAATAGGCGTCGTTGCCGGATTTATAGTAGTTTACGGCACCGAGCTTCTCGAGAAGAAATTGCATTTGGACGACGCCGTGGGCGCGGTTCCCGTGCATTTCATGAACGGCATCTGGGGAACGATAGCGGTAGGATTCTTTTCACGCAGATACGGTCTGTTCTATCCGAATGGCAGCGCCGCGCTGCTCGGAATACAGCTTATCGGCGTCATTACGGTGGTGGCATGGACGGCCGTCTGGATGGTTGTAACGTTTGCGGCAATTAAGTACATCCCCGTAATGATAAAGTATAGGACGACTAAGCCGGCTGAAGTCTTAGCCTATGCAAAGACATGGAACGGGCTAAGGGTATGTGCCGAAGAGGAAGTTATCGGTCTCGATCTTACGGAGCACGGACTTACATCGGCGTATCCGGATTTTGTTCCCTCAATCCCGTCGTATGACGGCGAGGGTGCGCCTGTGGATGTGTCCGGAGTTACTCCCGCCGAAATAGATCTCAGCCCGAAGAATGCGGAAAAGTATACAAAGATAACCATTATCACCGGTCAAGACAAGTTCTTAACGCTTAAGGACGCAATGGCTCAGATAGGCGTAACCGGCATGACTGTCACCAATGTCATGGGCTGCGGTACGCAGGCAGGCAAGACCGGACAATACAGGGGTATCAGAACGGCAATGCATCTTATCCCCAAGGTTCAGGTGGATATCGTGGTCAGCACGGTCGATCCCAAGCTCGTAGTCGCGGTAGCGCAAAATGTTTTGGACGACGGACAATACGGCGCAGGCAAGATATTCGTAACCGGCATAGAGAACGTAATGCGCGTTCGTACCGGTTCGACGGGTGTGGAAGCGCTCACCAACGAGCCCGAACCCGTGACCGGAAAATAATTTTCAATTTGCTCACCCCGCTCTCTCATAGATACAGGAAAAGCCCGCGGATCGGAAGGTCTGCGGGCTTTTCTGTGGCGGTGCGCCCGGCAGCGTGCGCATCTTAAGGCTGAAAATCCGGAATCCGGCCGGGCAGCGGGAAGGGAATAGCCGAAGGCAAGGGTGTCCGCCGTGAGGGAAATCCGGAGGAAGCCGGATGCGGGAATTAACTTATTACGGACAAACCTTTGGTCTGACGAACAGAAATCGCATATGGGCTGCATATGAGGATATGTCTGCACGTCAACTATTGAAACCGCCGTGTACCGAACGGCACGTGCGGCGGTGTGAGAGGACGGCGGCTGATCGCACCGCCTGCTCGATCGCTGAAAAAAACGCACATATGCGCGGCTTCGGAAGCGCTTTCGTCAAGGGCGGTTTAATATAAGTGCGGCTTATATTAAATATAAAATATGCGAACGGCAGACGGCTTTGTTTATGGGTGTTTGCGGGATGTATACGCTTGACTATAAACGGCGTTTTTACTATAATACTTAAGGATTGCGGCGTGCTCCGGAACATGCGCCGGGTATGGATAAAACGGCAGAAAAGAAGAGTGCGAGGCAGGAGCTAAAAGATGCGGCACAGACGCCGCATATGGGGTTTTAAGGTTGTATGTTTACATCGAAAAATGCTGAAATAACCGGGAGATATCCGTATGAGGGAGAGGTACGTATACCCTCGGGTTGCGCGGTAAGCGCCATTATAAACAGAAGCGGAGAGAGAATGACGGGAGAGAAGATAATACGCTCCATCGCGACCATGCACGACCGGTCCAACGGACTGGGCGGCGGTTTTGCGGGGTACGGCATCTACCCGGATTATAAAGATTATTACGCATTCCACCTGTTCTTTAACGGGCGTACGGCAAAGAAAGAGACGGAGGATTATCTCGCATCTTGCTTCGAGGTGGTCTACTCTTCAGAGATGAAGACCAGAAAGGTCAGCGGCGTGACCGATGCGCCGCTCATATACCGCTATTTTCTATCGCCGCTGTCAAAGCGACTCGCTAATTCGCTCTTGGATGAGGAGCAGTACGTAGTCAAATGCGTCAACACGATAAACACCGACATAAACGGCGCGTTCGTGTTTTCCAGCGGCAAGAATATGGGTATATTCAAGGGTGTGGGATTTCCTGAGGATATAGGCAAATTTTATCTTTTGGACGAGGAATATGCCGGATACATGTGGACGAGCCACGGAAGATATCCCACAAACACGCCCGGTTGGTGGGGCGGTGCGCATCCGTTCGGGCTTTTAAGCTGTTCCGTCGTGCACAACGGCGAAATTTCGTCGTATGATGCAAACAGACGGTATATAGAGATGTTCGGGTATAAATGCAATCTCCAGACGGATACTGAGGTCATAACTTATATCATAGACTATCTTTTAAGAGTCAAGAAGCTTACGCTGGAGGAAGTGGCCAAGGTAATTTCCGCCTCGTTCTGGTCGACTATCGATGAAAAGAGCGAGAAAGACCGCGAGCAGGAGACTTTCTTGAGGAAGGCGTTCTCATCCCTTCTGATAACGGGGCCGTTTTCTATAATATTCGGCTTTACTGGCGGGCTTATGGCGTTGAACGACAGGCTCAAACTGCGCTCTATGGTATGTGCGGAAAAAGGCGATCTTGCCTTCGTTTCCTCCGAGGAGTGCGGAATAAGGGTTATAGCGCCCGAAGTGGATAGTATATTCGCGCCTGCGGGAGGACAGCCCGTTATATATACCCTGAGGGAAGGAGAGAGCGAATAATGTTAATTTATATACCTGCCGAGTACGAGGTTGTAAGAAACCCGGATCTCTGCATAGCCTGCAGGGTATGCGAAAGACAATGCGCCAACGAGGTGCATAAATTCGATAAAGACCTCAATAAGATGACAGAGGACAATACGAAGTGCGTGAATTGCCACCGCTGCGTATGCTGCTGCCCGACGCACGCGCTCAAGATTGTCAAGAGCGATGATACATACAAACTCAACTATAACTGGCCGGTCAATGCCATGAATGAGGTTTACAGGCAAGCAAACTCCGGCGGAGTACTTCTCTCGTCTATGGGTAATCCTACGGAAAATCCCATATACTTCAATAAGATTCTCGTCAACGCATCGCAGGTGACCAATCCGCCCATAGACCCGCTCCGCGAGCCCATGGAAACGAGCGTTTACCTCGGTAATAAAGAGATAGAAATAAAGAGAAACGAAGACGGTTTGCTTGTAGACAACCTGCCTCCGCAGCTAAAGCTTTCAACGCCCATAATGTTCTCGGCGATGAGCTACGGCTCAATCTCGTACAATGCGCATGAGGCACTGGCGCGCGCCGCCGAGGAGCTCGGAATCTATTACAATACCGGCGAGGGCGGTCTGCACTCCGATTTCTATAAGTACGGGAAGAACACGATAGTACAGGTGGCATCCGGCAGGTTCGGCGTGCATGAGCAGTACCTGCAGAGCGCTGCCGCAATCGAGATAAAAATGGGCCAGGGTGCAAAGCCCGGCATAGGCGGGCATCTTCCGGGAATGAAAATTTCCGAAGACGTGGCCAAAACGAGGATGATACCTAAAGGAGCAGACGCCATTTCGCCTGCGCCGCATCACGATATCTATTCGATAGAGGACTTGCGTCAGCTTATATTCAGTCTCAAGGAAGCGACCGAGTATAAGAAGCCGATCATAGTAAAAATAGCCGCCGTGCACAACGTTGCGGCCATCGCCTCGGGCATAGCGAGAAGCGGCGCCGATATAATAGCCATAGACGGCTATCGCGGCGGTACCGGGGCCGCGCCCACGCGTATAAGGGATAATGTGGGCATCCCCATAGAAGTCGCTTTGGCGCAGGTGGACGAACGGCTGCGTCAAGAGGGTATACGCGACAGAGTCTCCGTAGTCGTCGGAGGATCCATACACTCGAGTTCGGACGTGGTCAAGGCAATAGCGCTCGGCGCGGACGCGTGCTATATCGCGACGGCCGCCGTTCTGTCGCTCGGCTGTCATCTCTGCAGGACGTGCCACGAAGGCAGGTGTAACTGGGGCATAGCCACACAGCGCCCCGACCTTGTCAAGAGACTCAATCCCGACATCGGGAAGGAGCGTCTCGTAAACTTGGTGCATGCGTGGACTCACGAGATTCAGGAGATGATGGGCGGAATGGGCATAAACTCCATAGAGGCGCTGCGCGGAAACAGGCTCATGCTCCGCGGCGTAGGACTCACGGACAGGGAACTTAAAATTCTGGGCATTCACCATGCCGGCGAATCGATGTAAAAACGCTTCCTTGCAAAGCTTTAAAAGGTTTCGATTCCCCGTTTAGAGAGCGCGGGGTAAATATATATCGACAGCATAAAAAATTAAGAGGACTCAATCAATGTTGACAAGTATCTGTGGTATCAACTGGGGTGACGAAGGCAAGGGCCGCATGGTCGACCTGCTTTCGAGCGAATATGACATCGTATGCCGTTACCAGGGCGGAAACAATGCGGGTCATACCGTAATCAATGAAAAGGGAAGATTTATCTTAAATATTTTGCCTTCGGGCATACTGCGTGACGATGTAGTCAATGTTCTCGGCTGCGGGATGGTAATCGATCTCAAGCATCTGTGCGGCGAGATTGAACGGCTGCGCGCGGCCGGCATTAAGATTACGCCCGACAATCTCAAAATAAGCGACAAGGCCGTCATAACGATGCCGTATAACGTTCTGCAGGATGTGATGGAAGAGGACAGACTGCAAAAACAAACAGGTAAACCGTACGGCTCGACCAGAAGGGGAATTGCTCCGATATATGCGGATAAATATATGAAGAAGGCTTTCAGAATGGGCGAGCTTCTGAACATGGAAATTATGTTCAAACGGCTTCCGGATATCGTAGACTGGAAGAACCTTACGGTTACCGCGTACGGCTATGACCGGATAAAGGTTGAGGATATGAGAGATTATCTTCTCACATACGGCGAGCCGCTCAAAGAGTTCGTAACGGACACAAGCGTCTACCTCAACAATGCGAATTCCGAGGGTAAGAAGATAATGTTCGAGGCCCAGCTCGGCGCGCTGAGGGATATAGACTACGGCATAGTCCCCTACACCTCGAGTTCCTCGACGATATCTGCATACGCGCCCATAGGCGCGGGAGTGCCCAACCTTAAGCTGGACAAATCCATAGGCATAATGAAGGCTTATTCGACGTGCGTCGGCGCAGGTCCGTTCACGTGCGAATACACCGGAGAAAAAGCGGATAAACTGCGCGAGGCGGGCAATGAATACGGCGCCGCTACCGGCAGACCCAGGCGCGTGGGACCCTTCGACGCCGTGGCATCGCGGTACGGCATAATGTGTCAGGGTGCAGACGAAATAGTGCTTACCAAACTGGACGTTTTAGACGGTTACGAGGAAATCGAGGTCTGTACGCATTATAAGCTGAACGGCAAAATCATAGACGATTTCCCTTTTACCGATGTGCTGGACGACTGCGAGCCGGTATACGAGAAGGTCAAGGGTTGGAACTGCGATATAACGTCCTGCCGCAAACCTGAGGATCTGCCTCAGGCGGCTAAGGACTATATAAAACTTATCGAAAAGCTCTGCGCTTGCCGCATAAGATACGTGTCGGTCGGCGCTGAGCGGGATGCATGTATAAAAATGTACTAAAGCGGCCTTTCCGGTCGCAAAGCTGACGGACGGTTTTTTTGATAATGAAAAGAATATATGTCAACGAAGAGTGGTGTCTCGGTTGCCACTTGTGCGAGTATGCGTGCGTATTCGCAAACTCCGGGCTCGACTCGATGTTCAAGCTCAAAGGAAAAATCGAAGAATTTATTCCCAGAATAAAAGTTGAAGGCGGGGAAAGGCAGTCGGTACATCTTGCCGTCAATTGCCGTCAGTGCACCGATGCCGTCTGCATCAAGGGATGTATATCCGGTGCGCTGTCTAAGGGCGACGACGGCGTCGTGCGAATAGACAGGGACAAGTGCGTGGGTTGCTATACTTGTGTGCTTTTGTGTCCTTACGGTGCCATAATGCCTGCGCCCGACGGCACGGCCGCGCAGAAGTGTGCGCTGTGTACGGATAACGGCAGCGATATGCCGAGCTGCGTCAAATTATGTCTCAATAACGCCATAGTGTTTGAGGAGAGGGGATAAGGAATGAAGAAGAGTTATGTGATAATCGGCAATTCCATAGCCTCTGCGGCGTGTATAGAGGGAATAAGGAGCGTAGATAAGGAAGGCAAGATTACCGTCATCTCTGCCGAGAAATATCCCGTTTACGGCAGGCCGCTCATCTCGTACTATCTGCTTGGCAGGATAAAGAGAGAGAATATGGGATATAAGCCGGCCGACTTTTATGAAAGAAACGGCGTCGAAGTGCTGTACGGCCGCGTTGCCGTAAAGATAGATCCCGAAAAAAAATGTGTAGTGCTGCGAGGCGGCGATGAGGTGCCGTACGACAAACTGTTAGTCGCGACGGGCTCGCGTCCGTTCGTTCCCGCCATGGAAGGGCTGGAGAGCGTCAAGAAGAAGTTTTCCTTCATGACCATGGACGACGCTCTTTCGCTCGAGAAGGCGTTAAAACCTGAAAGCCGCGTGCTTGTAGTAGGCGCAGGTCTTATAGGGCTCAAGTGCGTCGAGGGAATTTCAGACCGCGTAAAAAGCGTAACTGTCGTGGATATGGCGGACAGAATTCTTCCGTCCATATTGGATAAAGAGGGCGCCGAGATAATACAGAGAGGACTGGAAGAAAGAGGCGTAAGTTTTTATCTCTCTGACAGCGTCGAGAGGTTTGAAGGAAATACGGCATACCTCAAAAACAGTAAAAAGAGCATTAAGTTCGACATACTCGTAATAGCCGTCGGGGTAAGACCGAATATCGAACTCGTGGAAAAAGCTCACGGGGAAACGGGCCGCGGCATAACGGTGGACTACGGCATGAGAACGAGCATCCCCGACGTGTACGCCGCAGGCGACTGCACGGAGGGCTATGACAGCGCCGCAGGGGTAAATCGAGTACTCGCGCTGCTCCCCAATGCAAATTTCCAAGGCAGGGTGGCCGGCGTGAATATGGCCGGCGGAATAGCCGTTTTAAAGAACGCGATACCGCTGAACGCCATAGGTTTCTTCGGCTCGCACGTACTTACGGCAGGTGTGTATGAGGGTGATGTGTACAGCGATATCAACGGCGATGAGTACAGAAAGCTGTTCGTCAAGGACGGAAAGCTTGTCGGGTTCATTCTGATAAACGATTTCCTGCGCGCGGGCATATACACATCCCTGGTCCGGGAAAAGACTCCGCTTGACGAGGTTGATTTCGATATGCTCAAGTTCCGGCCCGAGCTTTTAGCCTTTTCCGTGGAGACGCGCAAGGAAAAGCTTGCAAGGCGCGTTTAATGTATGCCGGGATGCGGCATACAAGCAAAAATTTCAGCCGATTTTTTTGGTGAGACTATTATGATACTTAACGTAGATGAGAATGTTGACTTTCAGGATCTGAACAGGATGGTCCGGGAAAGCAAGGATACGGATATAACTATAAACGGCTGCGTCGGTCAGAGATATATAGCCAGCGGACTGTCCGGGAAGAGGATAGTCATAAACGGCGTGCCCGGTAATGCGCTCGGCGCATATATGAACGGATGTGAAGTCATAGTTCACGGCAACGCTCAAGACGCTACGGGTGATACCATGAACAGCGGAAAGATCGTGATATACGGCGATTCGGGCGACGCGACGGGCTATGCGATGCGCGGCGGCAGAATCTATGTCCGCGGCAATACCGGATACCGCGCAGGTATTCATATGAAGGCGTATATGGACATGAAACCTGCCGTCGTCATAGGCGGCAGGGTAGGGTCTTTCCTCGGCGAGTACCAGGCGGGCGGGGTTATAGTCGTGCTCGGACTCAACAGTGACGGCCTTCCCATAATGAACAACTTCTGCGGAACGGGAATGCACGGCGGAACGATGTATATACGTTGCAGCGAGCTGCCGAAGTCGTTGCCGCGTCAGGTGGCTTACGAGAAGAAGTGGGGCGCAGATATTCAGGAGCTTTCCGAGCTCGTTCGCGACTGGTGTAATTTCTTCCGTGAATATAATGCCGACGAGTTGCTTGCTCATGACTTCTGTGTACTCACGCCGAATACGGCTAATCCGTACAAACAGATGTATACTAACAATTGATCGATGTTTTTAAAAAAACGGCTTGTTTTTTATAAAACCGGCTCAATGACCGCCCGGAAATATCTGTCTAATTCCTCCGGCGTTTGCTTCATTTGACCTGTAATCCACCACAACACCATTTCTACAAAACTGCCGGAAAGATGGTTGACTAAAAAATCCTGCGGAATATCCGTGTTGCTTTTCCTGTTTTGGTTGACAAACCGGTTTTGCATCAATTCGTTTAAGCTGTCTTTGAAATACCTTAGAAATAGTCCGCTGCTTTCGCAGGAAAGCAGTTCGAGAATATTATTTTCATCTTCTTGAAGGTGCTGCAATAAGTGACAGAATATAGATTCCGGAGCAGCTTTGTCAGAATATAATCCGTGAGTGTGGGTGCGATCCGATGCACTGTCGATAATGTGTCCGAAAAGTTCTTCGCATAGCGCTTTCAACAAATCGTCTTTTGTTTCAAAGTGTGTATAGAATGTCGTTCGGCCGATATTGGCGGTATCAATTATTTCCTGCACCGTAATTTTGCTATATCCTTTTTTCGCCAAGAGCGTACTGAGCGCGGTAAAAATAGCCGCCCTTGTTTTCTGTTGTCGTCTGTCCATGATAGCCCCCTTCCGTACAATTTTCCAAAAGTGTTCCATAGTGAACGCAAAGGCGATATTATCCATTGAATTTTAGCCGTCTTCCGTCTACAATAAAAGAGAACAAAATGTTTGTTATCAAACATATTGTACGGCAAGTGTAAACGAGTGTCAAGAATAAATCTCTTTGAAATGTCGTACAAAATCTCTTTGAAATGTCGTACGGAATCGGAGAAATGATTATGTTAAAGAGGCTCAATGACTTTTTGGCCGGGCTGCCCATGACGATTGTAGCAGGAGTATTTTTATTGCCGGATTTAGTTTTGCTCCTGATTGAAGAGTTTGGCGGCGTATCGGTGCGGCTTTCGTTTCTGCCGTTTGATCCGGCGTGGGTAACTATCGTAATCAGCGGTATTCCCCTTTTGTATTTGGCGATATGGCGTATTATATACAATAGAGGTATCAGCAAAATATCGTCTGCTCTTTTGATTTGTATTGCCATGTTTGCCGCGATTGCAATCGGAGATTTGTTTGCGGCGGGAGAAGTCGCGTTTATCATGGCGATAGGCGCACTTTTAGAGGAGGCTACCGCAAACCGGGCAAAAAAGGGCTTGAAAAAGCTGATCGGTCTTGCGCCGACAAAGGGTCGCAGGCTAAAGGACGGAAAAGAGGAAATGATACCGGCAGAGGAAATCAGGCAAGGGGATATTCTGCGTATTCTGCCGGGTGAAACGATTCCGGTCGACGGAACAATCATAAACGGTGAAACCTCGGTTGACCAGTCGATTATGACGGGGGAATCGCTGCCGGTTGATAAAGGCGTGGGGGAAGAAGTTTTTTGCGGAACCGTCAATCGCTTCGGTTCGATCGATATTTCAGCAACGAAAGTAGGAGAAAACAGTTCTCTGCAAAAGCTGATCCGAATGGTGCAGGACGCGGAGAACAAACAGGCGCCTATGCAGAGAATAGCCGATAAAGCGGCAAGCCTGCTCGTTCCCGTTGCTCTGCTGATCGCAATTCTGGCCTATGTACTTACCGGGAATATCGTTACCTCGGTCACCGTGTTGGTCGTGTTCTGTCCCTGCGCTCTCGTGTTGGCAACGCCTACCGCGATTATGGCGGCAATCGGGCAGGCGGCAAAGCATGGCGTGATTATCAAGTCTGGATTTGCCCTTGAAAAAATGGGAAAGACAGACACGATTGCTTTCGATAAAACCGGCACTCTGACCTATGGCCGCTTAGATGTCAGCGATATAATTTCTTTCGATGAAACAATCGGCGAAACAGACCTGCTGTTTTTTGCTTCTTCCGCAGAATCAAAAAGCGAACACCCGCTAGGGAAAGCGATTGTGGCGTATGCAAAGATAAAAAAAATTCGGTCGGCAGAGGCGACTGTGTTCAGGATGACTGCGGGCAAAGGAATTTATGCGGAGACGGATGATCGAAAATTGCATTGCGGGAATGAAAAATTCCTCGCCGAAAACGGGGTTTCGATCGACGATGATGTGCAATCTGCTTTGGAACGGATACATGCGCAGGGAAAAGCCTCTGTTCTTGTAGCGGAGGGTCGGAAATGCATCGGTATTATCGCGCTTTCAGATGTTTTGCGTCCGGAGGCGAAAGACATGGTTTCCCGTCTTTCGGATATGCAAACCCGTACCGTTTTACTTACCGGCGACCATCGAAAAACGGCAGAATATTTTGCGCGGCAGGTCGGAATCTCCGAAGTGCGGGCGGAACTTTTGCCGGAAGAAAAAGTACAGAACATTGCATCCTTAC
>CAYLIO010000034.1:0-13967 GCA_964383655.1 uncultured Clostridia bacterium | reverse complement strand
TTATAAATGCCATGAAAAAGTCATTTATATTGCTTTCGTGTATTCAGAGGCTAAGTCGTAGATGCTTATTGTAAATATTTCGGCCGTGTGTGAGGTGTAAGGAAAACAGAAAAAAATTCGTAAAATTTTATTGTTGTTAGACTTTTCAACGTGTAGGTTTTGTGGTACAATACGATAAAGGATCCGATTTCGGAAACAGATCGATCCGCGATATCTCCGGGCAGTATAGCGCATACATACCTTGGAGATGGTTTGTAAAATATAATACGAGGAAATATAAATTCATGATTACCGCTGACTGGATTGCTCTCGTTGCGATGTTGTTTTTTGCTCTGCTCGGTGCTATGGTAGGTTTCGGCAGAGGACTAAAATTCTTCACCGGCGGCATATTCGGTGTAATAATCTCGATATTTGTCACTTATCTGATATTCGGATTTGTGCTCGATATAGAATTTGTAAGCAATCTGCTTCAGAAATTCGTCGATTGGCTCAGCGAACAGAACAGTGTCGGCTCGTTCTTCGCGAATATTCACATAGATTATGTCGTTCTGGCTGTTATTCTCTTCATAATAGTTCAGATTGTGCGGATTATTATCGTAAAGATAATACGCGGCGTTGTGGAAATAGAAAACGTTGTAGTCAAGACAATAAACAGAATTTTCGGTATTATACTTTTCGAAGCCGTTCTCGTAGCCCTCGTTCTCTTTGTATTCCAGATAGTGGCGTGGGTAGGCGGCACGACGGCTGAAAACTTTATGTCGTATCTGGATGACAGTTTCCTCGGCCTTGATTTCCTGTTTGAAAACAATCCGCTCAAATCGATATTCTCATCCGAATCGGAAGCGTTAGCCTCGCTTATAAATTAAAATTTGAGTAATACAATTTATGTATAAAAAGCCGCGTATCGTTAAAATTTATGGATATGCGGTTTTTTTGATGTTTTGGCTATACTGAAACTATTTTGCCGTCACGAAAAATGAATGCCGATATTTCTTGCCAAAGGACATGATACGGGTGTATAATTTTCGTGATAAGAGCTCAGGCGCGTTAAGTGTTGCCGATAGGACAGTCGGCAAACGAAAGGATAAAAAACCTGCGGTGCCTGTGCGCGTCCTCGGATAAGTTTATTTGCGGGCGTAAATTTTGCGCCCGTTGCTTTTTTGCAGGACGGTTTTTTCGCCGTCCTCATTTTTTTACGGCATGTCATATTCTGAATCGATAAACTCAATAATAAAAAGACGAAATGAGGGGATGAAATTCGGCACGACGCGCACGCGCTCGCTTTTGGACAAACTCGGATCGCCGGATGACAGACTCAAGATAATTCATGTTGCAGGCACAAACGGGAAGGGGTCTGTCTGTGAGTACATATCCTCGATTTTAAGGTGTGCGGGGAAACGCACCGGAACATATACTACGCCCGAGGTGCTGAGCTTTGAGGATCAGTTCCGTATAGACGGAATATCCTCGCTTGCGCTTGCCGAAGAGTATATTTCTGCCGCAGTCGCATGTGCCGAAGGAGAAGATGACCGGCCTACGGCCTATGAAATCCAAACGGCTGCCGCATTTCTTATGTTTGCATCCGAGGGTTGCGAATATGCCGTCATAGAATGTTGCATGGGCGGACTTGAGGATACGACCAATGCCGTTCGCTCAAAGGCGGTTTCGGTAATAACTTCCGTATCGCTAGAGCACACCGCATATTTAGGCGGCAGCATACGGGATATATGCAGACATAAAGCGGGAATAATCAAGGACTGCCCTGCAATCGTTTCGGCATGCGTCAAGGGAGAGGCGCGCGACTATTTTTCCTCGCGGGGTGCTATCTTTTCCGGCGATGATCTTGAAATAATATCGTCCGGGTTATCCGGTACAATTTTTAAATGCGGTGCAAGGGAATATTTTACAAAACTTCCGGGCTGCGTCCAGCCGTACAATGCAGCTGCCGCAATCGAGACTGCGCATATTCTCGGGATAGACGAGCAGGCGATATGTGACGGGATACGAGAGGCCTATCTTCCGTGCAGGCTTCAGGTAGAGCGGGCAGCGGGAAGAGACTATATTCTGGACGGTTCGCATAACCCTGAAAGCGTCATGCCGCTTGCCTCGCTGTTAAGAAAAGAGTATGCGGGCAAGGAATGTACGCTGATATACGCATGTCTTGCGGACAAGGACGCAAGAGAGGTGATCGGACGGCTTTCAGGATGCGCCGAACGCATCTATGCCGTTCTTCCGCCGGGGCCGAGGGCTATGGACCATAAAAAAATATACTCGGCATGCAGCTCGGTTTTTCATCAAACGACGTGCGCCGACAGCTTGCGCGGCGCACTTGAAAGCGCGGTTGGAGATGTGGTTGTCGTATTCGGAACGTTTACGATTTTAGAGGAGGCTTTGGAGTGGATAAAGCAAAGGCGATTGAAGCCGTAAAACAGTTTCTTGAAGCGGTGGGTGAGGATCCTGAGCGCGACGGGCTCAAGGATACGCCCGTACGCGTCGCGGATATGTATGCGGAATTTCTCAAAGGAATGAACGAGAATGCATCCGTACATCTGTCCAAGACGTTTAATGTCGCGCTGTCTGATATCGTTATCGAAAAGGACATATCTTTTTCGTCCGTGTGCGAGCATCATCTCATGCCGTTTTTCGGCAAAATAGCCATAGCATATATCCCGTCAGGCAGAGTTGCCGGGCTTTCCAAACTTGCAAGAACGGTCGAGGTGTATGCCGCGAGGCTGCAGCTTCAGGAGCAGATGACAAGACAAATCGCCGAAGCCGTTTTTAACCATCTCGGCGCCAAGGGTGTGTTTGTCGTATGTGAGGCCGAGCATACCTGCATGACCTGCAGAGGCGTCAAAAAATTCGGATCCAAAACGGTAACATACAGCACGATCGGGGCATTCCCCGACGAAAAAAGAGCGGAGGTCTTATCGCTTTTAAAATGATTATCGGCGGGCGCAGTTTTACATGCGGAACGCATGTCATGACGATAATAAATCTGACTCCGGACAGTTTTTACTCGCCGTCGAGGCGTATGGCGGAAGACGTTCTCCCTGCCGTCGAAGAGGCGATAAAATCCGGTGCCGCCGTTATAGATATAGGTGCGCAGTCTACCCGGCCCGGATATAAAGAGATAGATGCAGATGAGGAGATCTCGCGGTTTTTAAAGCCGCTCAAGATGATAAAGAAGAGATTTTCCGTTCCCGTATCCGTAGATACTTATTACGAAAAGAGCGCCCGTGCCGCGCTGGACGAAGGTGCTGACATGATAAACGATGTTTGGGGCCTTACGTACAGCCCGGGCATCGCTAAGACCATTGCAAGGTACGACGCGTCCGTCTGCATAATGCATAACGCGCACAAGCTTCTTTGCGGCGATATCTGGGAGCCTATAAAAAGTTTTCTCTCAAATTCCGTAAGAAAAGCTTTAGATGCCGGGGTGCACCCTGACAAAATCTGCTTAGACGGCGGTATAGGTTTTGCAAAGACCGGAAAGCAGAATCACGAGCTTTTAAACGGTTATGACAGGCTGTCATCTCTCGGGTTTCCGCTTCTTCTCGGCGCCAGTCGCAAATCAATGTTCGGCGGTGAAGCAAAGGATAGACTCGAGGCTACGCTTAACTCGACGCGCCTTGCCGTAAAAATGGGTGTGCTCTTCGTTCGGGTGCACGATACCGCCGAGAATGTGGACGCAATAAAAAAAGAACAGGAACGCATAAAAAGGACCTCGGGCAGTATATAGCAATGGATAAAATAATCATTGAAAAACTTAAAATCGATGCGTGTCACGGCGTAAATCCGTCCGAAAAGAAAAATCCGCAACGTTTTGAATTTTCCGCCGAGATATCTTCGGATTTCAACTCCGCCTGCGAGACGGATGACGTGTCGAACACGATAAACTATTCTGCGGTCTGCAAAATTATAAAATCCGTCGCGACTTCGCATACGTATAACCTCATTGAGACGCTCGCTCGCCGCTGTGCCGAGGCGATCATGGACAATTTCGCTTCGGCTTCCGGAGTACGGCTTCGCGTAGATAAACCTGACGCCCCTATAAACGCCAGATTCTCTTCAGTCGCGGTCGAGACAGAGCTTGAACGAGTCAAAGCGTATCTCTCCATCGGATCGAGTCTCGGCGATAAGAAAAAATACCTGGATTTTGCCGTAAAATCACTGAGTCTGTCTCACGGAATAGAGGTGAAGAAGGTATCTTCATACATAGAGAGCGAGCCTTACGGCGGCGTGGCTAAAAATACATTTTTAAACGCATGCGTCGAAATAGAGACATACCTTCCGCCGCAAACACTCCTTTCAACGATTCAGTGCATAGAAGACGAAGCGGAACGCGTTCGCGCTCTGCGCTGGGACGACAGAACCCTGGATATCGATATAATCTTTTACGGCGATAAAATAATAAACGGCGACACGCTCACCGTTCCGCACCATGACTTTCTCAACAGGCCTTTTGTCATCGATCCGCTTAAGGAAATAGCCCCTCGCTTTATTTGTCCGATGACCGGCGCGGCAGTCAAAGATCTCCCGCAAAACACGAGTAAAACCGGCTAAATTTTCTCCTTATTCGCATTGTAGTACAGGTCGTTGTAACGATGTGTGCATATTGCACAAAGTTGCAAAAATTGACTATACAAAAAAGGACAATTATGGTATTATTCTGCTAAGTTGGGGCGGTTTTGATTAATAAAAAACCAGAGTTTTAGATTTTTTGTTTTTTTATGCTGTACCGCTATTGTTTTGTGGTGTTGTACAGCGTTTTTTTATTGCTGCTTCAGTCGGTTTTTCGTGAAAATAAATATCCTGCAGATAAACGTATATTTATGTTGACGGTGTATGATCACGGTAGGTTTTTTTTAGGAGTAGATAAAGTTGGAAAAAATTGGCATTATTGATTTAGGGTCCAACTCGGCCAGGCTCGTTATCGTAAATCTTTTTACGGAAGGTTGCTTTATGGTCGTTGATGAACTCAAGGAGAGTGTTCGTCTCGGTCAGGATATGGATAGAGACGGATTTTTGAAACCCCAGCGCGTAGCCGAGACGATAAAGACCCTCAAGATGTTCCGCAGACTGTGTGATGCGAGCGGAGTAAGCAGAATTATAACGGTGGCAACCGAAGCTGTAAGAAGGGCAAAAAATCAGCGCAGTTTCCTTGACGAAATTCAGGCCAACTGCGGACTTAAAATAAAAGTTCTGAGCTCGGAAGAGGAAGCAATACTTGTATATCGCGGCGTTATCAACAGCATGGATGTGCCTAAGGGTATTATTCTGGAAATCGGCGGAGGGTCGACAAAAATTATCTATTACAACAGGCGCAACATGCTCAATCATGTCTCCCTGCCGTTCGGTGCGGTTACGCTTACCGAGATGTTCTCGCAGGAAGAGCTGAAACCTGAAGAACAGGCTGCTAAAATCGAAGAGTTTATGGCGGAGCAGTTCAGAAAGGTTGATTGGCTTTCCGAAGTTGATCCGGACGTGCAGATGATAGGCGTGGGCGGCTCATTCCGCAATCTGTTCAAGATAAACAGAATGGTGCACAGGTATCCGCTGGATACGGTGCACAACTATCGCATGCTCACGGAGGACTTCGTCCCCATCTATGACATGATAAAAGTGCTTGATCTCGATAAAAAGAAAAAGATCAAGGGGCTGTCGGCGCAACGTGCCGACATTCTGCCCGCCGCGCTTGCAATCATAAAGTCGTTTGTCGGGCATATGAATGCAAGCAATTTCATTATATCCGGAGCGGGACTCAGAGAAGGGATAATGTTCAACCAGGCATATCCCGCGACTATGGAAAAGCCCATATCGGATGTGCTCAGCTATTCGCTCACGACGCTCGTAAAGTGGTATAATTGCGGAGAGGCACATGTAGAGCAAGTAGTCAGCCTCAGCGTTAAACTGTTCAGGCATCTGCGCGTATTGCATAAGTTCCCGCGCCAGTACTTGAAAGTGCTTAAAATAGCGGCTACGCTTCACGATTGCGGTATGCGTATAAAGTTCTACAACCATCAGCGTCACAGCTGGTATATGCTCCTCAATGCCACTCTCTACGGGGTAACCCACAGAGAGATCGTGCTGGCGGCATTTACGGCGTGCTGTCATAAAAAAGAGGATATAAACCCGTACGATTGGGCAAGGTTTAAAGATATTCTGCATGAGGAAGACATGGAGATCGTCAAAAGGCTCGGTGTAATTCTCAGGATTGCCGAAAGCCTTGACAGGAGCAAGTCGAGTTGCGTGAAAGATATAAACTGCGACATATTAGGCGATTCGGTCATAATGAAGACCGAGGTGGAGGGTGACGCATCCCTCGAAATACGCGATGCAATGGCTTCCGGAGCGGAGTTCAGGAAGTCGTTCCATAAAAATTTGGAAATTCTTTAAATAACACGCCGGTAATGCCGCTTTTAAAGCGGCATTACCGGCGTGTAAACAGGTTATGCAATATATTCTTGCCAGCGCATCTCCGCGCCGCAAGGAACTGCTCGCGCAGATCCTTACAGATTTTATAGTTGATCCGCCGCGCGGCGGCGAGGAAGTCAATCTTTCGCTCTTTCCCGAAAAGATTGCGTGTGCGCTTGCCGAACGTAAGTGCGACGAGGTCTTTGAGCGTCATGAAGGGTGTACAGTCATAGGCTGCGATACCGTTGTTGTGCTCGGAAGCGAGATATTGGGCAAACCGAAAGATGAAGAGGATGCGTTCAATACATTAAAACGCCTTTCGGGCAAGACGCATTATGTGATAAGCGGAGTGTGCGTCAGGAATAAGTATAACAAGCTTGTGAAGTATGAAAGGACGGAAGTAAAGTTCTGCATGCTTACGGACGATTTTATCAAAAATTATGTGGCCGGCGGTTCACCGATGGACAAGGCGGGCAGTTACGGTATACAAGACGGCGGGCTGGTGGAGCAGTTTTATGGCAGCTATACGAACGTAGTAGGGCTGCCGCTTGCGCTTGTGAGAACAATGCTTAAGGAAGTCAGAGCGGATATATGATAAAACTAGCAATTGATTTAGGGTCATGGGTGACAAAAATTTACATGGCGGGATGCGGCGTGGTGCTCTCTGAGGCTACTTGCGCCGCGATAGAACAGTTGCCCGGCTCTGACAAATACAAAGTAAAGTTTTTGGGTGATAAGGCGCGCGCTCTTTCCGGGCGAGCGGCAAGGAACACCCATATAATAAACCCTGTCGTGGACGGCGATATAAAGTACGCCGGAGTGGTGGCGGATCTTCTGAATTATTTCTTGGAAAAGATAGAGATAACGCACTCAAGAGCGCGCAAAACGGAGGTTGTGTTCATTATCCCGTGCGGCGCGGAGCCTTGGCTGAAGAAGAAATATTTTGCGCTTGCGGACGCATGTAATATCGGCAAGGTCTGCTTCACTCAGGTGCCGTTTGCGGCGGTTATGGGGCATAACGTCTCGCTCACGGAATCTTCGCCCGTGCTTAGCGTGGATATAGGCTATGCACTCACCAATATAGCAGCTTTTTCGCTGGACGGCATAATTTCCGGAATGAGTCTCAATTTGGGCGGCGGCAATATCGATGTGCACCTTATGGACTTCATGGTGGAAAATTATAATCTCAAGATCGGAACGCTTACGGCCGAAAGACTTAAAAACAGCTTGGCGAGTCTTATTCCGGACGATAATAAACTGACTATCGTAGAAGGCAGGGATGCGACGACGGGTGCTCCCGCTTCCGTTTCCGTGACGACCTCGCAGATATATGACGTGGTTACTCTGTATATCGACAAGATAACAGAGTACATTATTCTCCTTATTTCCAAACTGCCTTCCGAGGTTGCTTCAGCTTTAATGCATGGCGGAGTGTACCTGTCCGGCGGACTGTGTAAGACGGAAGGGATAGCAGATTATTTCAAGGAGAAACTTAAGATATCCGCTAACCTGTCGGAGGAACCTCAGCTGGACTCCGTGATGGGCGCCGGACTTATCGTCTCTGACAATTATTTTATAAAGAAGCTGGCAACACCGGACTAAAGAAGCGATTGCTTGACGGGGCTCATGCTATAGGAGCAGGCGTAATCGCTTCTAAGACATGCCTCGCAAACTTTGAAATCGTTACGGTTTGATTGTTGACCTTAAGGAGTGCTGCAATGAAAAATAATATTATCAAATTTGATCAAAACTTATGCAACGCAAAAGTAGACGACAATGAAATACTTTTTGTCAGAGTAAACGATGTTGTAAATAGCGTTGATGCTAAGCTTGAAGTACCCATTACACATAATGCCATAGTTATTAAAGGCGGCGGTGATTTGCGCTATTATTCAAGCGGGACTTATGATGTTTTTGATGACAGGAAAGATGCTAAAAAATGGAAAAACGGCTTATCCGTTGAAGTTATTTATATACCGAAAGATACGCAGGTATTAATCAGGTGGGGTACACCCAATCGCCTCAGATATCGTGATAATGCAAGCAATAAAGTGATAACTGTCGGTGCAAGAGGAGAGTTTGATGTTTCTGTATCAAATCCTGAGATGTTTTACAGAAAGGTTGTGGGAGCTAAAAAAGAGTTTGATCTCATGGCGTTCAAAAAGAGATTTTCCGAAACAGTTGCTTCTGAATTTGCCGATATGTTCCTCAGGATTGTAGAGGAAAATAACCTTACATACGATAAGTTCACCGCAAATAAAAAGCTTATAGGCGAAAAATTAGAGGTGATTCTCAATGAGTTGTTTAACGATCATTGGGGACTTAACGTGTTGCACTTTAAAATAGCAGATTTTGACTTGTTGGATGAAGATATGGATGCTATTGAGGATTCCGCCGCCGAAGAGAAAAAGCAGCAGAAACTGAGAGAATATCTTTCGGACCTTGAAAGGTTGGATGATAAAGAGTGGGAGCGCAAGAAGTATCTTCGTCAGCTTGAACTTCAGGATAAGGCTGCGTATTATGAAGTGTTAAAGGTAATAGGCAATCCGCTTCCTCGAGAGGAAATTAAATGCCCGGATTGCAATTATGTTTGTAAAGCATCTGATAAATTCTGTCCGAACTGCGGCAAAAAATTGAGCAAAGAACCGATAATTTGTCCTAAATGCGGGCATTCCAATTCCGGTGAAGCTAAATTCTGTGTTGAATGCGGAAAAAATTTATAGGAGAATAATATCATGCTGTTTTTTAGAAAGAAAAAAACTGCTATCCAAACAAAAGAAGACAGAGAGATTATCGAACATAACAGTAAATCGATTAACGCGCTTATAGTTATAGCCGGTAAAAATGAAGCGATGATTAAAAAATTAAAGGCGTTACAGGAATTACTCAAATATCTCATTGCCAGCGAGAAGGCCAAGATTATCGATTATGATAAGAAAATTAAAAACAAATTGGGAGATTTACGTATTGCTCTTACAAAAGCTGACGGGGAAGATTCTGTAAAAGCCGATGATATTGTTGCGGATATAAAACTTATTGTCGCTGACCGTAACGCAAATCTTTGAGAAACTTATCTATTGGTGAGCCACTGCTCGTATCCGTGAAAAGGGCGACCGGGTAATCCGGATTAAAAGGCGCAGAAAGACTTACAATCCGATCAAATCAAAAGCACGCCGTCCAATCGAGCATGTTTTCGGTTTCATGACCGGGTCACATGCACGGGCTCACGATCCGCTGTATCGAAAAAAAAGAGGGCAGGCTTTAACATCGGTCTGACAAATTTTGTTTACAACCTTTGCAGGCATCTCATTCTGTTACGAAAGAGACCTGCCATTGGCCAAGTTACGTCCAAAATCGGGGGGATCCCGAAAATCATGCACGAAAACCATGAAATTTGCCGATTGCGTGCTGTTTGCGCATCCATGAAAAGATATAGAAAGAGGAAAATGATCAGGGGAGGAGTAGAATAATGAAAAAATGTTCGCTTTGCGGAGGAACGTGCGAAAGTATCGGGAATGGGCAATATTTGTGTGAATTTTGTGGTAACGTATTCAGCGATAAGGATTATTCGGAGACAAAGGAAGTCGATAAGAATGTTGCACAAAATGCAAATGACGGTGTAAACATTTTTGACAAAAATGTAAACGGTGTACTCGAAATAATGTGTCGGGACGGAAATGAGGCTTGGTGTGGTTCAGGCTATTTGATTTCTGCGGATGGTTATGCTGTAACGAATGCGCATGTGGTTCTCAATTCGAAAAGTGAATATGCGGCACAGTGCAAAGTAAGGGTTGCCGGTGAAACGGTACAGGCAAATATAATAGCTACCGGTACAAAGGACAGAAAGTATTTTGTAACTCCTTATGACCTTGCTGTAATAAAGTTGAATTATGTTCCGTTGACAGCCGTGGTCACTAAGTTTGCCGACTATGCGAAAGTTTGTACGGGAGAGAAAATATTTATTATAGGCAATTCTTTGGGGGATGGCACGTGTATAACAAACGGGATAGTCAGCGATAGACTTCGTAATGGTTTATTGATGCATGACTGCGCTCAGAATGGCGGTAATTCCGGCGGTCCTGCATTTAACTCCAAGGGTTTTGTCATCGGTACTAATGTCGGTTGTCGACTGGATAACGGAGCAAGAGCAGAGGGGATGAATTATTCTATACCTTCGGATAAGACGATAGAGTTTGTACAGAGATGCGTAAAAGGTATCAGTCTGGAAATTAATAGCTGAATAACATGGTGAAGTAAATGTCTGAAAACAGTAATATTTTAGCCGAAAGATTAAGACAAAAAAAATGCCTGACATGTGGCGGGCAGGTAGACGAAAGCGGCAGCAAATATATTTGCCGGTTTTGCGGTAACGAATATAAGAAGATTGACAATAATGTAATGCCCGTAGTCGAACAAATTGCTGATTTAAGAATATCCGGCAGAAGGTTTGATGAAGCTTTTGATTTGTGTGCAGGTAAAATAAAAGAACAGCCGGATTGTCTCGAATTGTATTGGCAGGCAATTCTTGCAGAATTTGGCGTAATCTATGTCAGTGAAGCAGACGGTAAAAAGTTTCCCACATTTTTTAGAGTTAAATATGATGAGAGACGCGACCGCATTCAGCAATCATATTATTTTAAAGAATTAATGAAGAGAGTTGCCGCAGGCGATTCGGGTAATAATTATATTCAGCAGGCTAAAGAACTTGATAATATTCTCAATCAGTCAAGTGAGTATATTGCAAAAGAAGAGGATTACGATGTCTTTATTTCTTTTAAACAGTCTGTAAGCGCAACAACTGCTTCAGGTAAGCAAGTAATTGTTGAAACGGAAGACTGTGTAAAAGCGAGAGAATTGTACGATAGACTTACTAAACTAAAAGTGAAAGCGTTCTTTTCTCCGGTGTCGATAGGGCAAAGTCAGGGCGCTCAAGGCAAGATCTATGAGCCTAAGATTTTGAGAGCATTACAATCTTCTAAGGTTATGATATTGTTTGGCTCACAGATGGAGTACCTTAAGGCTACATGGGTTGAAAATGAGTGGCGCAGATATAAATATTATATCAATATAGGAGCGCGAAAACCGGAGTCATTAATATACCTCTACAAGATGAATATGCCTACTTTGCCCGCAGATCTTACCAGAGCGGTTGGCGGAAACATTCAGCTTAGCAGTGTAGACTTTTTTAAAAGCGATTTCGTTGATAAAGTTATAGAATTGATAAAGCCGTTTATAAAAAGCGGCGGTATTATCTCTGCAGCGAAAATAGAGAGAAAGCAGATTAAAAAGACATCACGTGATGTGCAGAGTAGCGAGCTTAAAGGATATGTCGCTACAAAAGCCTCTGATTTCGGACTGGAAAAAAATCTCATGCTTATTGAGGGGGATATTAAAGCTGATACCAGTACCGGATACAGACGCGGGGCCAATGCTCTGAAGGAATTAAAAAAGAGTAATCCTGAGAGCGGTAAGTTGGCTGCACTGGAAATGGTGGTAAATTTTAGAGTTGCTGAATTATCGAAATTACACAAGGCGATTTTTAATTTACCGAGTAAAGCAAAAAAAGATTATTGGACTGAGCTTTTTAAAAAAATTACGTTTATTATAGATAACGCGGATAATGAGGATTTCTATAAAGAATTTATAGGGAATATGTATGATTGTATTTTCAAAAATATAAAGAATCCTCACTCGGTTGAACTCCTTAATGTGATTAAAAATCGTAAATATTTTTCGGATGGTATTGATTTACGTAAAAAAAATATTCAGAAAATAAAATCTGAGGCCAGGGCAGTCATGAACTATTCTTTGTTCATGACTGCTATTGAGCAACTTGAATTGTCCGATGAGGAGTATAAGAATGAGATAAAGCTTTATGCAAATAAAGCCTTGTCTAAAGGGCAATATTCTGTTGTTTCGCAAATAGCCGATAAGTTACTAAAACTTGATAATAGCGATATACAAGTTATCGATATGAAAAATCTTGCTTCTGTAAATTGTGATGACTGGGCAAATTTCTTCAAATCGGCAAATGGATATTCTAGATTTGGTGATGGGCAAATATTTAAAGATGCACTGGGTTTCATTGATAGCGATAACGGCATTGACGATTATCTGGATGGTAAGTTTGAGTATATCAAGCAGGGATTGAGTGCGCAAACGGAGAATGTGTTCATTGCTGCGGTCGACAAATTTCTCGGGTTGTACAGAAATACAACCAGGCGCAGATCCGTTATTGGTTCTTTGGTAAATTATTGCGGAGAGAAGAAGTGCTTTACGGCAGGCATTCATTATTGCGAGCTGTTAATAACTAATTCAAATGACTCTTACGATTCTCGTATCTATTGGATAATGACATTGTATTCATTCGGTACGGACAAAGAACAGGATTTGTATTCATCTACTGAAGATATTGATAAGAAGAGTAATTATTTTAATTTAGCCTATCAAAAAGCTGATGAGCAATTTTCCGAGCATTTGGTCGAAATACGTGCAAAGCAACTTAATGCGGCTGAGAATAACAGAAAAAAAAGAAAACATGCCGATAGAAAACGTATGCGTAACTTTTTTAAGTCAATATTTAAAATAGTTGTTGTGTGCGCATTTCTTGCAGTCTTAATATCAAGTGTGGCTACGCTCTTCGGGGTGCCGGAGTTCTGTGAATTTTGGGAAGAATTCCCCATTGATATTTTTAAGGAAGCTACCGGGCAATATATATTGTTTGTTGTGACTACGGTATTGTTGCTGGTTGTATTGCTAATAATGTCAAACAGTAAACAAAAATTTAAACCGGTACCTGTCTTGTTTATTGTTTTTTCCTTGGGGGTAATAATTGCTGCATGTTATCTGGAGTTCTCTTTTCTTACGTTATTATGTATAAATGCCGGAGAAATTATACTCTTTATTATATTTTTCTCAACAAATGATAGACTGAGCAAACGCGGTGACACCAAAGTTATTACGAATGTAATATGTATGCTGATGATGGCAGGAATATTTGTGCTGGTATATCTTAATATTGAGCAGTTATTGCCAAATATTCAAGCAATTGGTGAAATGGTGGCAGATGAAATGGCATCGGAGCAGTATTACGAAGATATATTGAAAGAAGCTAAAATTATCTATATTGCCGGTGCGATTATATTTACAATAATATCAACAATAGCGATATTTTTAGTCCGGGGTGAGATATCCAGCCTTGTTGCACCCTTGTCAATGTTGGGCGGTATGTGTATCTTCCTACTGTTTCTTAATTTGTTATGTAACAGTATGCCTGAAAGTGTTGAATCAGAGTATGTGTCGTTCACTATAATAGAAGATTTGATTTGCGGCGCATTTATTTCTGCGCTTATATCTATTTATATTGCTGTAAGTTGCGGGATTTCACATTTTGTTGAAGATGTTACTTAGTGAAACAAAATTTGGCGTAACACAATGTTAAAGAAGAGCAAAAAAAGAAGTAACGACTTAACGGCATCTATAAAACATGCCCATGATAATATTATCTGCTACAACTTATCCTTTTTTTAAAAACTTGAAGGGCAAAATAATTT
>CAYLIO010000033.1:0-13983 GCA_964383655.1 uncultured Clostridia bacterium | reverse complement strand
GGGGAGAATTGTCATTTTTAAAATCTCCTTTCATATTGTACCATTATTATACCCCATATTAAGGGATTTTGTCAACCTCTGATACGTGCTACCGCACATCTTTTTTAATCCGAAGTAGAAAGTTTACTTCCACTTTTGAACGGACGCAGAGTCCGGCGGAATTTCCGCTATATCGATGGCTCTATCATTCTGACAGCTAAGTAACAATATGGCTAATTCCTTACCGGCGGTAAGGGATATTAACCATAAATTTATTGTGGTAGTGGAAGTAATCTTTCTACTAATATGCGGAATATGCGAAAAACGTAAAAAAATATTTGACAAAGCGTATATCTTAGTGTATCATTTTCGAGGAAAGCAAAGGCAGAACCTTTCGCCGAACGGATATTCTTTTCGGCAAATAATGTGTATTTTAACAGTGCTTCGGCACTATGTTGACATTATTTTCAGGGTTGCTTTTGCGACCCTATTTTCATTTGGCACGAGTGGCGCCTCTAGAATTTCAGCAGGAAAAAATCCGTGCAGTATTCCGGAGAATGCCTATAAAATCAAGGTCCTTGAGTTATCCATGTTTTTTATAAGGAGAGCGTCGTGCTTTAAGGCATGTCGGACGGCCGCAAGTAAGCCGGCGCGTACGAAGGTGCGTAAAATAGGGGGAAAGTCTCTGCCCGATTTAGAGAAAGAATAAAACTGAGAGGTGAAAAGTTATTAAAGAATCTTATTCTATCAACGAGGCTATTCGTGACAGAGAAGTGAGGGTAATAGACAGCGATGGCAGCATGGTCGGAGTTATGCCTATAGCCAAGGCGCAGCAACTCGCCTATGACCGTGAGCTTGATCTTGTCAAAATATCCCCTATGGCCAATCCGCCTGTATGCAAAATAATGGACTATTCCAAATTTAAGTACGAGCAAGCCAAGAAGGATAAGGAGAACCGCAGAAACCAGACGACGGTTGAGCTCAAGGAGATACGGCTTTCTATGACCATAGATGTCGGCGACATTGCCGTGAAGTCGAAGCAGTGCGTGAAATTCCTTGAGGCGGGGCATAAGGTTAAAGTTTCCATAAGAATGAAAGGCAGGGAGAATTCCAGGTCTTATCAGGGCGTAAAGGTTATGGAAAACTTCTTTGAAGGGCTCGGCGGAAAAGCAGTGATGGATAAAAAACCTACGGCAGAAGGCCGGTTCATTACGATGATGCTCTCTCCCGCGAAGGCGTGAGCGATTCCCATAACAACATAAATTTTCGGAGGTTTATAAAAAAATGCCTAAACAGAAATCACACAGCGGCTCTAAGAAGCGTTTTTGGCTAACATCCACCGGCAAGGTTAAGAGGACGCACGGCGGTAAGAATCACAAGGCTGAAACAAAGAACAGAAAGAGAAAGAGAAATTTGCGTAAAAACACGTTAGTTTCAACAACCCGGGAATCTACTGTACACTCAATGATTCCGTACAAAGGTTAAGGAGGATATACCGCAATGCGTATTAAGAGAACAGTAAACGCGCTTAAAAAGCGCAGAAAGATATTTCGCCTTTCGAAGGGATATTTCGGTAACAAGTCTAAATCATACAGAATAGCGCGCGAAGCCGTCATGAAGTCGCTCAACTATGCTTTTATTGGAAGAAAGCTCAGGAAACGCGATATGCGCAGTCTCTGGATTTCGAGAATCAATGCGGCGGCAAGAGTCAACGGGCTCTCATATTCCAAGTTCATGCACGGTCTTAAGGCGGCAGGCATCACCCTCAACAGGAAGGTTCTTGCAGATCTTGCCGTGAACGACGCACCCGCATTCGCTGCACTTGCCCAAAAAGCTAAGACGGCAATTTAAATCAGCAAAAAAATTATGTTAAGCCTTGCAATACAGGCTTAATTTTTTATTTTAAAACATGGTAATAACATCCAGATCAAACCCCAAAGTGAAAGCGCTCAAAGCACTTTCTGATAAAAAGTACAGAAAGATATCCGGCGAGTTCATGGCGGAAGGCGTGAAGATGGCGACCGAATGCATGAGCTCGGGCTGTGAAATTACGGGGATATATTGCACTGAGGAGCTTGCAGATGTCTTTCACGGCTCCACAGTATTATCTCATGATGTCTTTGAGTGGGTATCGAGCGAGAAGACTCCTCAAGGAGTGCTTGTCACCGTTAAAATTCCGGACATCAGCGTAAAACCGCCGAAGGGCAAATGCCTTCTTTTGGACGGGCTTAAAGATCCCGGGAACGTGGGAACGATTATACGCACGGCAAACGCCGCAGGATATGACGAAATATATCTCATAAACTGCACGGACCCGTTCTCGCCCAAGAGCGTCAGAGCGAGCATGAGCGGAGTGTTCTTTACAGAAATAATGCAGGGTAGCGCAGAAGAGACTTTAAGAGCGCTGTCAGGTACGCCGATTATATGCGCGGATATGAAAGGAGAGAATGTATTTTCGTTTACGCCGCCGGAAAAATTCTGCCTCTGTATAGGCAGCGAGGCCGACGGAATAAGCAGCGCCGTTCGCGAGAAAGCAAGGTACACGGTGAAGATTCCGATGCGCTCGTCTTGCGAAAGTCTGAACGCAGCGGTTTCGGCGGGGATTTTGATGTATATCTTAAGCGATGCAAAATCACTTTAATTCGAGGTAAATAAATATGTCAGGACATTCAAAATGGCACAATATACAGGCTAAAAAGGGCAAGACGGATGCTGCTCGCGGTGCAATGTTCACAAAGCTCGGAAGGGAGCTTGCCGTAGCAGCGAAGGGCAATCCCAATCCGGATACCAACAGCAAGCTTGCCGACGTAATCGCAAAAGCAAAAGCCGCCAACATGCCTAACGACAACATAAAGCGCTCCATAGCTAAAGCGGCAGGCGAGCTTAAAGACAAGGATTATAAAGAGCTGACGTATGAAGGATATGGCGTGGGTGGTTCGGCGGTTATTATAAACACGCTTACGGACAACAATAACAGGACGGCAGGCGATATTCGCTCAACGATGTCGAAATGCGGCGGTTCGCTCGGAAATTCCGGCTGCGTGTCCTATATGTTTGACAAAAAAGGTTATATTGTCGTCGAGAGAACGGTAAGCTTAGACGAGGATATGATGATGGAATACTGCTTAGATGCCGGTGCGGACGATTATACCGTGCAGGACGATGCGTATGAGGTGTTCTGCTCAGCCGATAACTTCTCTGCCGTCCGCTCGTATTTGGAGAACAAAGGCGTAAGTTTCTTTGAAGCGGATATCAAAATGATTCCTCAAAACTATATAACGCTTGATAAAGATAAATTAGAAACCTTTAAAAAGATGTTAGATAAACTCGACGAGTTGGACGATGTGCAAAGCATTTACCACAACGTAAATATTCCGGATGAAGACGCAGACGAGTAAAGGCAGCATTAGAACTAAAAAAGCGAAAGATAAAAAAGTCTTACAAATTGTACCTTATTCTGCGTTTTTTGAGCATAAAAAACATGCGTAAGACAGAAGCGAATAAAGGAAGGGGATGTGTTTTTACATCCGAAATTTTCAAAGCGAAAAAAGCCCCTTTAAATTAAGTTTGCCGAAACAATTGAAAAATAAGATTAAAAATGATAGGATATAAATGGCGGAAGGGTATGCAGAAAAAGCGTATCGCTTAAATTTTCGACACGCGTTTCGTATCATTCAAAGCAACTTTTTTTTGATACAAAAACTATCGTTTGCTGCATATTTTTATAGTCCAAAAGCCGGATTTTAATGAGTTTTTATGCCTTTGCATTGTACTATGCGTGACATAATAGGATGATTAAGAGAATAAATTACGATCGAAATCGACGTAAGGTTTTTATAAATTGAATCGGATTGTTTTTTGAACCTATATACGGTAAGATTAGAACGGAGATTTTCATATAATGATTTTAACCGGAGATTATCACACTCATACACCGTATTCGCATGGTAAAAACACCGTCATGGAAAATGTTTTGGCGGCTTCGAAACTCGGAATTAAGACAGTCGCCATAACCGATCACGGTTTCAACCATATCGTGTTCGGTTTAAGACGAAGAAAACTTGAGGCGCTGCGTCTTGAGTGTACGGAAGCCGAAAGGGCTACGGGTATTAAAGTGCTCATGGGAATGGAGAGTAATGTCATATCCCGCGACGGGCACACCGACATGAAAGAGAGCGATTTTAAGTATTTCGATATTTATCTGTGCGGATTGCATGAGGCGCTGTGGTACGAGAGCATAGGGGATTTTTTCAACCTTGCCATTAAAAACTACATGGTTACGAAACTGCATATAAAGCCGTCTGAAAGACTTGTCAAAACGACGACTAAGGCTTTAGCAGGGGTTGTGAAAAACAATCCCGTGGATATTCTCACGCATGTAGGCTTCAGGAGTTTTTGCGATCCCGTCGAAGTTGCCAAGTGCTGTGCGGACTACGGAACGTATTTTGAGATAAATTCTAAAAAATATCATATTTCGGCTGAAGATCTTGCAAATGTTGCCGCAAAGACAAATGTGCGCTTTATCATCGATTCAGACGCGCATTCGGCTGCCAGAGTGGGAGATACCAAGATAGCCGAGGATGTCATTTCACGTTCAGGAATTCCGATTGACAGGATAGATAACATTGATGGCAGGGAGCCGAAGTTTCGTTTTTCCGAGTATAAGCGCCGGCATGTGTAGGAGCTTTAGTTTTTTCAGATTTTTTTGTGTAAACCTTTTTTAGACATGACTAACTTCACCGAAGAGATCAAGACCGAAATAATAGAGAATTTTACGGGAGGCAGGGATGAAATTCTTGCCGCCCTTTCGGCATTTATAAGGACAAGCGGTGCGCTTATAACGGAAAACGGCAACTACGGATTTGAGCTTTATACCGAAAGCCGGGCGGCGGCGGATTTCTTTTCCGAGATAATAGAAAACGAGCTCGGTATAAGTTTGGACGCCTTCAGTTCGCGTTCGGATGTATCCAGCGGGAGAGATAAGTCGGTTATCTCGTGCGTGAGCGAAAAGACGTCGGTGCTTCTATCAGAGCTCGGGATTATAGGATGCGACAGCGAGGGTTATTTTGTCAATTTCACGCTCGACGAAGGTATCTGTGAGGTTAAGGAAAAAGCTGCAGCGTATATTATGGGTGCGTTTCTCGGCGGCGGGAGCTGTACCGTGCCTGACATTAAGAGTTACAGCAGGACGGGGTATCACTTCGAGATAGTGTTCCGCAGCAGAATTACGGCGGGAGACTTTTGCGATCTTTTGTGTTCATTCGATGTGCTCGCAAAGCTCGTCATGCGCAAAGACAGCGCGGTCGTTTATCTCAAGAGCAAGGAGGCGATAGCGTCCGTTCTTAACCTATTCAGGGCTAAAGCTTCGCTTGAAAAGCTTGAGGAAATAGTCCGGCTTAAAGGTAATTCCAATAACGAAAACAGGGTGAGCAACTGCTCCGTTTCCAATATAGACAAGACTGTCACGGCGTCCGTAAATCAGGTCAGAGCAATTGAAGTCATTCGCTCTACCATAGGACTGCAGGCGTTGGACGAGAATCTGTTTTCCGTTGCGCAGGCAAGGCTTGCGGACAAGAATGCGTCTTTGCAGGAGCTCGCTCGCAGGCTCGGAATATCCAAGAGCTGTTTAAACCACAGGCTTAGAAAACTTACGGATATATCTGCCGCGCTGGATAAGGACTGACATGAAGCTTTTTAGCGATTTCAGTACAAAAGGATAATTAAATGACGGATTTTGTACATCTGCATCTTCATACCGAATATTCGCTTTTGGACGGTGCATGCAAAATTGACAATTTAATAAGCCATTGCAAACAAAACGGCATAAAAGCCGTGGCCGTTACCGACCACGGCAATATGTACGGTGCGCTTCATTTTGCAGAGAAAGCGGCTGCTTCGGGGATAAAGTATATTATAGGCTGCGAGTTTTATATAACGCAGGACATGCGCGATAAAACTTTGAAGACGGCGGAACATCTTATACTTCTTGCCAAGAATAGGACCGGGTACATAAACCTCGTGCAACTCAACTCCATGGCTTTCGTGGACGGTTATTATTACAAGCCGAGGATAGACTATAAGGTGCTCAAAGAGCATTCGGAAGGTCTTATCTGTCTTTCTGCATGCATTGCCGGCGGTATCCCGGCACGTATTTTAAACGGCGACTACGAAGGGGCAAAGAAGCTCGCTCTCTATCTCAAGAGCGTATTCGGCGATGATTTTTATATAGAGATCCAGAATCACGGCTTGGATGAGCAGAAGCGGGTGTTGCCTCATCTCATCCGGCTTGCAGACGAGATAAAAGCTGAGATCGTCGCGACGAACGATGTGCATTACCTCAAAAAAGAGGATGCCGAAATGCAAGACGTGCTCATGTGCATCCAAATGAAGAAGACACTCGACGATCCGGACAGGTTAAAGATGCAAACCGACGAGTTCTACTTCAAAAGCGGGGACGAGATGGCTGAGCTGTTTGCAAAATGGCCGAAAGCTGTCTCCAATACGCTTGTCATCGCGGACAAGGTGAATGAGCCGGCGTTCGATCTGGATGCCAAGGGAATTCCTGTAAGAGACACGACGCTGATACCGCAGTATATTCCCGATGACGGCAGCACGCCCGAGGAATTTCTGAGAAAGCTGACGAGCAAAGGCCTTTCCGACAGGTACGGGGAAGTGACGGCCGTTCAGCGTGACAGGGCGGATTATGAGCTCGGCATCATATGTAATATGGGATTTGCGGAGTATTATCTCATAGTCTGGGATTTCATTAACTGGTCCAAGGAGCAGGGGATTCCGGTAGGGCCCGGGCGCGGCTCCGGGGTAGGTTCGATAGTAGCCTATTCTTTAGGGATTACAGACGTGGAACCGCTTCAGTACGATTTGCTGTTTGAAAGGTTTCTCAATCCCGACCGCATATCGATGCCGGACTTCGACATAGACTTTTGTACCGAGAGGCGTGACGAGACTATAGAATACGTGCGCAGAAAGTATAATCCGGAGAACGTTTGCCAGATTGTGACCTTCGGTACAATGGCGGCAAGGAATGCCATAAAGGACGTCGGAAGGGTCATGCGGGTACCGTACTCCGAGACAGACAGACTGACCAAGATTATGGACGGAAAAACTTCCATAAGCGACCTTTTGGGTCTCAATATCGAAAAGGTGCGTCAAAGGGTACAGGCTGAGACCGACAAAGAGAGAAGAAAAGACGAAGAGAACAAGCTCAGCGAGCTTATGGCGGTGCGCAATCCTGAATTCTGCGATTTGTACGAACATGACGAGACTCTGCATTCCGTCATTGAGATGGCGCGTAAAATCGAGGGCATGCCCAGACAGACGGGAATGCATGCGGCCGGCGTCGTAATATGCCGAAAACGTATATCCGACAATGTTCCGCTTTCAAGAAACGGCGAAGACATAACCACGCAGTACGTCGCGAAAGAGATTGAGTCGCTGGGAATGCTCAAAATGGACTTCCTCGCGCTCGTGACTCTGACAGATATAAAGAAGTGCATCGACTACATAAAGAAAAATCACGGCGTCGAAATAGATTTTCATAAAATAGGATACGCCGACGCCGGCGCGTATGAGCTCATATCCGACGGGGATACGGAAGGGGTGTTTCAGCTCGAAGCGGGCGGCATGAAAGGGTTCATGCGTCAGCTTAAACCCGACTGTCTGGAAGATCTTATAGCGGGCGTCGCCATGTATCGCCCGGGACCCATGCAGTTTATAGACACCTTCTGCAACAGGAAGCACGGCACGGAGCCCATAACGTATGATTGTTCGCAGGAGGAGAAGATCCTGAAAGTTACGTACGGCATACCTGTCTATCAGGAACAGGTAATGCGTATTTTCAGGGACCTCGCCGGCTTTTCGCTCGGCGAGGCTGATGTCGTGCGCCGTGCGATGGGTAAAAAAGACATAGATGCGCTTATGGCTCAGCGCGAAAAATTCATATACGGCGGGATGAGCGATTTAAAAGAAGGCACATATATAAAAGGGTGCGTTGCAAACGGTATTTCCGAGGAGACGGCGTCAAAGATTTTTGCGGATATGAAGAACTTCGCGAAATACGCGTTCAACAAGTCGCACGCCGCCGCGTATGCTACGCTTGCTTACCAGACGGCTTGGCTTAAAAAATACTATGTCAAAGAGTTCATCTGCGCAATATTAAACAACAGGCTGAATAAAGCGGATGAAATAACCAAGTACGTAATGTATTTGAAGGGAAAGGGGTACAAGGTATTCCCGCCCGACATCAACAGAAGCGAAACGGTGTTCTCTGTCGAAGACAACGGCGTTCGTTTCGGCCTTTCGGCGCTTAAAGGCACGGGACAGGCTGCCATTGATCAGGTAATAGAAGAGCGGAATAAAAACGGCGATTTTTCTGATTTCCCCGACTTTATTTCACGTTGCGCCGCGATGCTCAACAAGCGCATGATAGAGGGGCTTATCTATGCCGGAGTGTTTGACTCGTTCGGCGTGTACCGTTCGCGGCTCATACAAGTGTACGAGCTGCTCTATCAGCGCGCCGTCAAAATCGCAAAGGAGAAGGACGGCGCGCAGATGAGTCTGTTCGGGGATTTTCTTCCGGAAGAGAAACTCAGCGTCGAATATCCGAATATTCCCGAGTACGAGCCGAGCGAGAAGCTGTCGAAAGAAAAAGAGGTGCTGGGAGTGTATGTGAGCGGGCATCCGTTCGAAAAGTATATGAGCGCTTTCTCCGATTGCAATTTCGACTGTTCCATGCTGGACGACTATGTGGAGGATGAGGACGGCGAGAGGACATATAACTCGTTAAGCGAAGGAATGACGGTGACAATGGGCGGCGTCATAACTGCAATAAGGCGCAGAATGACCAAAAACGGCAACAACATGGCTGAAATAAAGCTTGAGGATGTCTACGGTTCCGTTCAATGCCTCGTGTTCTCCGTGCCGTACGAAAAGTACAGAAGTTTAATAATAAACGACAAAATTGTCAGAATTTTCGGAAAATTCGATTTAAGAAGCAGAGAACCGAAAATAATCATCGATACGATACTGCCGTTCGATACCTCGGCTCGAAGTTCTGAAAAAACAGACGGCGCAAAAGATGCGAAAAATAGCGGGACGCTCTGGCTTAACGCTACCGCGTTATCCGATGAAGATTTCGAAGAGCTGCTCTCCATGCTCGAGAACTATGAGGGGGAGACGTCTTGTGCCATAAAGCGCGGAGATAAGAAGTACAGAGTAAGCAACGGGGTCAACTATTGCCGAGGGCTTATGGCCGAACTTTCGACTTTCCTCGGCGAAAGTGACGTGAAATTTGTTTGAAATAGGCAAAATGGGACCAAATAGCTTATTCCACTAAAAAATTATTGAAATCTTACAAATAATTTGATAAAATATCTACTCAGATAAAGTCATTAGGATAGCGTGCTGTAAATGAAAGGGGGTAAGGCAGTTATGACTGCCTGATGTTAAAGCACCGCAAAAAGTTAAATATAGACTTAATATTTGAGTCTGGAGGTTTATATGAAACGTATAGGCTTGCTTACAAGCGGCGGAGATGCCCCCGGAATGAACGCCTGCATAAGATCGGTAGTCCGCAGCGCAATCTATTTCGGAATGGAAGTTTACGGGATCGAGCGCGGTTACCAGGGTCTCATCGATGATGAGATGAAGTCCATGGATATGCGTTCGGTGTCTGACATTGTACAGCGCGGCGGCACTGTGCTGCGTACTGCGAGATGCCTTGAGATGCTCACCAAAGACGGGCAGAAGAAGGCCGTAAGAACGCTTGAGGCGCGAGGAATCGAAGGGCTGGTAGTTATCGGCGGAGACGGTTCCTTCAGAGGAGCTAAAATTCTCTCCGAAGAATACTCGATACCCACCATAGGAATTCCGGGTACGATAGACAACGACTTGGAGTACACCGATTATACTTTAGGTTTTGACACTGCCGTGAATACGTGCATAGATGTCATAAACAAACTCAGAGACACCATGACTTCACACGAGCGCATCTCTGTCGTCGAAGTAATGGGCAGACGTTGCGGCGACATAGCGCTCTATGCGGGAATTGCCAGCGGCGCGGAAATAATAGTGGTGCCCGAGGTCGTTTTTGATCTGGACGATATCGTGATGAGGATCAACAGATCACGCGCAAACGGAAAGCACAGCAACATCGTCGTTGTCGCCGAGGGCGTATTCTCTGCGGATGAACTTGCCAAACAGCTTCAGTCCATAACCACTTATTCTGTCCGGCCTACAACGATAGGGCACATTCAGCGCGGCGGTTCTCCGTCCATGGCGGACAGAATGCTCGCTGCTCAATTCGGCAACAAGGCCGTTCGCCTTCTCAATGAAGGCATCGGAAACAGAGTGGTAGGAATACGCAAGAACGAAATAATCGATATGGATATCATCGAAGCGGTTAATATGAAAAAGAAGTTCAATTATGAGCTCTACGAGACGCTGCAGATGATTTCGATGTAAAGATACGGAAGCCGTTTTTTTAAGCGGCTTCTTAAAATGCTGAAGTGTTTACTATTTGAAATTGAGATGATACTGACTATTTGCCTGAGTCCGTGCATAGACGTTAACATGGAAGTTGACAGTCTGAGCGTGGGTAAGATAAACAATATTCTGAATAAACGCATATTCTATACCGGAAAAGCGATAAATTCGGCGCGCGGGCTGAAGAGGCTCGGGGCCGATGTCTATTTGACCGGATTCATGTATGAGGACAACGGCAAACTTTTCGAGCAAGAACTGCACTACGAGAACGTGCCATATAAGTTTGTATGGTGTCCGGGCAGAGTCAGAGAAAACTATAAATTTGTAGACAGCAGGTCCATGCTCACGGAAGCGGACGATTTGAGTCCCGAGGTGAGCGATGAGAAAAAAAGAGAGCTTATAACTCTTGTCAACAGGATCTCTCCGAAAAGCGAGGCGGTGATTTTATCCGGCGGAATTGCGAGAGGCATGACTCCCGCATATTACGGAGATGTACTCGGCGCCGTTCCGAAAGGCGTAAAGAAGATAGTAGATGCATCGGGCGAGAGACTGCTTTCGGCTCTCGAGCAAGGAGTTGACTTGGTCAAGCCCAATCTCGCCGAAATGCAGAGTACGTTCAACATAAAGATAAGCAGCAATGAAGATATAATCTATGGTTGCAACGAGCTTTTGAAAAGAGGTGCAAAATATGTGCTTCTTTCTCTCGGCAAAGACGGAGCCGTGCTTACGAACGGGAAGACGAGGCTGTATTGCAAGAGCAATAATGTTGCCGTGAACTCGACTATAGGTGCGGGAGACGCTATGGTTGCGGCAGCGGCTTTCGCGCTTTGCAGAGGCGGATCGATGGAAGATATTCTGCGCTGCGGCGTGGCCGGAGGGACTGCCGCCGTCACGACTCCGGACAGCATTACGTTCATAAAGGATAAATACAATGAAATCCTGAGTAAACTCAAAGTCACCAAATTTTAATGTTTTCGTCGCAGTAAAAAAATAAGGGGGAAGCGATATGTGGGATAAAAGCAGACCGGACAGAATCATGAGCGCATTGCATTACGATGCTTTTTCCATGCAGCAGATCATAGATGCTGACAGATATTTGGCGTATGAGGATGCCGGAAGAAACATATGCGGCGAATACGCAGATTTTTGCGAGTTCTGCAGCAAATGGGCAGACAACCCCTGCGTTACCGCATATTGCATAAGCAAACGGTATAAAACGGTGGTGCCTATGATCGACTCCGTCGGCATATCCGAGCAGGCCGTGGTTCAGGCCATAATAGATGTCGACAAGTATTTAGCCAGCGAGTACTTAGGATGTGACCTTTGCGGCAAATATGCGCCTTTTTGCATGGTTTGCGATAAAGAGGAGAAGAATCCCTGTGCCAAGTCATATGAAAGGTACAAGTCGGTCGAGGGTAAGCCTAACGCCGTAGTCGTTCAGTCGGGCGGATTGCCGGCAACGACAGGCGATGCGCCCCTTTCCGTCATCCCCGAAGCATTCGCGGAAGTTTCTGCTGAGGAGAAGAATGGGGACAGGCAGGATCGCGAAGCCAAAACTTCTGCAAAGCGCGCGTTCAGAATAGGGTCGATAAAGAGACATGCGTAAGACTGTAGAAGCTTTATATATTCATAGCATAATTTTCAGGAATGACCGAATCGTTGCGACAAAAGCCCGGTTTTGGATCATTCCTTTTGATTTATTCGGCCCGCAACGGGTCTTTTTAAGGGAAATTTGGCGATAGTGCGAACTTATCCGTTTTTCACGCTTTTACGTGAAAAATTTCATATAGATTTAATATACGTTAAACAATATCGGCGTAAAGTATGTATCAAGGAGGTTAATATGAGATTGACGAGAATAATTGCGACAGTGCTCTGTGCGGTGGTCTTAGCCATAGTACCCGTGTTTGCGGCTTGCTCGGACGATGATGTTACCGTGACGAACATTTCATATTCGGCAGACGGTTTTGTTATATATTATTCAGACGGAAGCATCAACACGATAGATGTGGATTATTCGACAGAAGATTTGGTGGAAGCGCTGTATCAAAAATATATTGAAGAGATAGGAGAAGATATTAGCTTTTCCGATTTTTTGGAATACTATCTCACTTTCAGCGACGCTTCGATTACCTCAAATATAAATAAGACGCTTCTTTCCTGCGTTAAAATATATACTGAATTTGTGACGACTTCGTATAGCAGCGGTCCGGGAAATTGGGGGCAGCCGAGCTATTATTATGTCACGGGCTCGGGCAGCGGCGTAATTTATTCAATGGGATCTGCATATACATATATTGTTACGAATTACCATGTCGTTTTCGATAATGATGCAGTCACGTCTGAACAACCGGATAAAATAGCTCGCAGGATAGTGGGCTATCTCTACGGCAGCGAGTCGGAGCCTGTACAATCCGGAACCCAATATGGTTATCCCTATTATGATTACGGCGATTACGGTATCGAGCTGGAATATGTCGGAGGGTCCATATCGAAGGACATTGCAGTGCTGCGCTGCGACACCGCGGATATTCTTGCCGTAAATGAAGCTGCGGATGATGTTACGCTTGCCTCGGGTTATCATGTGGGAGAAACTGCAATAACGGTGGGAAATGCCAATGATAAGGGTCTGAGTGTAACCAAGGGAATAATAAGCACGGATAACGATACCGTATATCTTGCCATAGACAACACGACTCGCACATACAGATCATTAAGAATCGATGCCGTAGTTTACACCGGAAACTCGGGCGGAGGGCTGTTTAATTCAAGCGGTGAGCTGATAGGAATCGTAAATTCCGGAAGCGCCACGGATGAGAGCATCAATTATGCGATCCCTCTCGAGACAGTGACGGGGACTGCAGACTCCATAATTGCTTATTCGGAAGATGGGGATGACACGACAAGCGGTGCTTATGCCGTCGATTTCGGGATAGATGAGGTTACATCAAAAAACTCAAAATATGTATATGACTCTTCTACAGGTTTCGGAAGCATAGAGGAAGATGTGGTCGTAAGTGAAGTGTCAGGTATTGCATCCAGTCTCGGCATAAAAGAAGGCGATATTATTGATGCAGTAATAATCAACGATGTAACATACTATATTACGCGCACTTTCAATCTTGATGATATAGCGCTTACCGTACGAAGCGGGGACATCATTCAATTTGAGTACACGACAAGTTCCGGAGAGGCTTCCGTTACGTATTCTTATACAGTCACCTCGAGCAATCTTTCTGCGGTTGCATAAGACAAGTTATCTGCCGCAGGTAAAATTAACTCGCAAAAAAATACAGCATATATCGGTGCATTCCGGCATAGCCGGGATGCACCGATATTTTTCACGCGCATAAATCATATAAGCGGATTTATCGGGCAAAATTTATGCTCGGACAGAATTTTATCGAGGCTTAAAAAGCCCCGTGAAGTAGAAAGTTTACTTCCACTGTGTAGGAGGGCGGAAGAAGAGTTGAATTTACTCTTACAAAAACAAGCAATTGTTAT